>NZ_BAAANS010000092.1:16675-22102 GCF_039529925.1 Kitasatospora saccharophila | reverse complement strand
GGCCGGCCGGCCGGGCGCCGCCGCCCCCGCCGCGCCCCGGCCGACCGGCCGCTCGACGCGGGCCGGACCGCGGAGGCCGTGGCCCGGCTCCTCGACGACGCCCAACGCCCCGCCGGCCCGCCGCGGTCGCGGCCGCTCACCCCCGGTGGAGCGCGTCGAGCCGGCCGAGCTCGGCCGCGGACAGCCGCAGCGCGCCGGCCGCGACGTTGGCCACCAGGTGCTCCGGGTCCCCGGTGCCCGGGATGGCCAGCACGTGCGGACCGCGGTGCAGCGTCCAGGCCAGGCGGACCTGCGCGGGAGAGACCCCGTGCGCCCGGGCCACCTCCAGCACCCCGGCAGGCCCCGGCTCACCCGCCCCCGCCCGCCGCCCCGCCCCCGGCCGCCCGTCCGCCTCCTGCGGCTCGCCTGCCGTCGGCCGCCCGCCCACCCCGTACTGCCCGTCCCGGCCCGCGAGCGCGTAGAACGGGACGAAGGCCACGCCCTGCTCGCCGCACAGGTCGACGAACGCGTCCTGCTCGGGCCGCACCCCCAGGCCGTACATGTTCTGCACGCACACCACCGGCGCGACGGCTCGGGCCTCGGCCAGCTGGTGCGGCAGGACGTTGGACAGGCCCAGCTGCCGGACCAGCCCGGCGGTGCGCAGCTCGGCCAGCGCGCCGAACCGCTCGGCGACCGAACCGCCGCCCACCACCCGGAGGTTGACCAGGTCCAGGTGGTCGCGGCCGAGCTGGCGCAGGTTCTCCTCGACCAGGCCGCGCAGCTGCTCCGGGCGGGCGTGCGGCAGCCACGCCCCCGACGGGTCCCGGGGCTGCCCGACCTTGGTGGCGATCACCAGGTCGTCGGGGTACGGGGACAGCGCCCGGTTGATCAGCTCGTTGGCCGAGCGGAGCGGCGAGAAGTAGAAGGCGGCGGTGTCGATGTGGTTCACGCCGAGCTCGACGGCCCGGCGCAGCACGCCGACCGCCTGGGCGCGGTCGCGGGGCAGCGCGCCGGGCACCAGCGCCGGGCCGCGCTGGGCCAGCCGCATCGCGCCGAAGCCGACCCGGTTGACGGTCAGGTCGCCCAGGGTCCAGGTGCCCGCCGCGGCGGCGTCGACCACCCGCCCGGCCGGGGACGGCGGGACGGGGGAGGGGAGAGAGTCCATGCCGGGAATGGTCGTCCGCCCGCTACAGTGGCGGCCATCGATTCGGGAATGCCCGAATCTAGTCCGGTCCGGTCCGGTCCGGTCCGGAGCGGGGGAGGGGTGCGGTGGCCGAACTGCTCTTCCCGGCCCGGGACGTGGCCCGGGTCCGGTTCGCGGTCTCGCCGATGTGGCAGCTCACCACCGGCCACCGCCTGTCGGCCTCCGGCACGGCGGACCGGGTGCACCGCAGCTGGCTGGCGCAGGTGCGCCCCCGGACGGCCGCCGCCGGACTCGACCGCGGCTGGCTCGCCGAGCTGCTCCCGCCCGACAGCGGGTACGTGCCGGACTTCCTCAACCCCGCGCCCGCCGGACCGGCCCCGACCCTGGCGGAGGAACTGGCGGCGATCGCCGCCACCCCCGCCGAGCGGATCCGCGCCGACCTCGACCACCTGCGCCACCACCGGGGCGGCGCCGGCCCCCGGGCGCGCGCCCTGCACGCCGACCCGGCCGCCCGGCTGCCGCACCTGCTGCGGGAGGCCGAGCGGTACTGGGAACTGGCGCTCGCCCCGTACTGGCCGCGGATCCGGGCGCTGCTGGAGGCGGACGTCTTCCACCGCGCCCGGCAGGCCGCCCGGCACGGCACCGACCGCCTGCTCAACACCCTCCACCCGCAGGTCAGTTGGGACGGAACCGGGCTGCACCTGGCCCGCCGGGCCCGGACCCTGGCCCGGCACGCGGCCGGGGGCGGACTGCTGCTGGTCCCCACCGCCTTCAAGGGCCCGGGCCTGTCCACCCGGATCGCCCCGCCCGACCCGCCGCAACTGGCCTACCGGGCCCGCGGCACCGGCCGGCTCTGGGAGCCGCGCACCGCCCCCGCCACCGACGCGCTGGCCGCCGTCCTGGGCCGGGCCCGCACCCGGCTGCTGGTCGAGCTGGACACCCCCGCCGCCACCGCCGAACTGGCCCGCCGCACCGGCTTCTCCGCGGCCCACGTCTCCGAGAACCTCACCGCCCTGCGCGAGGCCGGGTTCGTCACCTCGCACCGGGCCGGGCGCACCGTCCTGCACGCCCGCACCGAGGTCGCCGAAACCGTCCTCCGGGCAGCCCGCTGACCCCGGCCGGGAGCGGGACCGTTGCGGACCGGCCTCAGCGGCGGACCAGCACGCCCTCCTCGACGGCGGCCAGGACGTCCTTGAGGACGGTGTTGAGCAGTTCCGCCGTCGTCCCGGGGATCCGGGCGACGATGCCGGCGTGCGCGGCGGTGACCGCGCGCACGGCCGCCTCGGCGCTCTCCACGCCCCGGGGCGTCAGGCGGACCCAGGAGCTGCGGCCGTCACCGGTGTCGGCCTCGCGGGAGACCAGCCCGGCGGCGCCGAGCCGCTTGAGGACGTTGCTGGTGCCGCCGGAGGACAGCAGCAGGGCGCCGGTCAGCTCGGTGGGCCTGAGCCGGTAGGGCTCGCCCGCCCGGCGCAGCACCGCGAGCATCCCGTACTCGGCCTGGGTCAGCCCCAGCCGCTCCAGCTCCCGGGCGGCGACCTCGTCGAAGGCGGCGGTCAGCAGCGCGCTGCGCTTGGCCAACTCCAGGGGCAGGCCCGCGATCTCGGGCAGCTGGACGTGCCAGGCGGTGATGATCTCGTCGACGTGGTCCGGTCCGGACACGGCCGCCCCCTCCTTCCGTCGCCACGGCGCGCTCGCCGGGTCGGGCCCTCCAGGGTAGCCCAGCGCACGGCCGCGCCGAGGGGCCGGACGCGCCCCGGCCTCCGCTGTTGCCCGCCCGGCGGGGGAGGGGCTATGTTCAATCTCAGCAGAAAGCTTTCTGAATAGCTTTCTCATGACTCACTTGGGGAGTGATCATGCAGGCTCGAATCGCCGTCGCCTACCACAGCGGATACGGACACACCGCCAAGCAGGCCGAGGCGGTCGCCGCGGGCGCGGGCAAGGTCGAGGGCACCGAGGTGCGGCTGCTCCCGCTGACCGAACTGGACGACGAACTGTGGCGCGCCCTCGACGAGGCCGACGCGATCGTCTTCGGCTCGCCCACCTACATGGGCGGCTCCAGCGCCGTCTTCCGGACCTTCGTCGAGGCCACCTCGCAGGTCTGGGGCGACGGCATGCGCTGGAAGGACAAGATCGGCGCCGGCTTCACCAACAGCGGCAACATGGCCGGCGACAAGCTGCACACGCTGACCGACATCGCGCTGTTCGCCGCCCAGCACGGCATGATCTGGGTCGGCCTGGCCGAGTACGGCGGCTGGAACACCTCCACCGGCAGCGCCGAGGACCTCAACCGCCTCGGCAGCTGGCTCGGCGCCATGTCCCAGTCCAACAACGACCAGAGCCCCGAACTCACCCCCACCGCCTCCGACCTGCGCACCGCCGAAGCCCTCGGCCGCCGCGTCGCCGAGATCACCCGGGTCCAACTCCGCGGCCGCACCACCGAGCCCGCCCCGGCCGCGGCCTGACCCGCTCCGACCCGGCGGGGGCCGGGTGCGCCGGCACCCGGCCCCCGCCGCCCCGGCCGTTCCGACCCGCCGCACGAAGATCATCTGTCCGTGGTTCGGGCAACCCGGCGGCCCCCGCGCGCTTTGGAGGATGATCCGGGGATCGAGCTGATGATCGGTGAGAAGGACTGAAGACCCACCATGACCTCCCCTGCTGACGCCCCCACCGGGCAGCCCGCCCTGCCCGGTGCCATCGACGGCCCCCGCCTCGCGGCCCTCGCCGCCGAACACGGCACCCCGCTGTGGGCGTACGACGCGCAGACCATCCGCGACCAGATCGCCAAACTGCGCTCCTTCGACGTGATCCGCTTCGCGCAGAAGGCGTGCTCCAACATCCACATCCTGCGCCTCATGCGCGAGGAGGGCGTCCTGGTCGACGCCGTCTCCGAAGGAGAACTCGAACGGGCCCTGCTGGCCGGCTACCGGGTCGGCGGCCCGGACGAACCCGTCGTCCTCACCGCCGACCTGCTCAGCCGCAGCGCCCTGCACCGCGTCGTCGAACTCGGCGTCCCGGTCAACGCCGGCTCCCCGCAGATGCTCGACCAGGTCGGCCGCCTCTCGCCCGGCCACCCCGTCTGGATCCGGGTCAACCCCGGCTTCGGCCACGGCCACAGCCGCAAGACCAACACCGGCGGCGAGCACAGCAAGCACGGCATCTGGCACGAGCACCTGGACGAGAGCCTCGAACTCGTCGACCGCCACGGCCTGGACCTGATCGGCCTGCACATGCACATCGGCTCCGGCGTGGACTACGGCCACCTGGAGAACGTCTGCGAAACCATGGTCAAGCAGGTCCTGGTCACCGGCCGCGACGTGCGCGCCATCTCCGCCGGCGGCGGCCTCTCCGTCCCCTACGGCCCCGGCGAGCAGGAAGTCGACACCGACCGCTACTTCCGGCTCTGGGACTCCGCCCGCCGGGAACTCGCCGACCGCCTCGGCCACCCCGTCCGGCTGGAGATCGAACCCGGCCGCTTCCTGGTCGCCGGCTCCGGCGTGCTGACCGCCGAGGTCCGCGCCCAGAAGGCGGTCGGCAGCAACTGGTTCGTCCTCTCCGACGCCGGTTTCAACGACCTGATGCGGCCCGCCATGTACGGCAGCAACCACCGGATCTCCGTCCTCGACGGCGACAGCGGCGAACCCCGCACCACCGACCCGGTGGACACCGTCGTGGCCGGCCCGCTCTGCGAGTCCGGCGACGTCTTCACCCAGTCCGAGGGCGGCCTGGTCCACTCCGTCCCACTGCCGCGCACCGAAACCGGCGACCTCCTGGTCTTCCACGACGCGGGCGCCTACGGCGCGAGCATGTCCTCCACCTACAACTCCCGCCCGCTGATCCCCGAGGTCCTCGTCGACGGCCCCGAGGCCCGCCTCGTCCGCCGCCGCCAGAGCATCGCCGACATGCTCGCCACCGAGACCGACCTCCCGGCCTGACCCGGCCCCCGCCCCTCCCCCCCCGACCGACCGGCCCGGGGGAGGGGCGACGGCAGCAACCGGCCCGGCACCGGTCCTGGTACGCCCCGGCCACCGTCCCCGCGGTCCTCCTCCGGACCGTCCAAGTGACCGAAGAGAAGATCACCAACCCCGTCATCGTCCCCGGCGGCGGCCCCACGGGCTACATGGCTGCCCCACCGCTGTACGCCCTCGCCGCCCTGACCCGCCTGCCCCTGCCACTGCGCCGGGCCCGCACCCGGAACAAGCCGCAACACCACCCCACGCCCCGCCCTCACAGCCCTCCCACAGGGCCCGGTCCGGGCCGCCCCGCTCGCCGCCCAACTGCCAGCCGGACGACCCACCCACCGCGTT
>NZ_BAAANS010000092.1:0-16577 GCF_039529925.1 Kitasatospora saccharophila | reverse complement strand
TTGCCCGCGTTCCGCGTTGCCCGCGTTCCGCGTTGCCCGCGTTCCGCGTTGCCCGCGTTCCGCGTTGCCCGCGTTCCGCGTTGCCCGCGTTCCGCGTTGCCCGCGTTCCGCGTGCCCTGCAGACCATTGCCCTGCTGTCTGCTTGCCCACGCTCTCCCGCAGGGGCGCGCTTGGGCTCTCGCCCTGCTTGCCGCTCAACCGCCGGCCGTCGCCGCCGTCCGGACATCCCGCCCGCCGCGCTGACCGTGTTCCGCCGTCACGGCTGTCCTGCAGGCCGTCGTCCTGTTGCCCGCTCTCCTGCTCGCCCTCAGCCCCCCGCAGGGCCCGGTCTGGGCCGCCCTGCTCGCCGCCCAACTGCCGGCCGTCGCCGCCGTCCGGACGTCCCGCGTTGATCGCTCCCCGGCATCACGGTTGTCCGGCAGGGCGCCGCTCCGCTGCGCGCCCTCGGCCTCCCGCAGGGCCCCGCCCTGCTCGTCGCCGCCCACCTGCCCGCCGCCGTCGTCCGGACGACCCGCGCCCCGCGCTGACCGCGTCCCGGCGGGCGTCATGCGTCGGGCGCTCCGCCGGGGGAGCCGTCAGCCCGCGACCCGGCCGGCCCGCTGCCGGGCCGCCCACTCCCGCATCCGCCCGACCGCCTCCGGACTGTTCGCCGCCGCGGTGTCCAGCACGGTCAGCGCGCCGTCGCCGAGATCGACCAACTGGTGCTCCAGCGTGCCGGTCGCCACGATCGACAGCACCGCCAGCAACTCCTCGCGCACCTGCGGAGTCAGCAGCGCCCGGTCCGCCTCCCCGACCTCGATGACGTACTCCGCCTCGGGCGCCGCCAGCGAGGCCACCGCACCGCGCAGCAGCCGGCCCAGCACCCGGAACTCCTCGGGATCCATCCGGACCCGCAGCGTGTCGAGGTACAACCGGACCCGGTCGGCCCGGGAGGGAGCGGTGATGTCGTCCATCCGGCCATCCTGCCAGCAGCCCGGACCCGCCCCCACCCCTGGTGGGCCCGGTGGCCCGTCCCGGGGCGATGGACCACGACACCGACGAGGCCCGCTCCTACCGGCCCCGCCACGCCCTGCTCCGCTCCCTGCGGCAGGACGCCATCGACGGCCGGGCCCCCGACGTCCTCAAAGCCCCCGCTCTCCGTCCCCCTCCGGGCCCCCGCTCAGGCCCACCCGACACCCTGCTCGGCGAGCCGCGCCCGCTGCTCCGCGCCCAACTTCGCCCTCCTGGCCCGGACATTGCTCAACCAGGCCCCGAGCCCCACCTCGGCCCGCTCCACCACCTCCGCGCCGTCCGCCCCGACCACCACCCGCTCCACCACCTCCCGGTGCTGCCGGGGCACCCGCACGTGCCCCTCCCGGGCCGCGAACGCGGCCAGCGCCGCCAGGTGCCGGGCGAACCGGTCCGCCTGCGACAGCCGCGGGCCCGCCGCCCGCCCCGACCCCACCGCCCCCGGATCCCCGGCCACGCCCAGCGCGGCCAGCAACTCCCGCTGCTCCTGCGCCAACTCCGACCAGGCACCGCGCTGCGCCGCGACCCACCGACCCAGGCGCTCGCCCTCGAACACCGTCCCCACCGGCAGCGCCGCCCAGTCGACCCGCCCGTCCGACGCCAGCCACCACATCCGGGCCGCCGCGTACGCCCGCTGCCAGGCGATCGGCCAGACCGGCGCCCACCACGGGTCGATCGCCTCCAGCAGCGCCCGCCGCTCAGCGGCCAGCGCCCCGCCCGCCCCCGCCGGCAGCGCCGCCCGCGCCCGCAGCGACGCCAGCCAGGACCCGATCGGGTAGCCGCCGATCGACGCCCGCACCGGCGCCGCCAGCGACCCGCCGTGCTCCGCGGCCCACCGCCGGGCCCACGCGAGCCCGGCCCCGAACCTGGCGTCCGGAACCGACCAGACCATCCCCAAGGCGTCCAGCAGCGCCACCCGGTGCTCCGGCATGGCACCCGAGGCCCGCTCGTGACGCCGGTCGGAGACCCACTTCCCGAGCGGGAACGCACCCCGCTCACCCACCGTCCGGTCGTAGGGAACGTTCAGCGCGCCCGTCTCCTCGAACCACTCCCGGCAGTGCAGCAGCCCCTCCTTCCACCGCGCGCCCTCGCTCCGGAACACCTGGGTGGAGACGAACAGCGCCAACACGTCGTCATCCACCTTGCTCCGGAACCGCACCGGCAGCGTGAACGCCCCCCCCCCCCCCCCCCCCCCCCCCCCCGGCCCCCCCCCCCCCGCACCCACGCCCGACCCCCACCCCGCACCCGCGCCCGCGCCCGCCGCAACGACCGCCTCCGCGCTGCGCCCGCCCGTGCGCCGGCCACCGCGCTGCGGCACCGCCAGGGCCTCCAGCATCCGGGCGTCGTACGAGCGGATCGCGGTCAGCACCCGCACCAGCGGCCCGTAGGAGTTCGACCCGAGGACGTCGCCCGGCTCCTCCTCGGGGCCGAGGAAGACCGGTACCACCAGCCGCGCGAGCTTCCCCCCGCCCGGCTCCATCCGCAGCACCCGGCCGATCTGCTGAACGACCTTCACCATGCTGCCGCTGCCGTTCACCAGCGCCACCGAAGCGTCCGGCATGTCGACGCCCTCACCCAGCACCAGGCAGTTGGAGATCACCCGGATCCGCAGCCCGTCCGCCGCGAACCCGCCCCCGTAGTCGCCCAGCACCTCCTTCCGGTACTCCACCGGGTGCTCCCCGGAGAGCCACTGCGCCCACACCTCCGCCGGGTACTCACCGGGCGCCCCGGCGTGCAGCCGCTCACAGGTCTGGTTCAGCGTCTCGGAGAAGAACCGCGCCTCCAGCGTCCGGTGGTGGAAGGTGATCACCCGCTCCAGGCCCTCCTCCACGCACACCTTCAACAACCCCGCCTGGATCGCCGCCAGGCGCTCCACCGGCACCTCGTCCTCCGACCCGTCCGGCGACTCGCCCGCACCCGGCCCCCACGGCACCGGCTGCGCCCCCGCGGCCTCGCGGTCCGCCAGCGGGTCGCGCAACTCCAGCACGACCACCTCGAACGGCGCGACCAGCCCCCGCTCGATCGCCTCCGCCAACCCCAGCGTGAACACCTGCGGCCCGAACACCCGCCGGTCGTCCATGGAGACGGCCAACTCCTCCGGCAACGGCCGGAACGCCCCCCGGCCCTCCCCGGGCCCCGCGCCGCCGCCGCGCCGCTCCTTCGGCGGCAGCCAGATCCGCGGCGTGGCCGTCATGTAGAGCCGGCCCGCCGCAGGGATCTCCTCCTGGTGGTGCACCACCGTCCACGACTTCTCCGCCGACCCGGACGACCGGTGCGCCTCGTCGCACACCATCAAGCCCAGCTCCGGCAGCACCTCGCCCACCACCTCCGCCCACACCGCGTACGCGTCCGCCACCACCCCCGCCGACGCGTACGTGCAGAACAGCGTCAACGGCCGGCGCCCGGCCCCGGCCGCACCGATCCACCGCCCCACCCGCAACGGCGAAGTGCTGCCCGGCACCCCCGGCGGCAACTCGCCGTCCGCCAGCGAACACACCGCCGCCATCCGCCCCCGGCGCCCCGCCCGGCGCCACGCCCCGACCGTCTGCACCAGCAGGTCCAGCGTCGGCACCACCACCAGCACCACCCCGTGCGGCGCCAACCGCTGACCGGCCACCGCACCCACGTACGACTTCCCCGTACCGGTCGCCATCTGCACGGTCACCCGGAGCCCCGCCGCGGCCACCTGCCCCGGACGCGGCGTCAGACCCCGCACGACCGCCGCCACCGCCTCCTCCTGGTGCCCCCGCAACCGCACCGGCTCCGGCGACTCCCCGACCACGCTTCCCACCGCACACCCCGGACTTCCATCGCTCGGGGACCACCGGGACCGGGCGTCCCCACCCGGCGCCCCACCCGCGGAAGGCGCCCGTCGAGAAGGCTAGCGCGGAACGGCACCCCGCCCCCGCCCCCGACGCGGCCGCCCGAGCGCCCGCGGCCCGGCTGTCACATCCGCTGCACCTCGGCCGACACCGCGAACCCCTCGCGGCGGCAGGCGTCGAGGACCTCCGTGCCGGCACCCGTCCAGAAGTAGTAGCGCTCGCCCCCGGCGGTCCGCAGCCCGACCCCGGACGTCCCCAGCCGACCGCGGCACGGGAAGACCTCCACCACCTCCGCCGGCGTACCCTCCAGCGGCCGCGCCCCGAAGACCCGCCCGAACACGCCGAACAGACGGATCCTCAGCCGCACCCGCCCGGCCTCCACCACGAGCACACCGAACGGCCACGTCGCGTTGAGCCGCGCCCCGCCACCGAGACCCCCGACCGGAAAATTCGCTCCACCCGTCTTCTGCACCCACTCAGCATGCCCGGACCCGATCCGCCCCCCACGCCGGGGCCCACCCCGCCCGGCGCCCCCACCCGAAGCGGCGCCGACCAGGCACCCGACACCGCCCGGAAACCCGGCCCGGACACGCGCGGTCAGGCACCGTACCCGCCCCCTCGAACGGACCCGGTCCCGGTTCCTGCCCAGGCCCGGTCCGTCCCGCTCCAGGAGCGGAGAACCGGTCGTCAGGCCACCCGTCCTGCGAACCGCCCGCGCGCCGCAACCCCACCCGTGCGCCGGCCCGCCGGTCAGCGACCCGGACCGGGAGACCGTGGAACGAGCGGTGCGCAGCCTCCCGGCCGAGAACCGGTACGTGATCCTCGAAGACCCGTCAGGCCGCTTCGTCCAGAGCGGGACGGGCGCCCGCGTAGGTGCCGCCACCGGCGGGTACGCCGTCGAACACCGCGACGGCTCGCCCGAACGGCACTACCGCTGCGTGCTCCGGGACCGCGAACAGGTCGTGTCCGTGTTCGCGGACTTCGCACGGGACCCGGCGACCCGGCCGACCGGGGTCACGTGGGAGAAACTGACGCTCTGAACGCCCCGCACCCCTGCCGCACCACCCCTCCAACGGCATCCCGCCACCACCTTCCTGCTCAAGTTCCGGGCCGCCGGCTTCCACCAGTACCCACGGCAGGCACCCCTGCACTCGCCGCGGCTGGCCCTCCCGCACGGCGAACGCGGAGGACTCTCCTTCGCGGAGACCGCGTTCACCTGACGCCGCCCCGGCCCGGGCCACCCGCCGGACAACCGGACCCCGACCCGCGTCGAACCCGGAGAAGCAGGCCCTACCCACAGGCCGGTCCCGCCGCCCCCGCACGCAGGTCGCGGATCGGAAAGCTCACCGGCGAGGGCCGCGCCCCGCACTCCCGCCCGTGCAACTCCTCCGGGAGCAGCGCCCAGGCGATGGCCTCACCCGGACCGAAGTACGACGGATCCAGGTGGAACGAGGTCCGTGCACCGGACAGCCCGGACGCGGCGAACTCCTCCCAGGGCCCCGTGGGCGTCGTCCCGGTCAACTCCTGGCGGTAGCCCCGACCGCCGAGCCACACCTCGATGACCGTCCGGACGCACAGGGCCGCAGCCGCGGCCGGCGCCCACCTCCCCTCCTCGAAGAGCGAGCCGAAGTACCCCGGAAGGGGCCTGCCCCGCCCGTCAGCGGCACGGCGCTGATCATCCACCACGGTGAAGCCCAGATCCGACCCGATCTCCACACCGATCCGGCCGTGCCTGCCGCCCCGGTGGTGCAGCGCGTCCCACACCACCCGCTGGAGCACCTCCGTCGGAAGCTCAGGACTGTCCCGACCCACCCGGAAGTACGCCGCCGGATCCAGCCGCACCCGCTCCCCGACAACAGGTCCCCCCACGTGACGCTCCACGCCCCCGATCCTGACACCCCCCACCGACAACCCACACCCCCCCCGCCCACCGCGGACGAACCCGCGACCCGCCGAAACCGGCGAACCCGCCCCCGGACCCGGACCCGCCCCCGGACCCGGACCCGGACCCGGACCCGGACCAACGACAGTCACACGATCGGCCGGGCGGCTCCCAATCGAGCCTTCAGCCCACCCGTACCTGGCGCTCGGGCCGGCCGCTCTCCGGGTCGAGGGCCACCACGAACACCTCGCCGCCCTCGGTGGCCAGCTTGATCCGGTCGGGTCCGTCCCACTGCACCGAGGCCAGCGCGTTGTCGGGGGCGTCGCCGTTGAAGTAGCCGATCGGCCACCGCCGTGCGGTCAGGCCGGAGCCGGCGTCCACCGAGACCCACCAGAGCGGATCGATCACCGCGGTGCCCTCGTGGACCACCAGGCTGCGATCGGACCGGCCGGGAGCCGGCCGGTCCACGGTCTTGTGCGGCATGCTGCCGAAGACGAGCAGCGCGAAGGGCGAGACCAACAGTGCGCAGCCGAGGATCGGGACCAGCAGCAGCGCCCTGGTCCCCCGGGAACGGAACCCGATCAGGACGGCGAGGACGATCAGTACCAGCACCGCGGCGCCGTACGACAGCGGATGGTGGAAGACCTCGATGAGCACCACCGATCCGCCGTCCCGAGCAGCTTGAGTCGCGGCGTAAGCCAACGCGATGAGCAGCATCGCCAGCGTGAGCAGTCCGGCCGCGATGGCCCGTCGCCTGCGCCGCCACCAGCGCGGCCGGCCCGGAGGCATGCGCACCTGCGCAGCCGAAGGCGAAGGCGGCGCGGGCCGTGGAGGGTGGAGCGGCGCCAACCGCAGGGGAGGGGGCGGCGGACCTGCCGCCACCTGTGTCGCGTCGTCCCCGGACACCGGTTGTTCGGAGACAGGACCCCTTGCCGCCCGACCGCTCTCGTCCATGGCCCTCCCCCCGGTCACGGCACCCCCGCCGAGTCGATCAACCCGGAGGGACAGGCTACGGCCCAGACACGCCGATCCGACAGCGAACCGTCGACCTACCCAGCCCAGGTTGAACTCGCCTTGTCGCAGGTGCTGATGGGCCTTGTCCCCTTCGGTACGACATCGAACCGCAATGCGCGTAGGGGAGCAGGTTCACCGCCCAGTCGCCTTCTGTCGACGGTCAGCCGATTCGACCCTGGCCGGATTTTGGTGCATCCCAGGGCAGGGCGGGCGCGGAGGTGGGCCTACGCGGGAGAAATCGGCCGGCTGGCGCGCTGGTCCGCGCCCTGGCCTCACGGCCATGGGCACCGACATCCACGGCTGCATCGAGATCAGGGACCCGCATGCCGACGAGGACCGGCGGTTCCGGCTTCAAGGGGCACTGCCCAGCCCCTCGACAGGGGTCCCGTCCGCTTCCGGAGCACGCTGGGGGCGGGCACCCGCGGCGACGAGGACAGGGCGGGCGCCGTCCTCGGGAGCCGGGGCCCGCCCTGTGATCCCGCGGAGGTTCACGCGAAGATCATGTTGGCGCCGATGGTGACGTTCGGGCCGGCCGTGACCCAGGGGTCGGGGGAGGGGCCGCGGACGGGGCCGAAGTGGACGGGGACGGGGCCGTTGGTGCCGCAGGCCGGGTAGCCGTCCACGTCGGAGATCGCGACGGAGCCGCCCGGCGTGGAGAAGCCGCTGGCGCTGATGGCCTCGGTGCTCTGCCACAAGCCGGCGGTGGAGAGGTGGGCGAGCGTGACGGTGCCGGTGACCGCGCTGGGCGTGGCCACTGCAGTGGCGTGGTCGGCCGACACACACGCGATCTTGGACCGCCGCTGGCCAGTCCGGCTGATCCTCGAACGCGCCGGGGCCCCGAAGTTCACCACCCTCCAGTCCGGCGGCATCTCGGGACCGTACCTCGCTGACCAGGCCCTACACGCCACAACCCTGCTCGGCTCGGCGATCATGCTCGTCCGGCTGTAACCCACGGCCAAGACCGCGCGGGCCCGTGGCGGAAACGGGCTGGACCCCCGCCGAGGTGGCGGGGGCCCAGCGAGGTGTTCAGTGGCGGGCCGGGGGCCGGCGCCGTTCCCTTCGGGGCTGCCGCTGGCGGGCGCGGCGGCGGCGATGGTTTCGGTCAGGGACTGCCCTTCGCCGGTGAGGGTGATGATGCGGCGGCGGTCCGTCTCGTCCGGCAGCTGGTACCGCCTGGCTGACAGTAGGGCGACCTCACCTGACGAGCCGTGGATTGAAGGCAGGCAGACGGGGCGGGCATTTGATGACGCGTTGGTCGGCCAAGCAGTGCGTCACCTTCTGCGACTCCCCCGCGGGCCGCATCGCCCATGGCACGATGTGAAGCATGAGTACGCCAGGGCGGGTCAGCGGCAAGGTGTCGGTCGAGAACAGTCAGTTCGGCCTCTGGGAGGACGACCCATTTGATGAAGGGGGCGGTTCTTGGATGGCTCTGGAGATCGCAGACCCTCCGTCTTTTGCCACCGTCGACGAGGGCCGTGTCAAAGTGCGGAGCCTGCACAAGGACCATTACGCCTCAGTCACCCTGGAGTATGGTCAGGATGTTCTCGCAACGGCTCACGGCTGGGAAATGATCGGCGCATACCGCTACGTTACTCGGGGTGCCGCGGTGGAGCTGTGGTCGCTTTTCTCGGGTCCGGCTGGTGTTGAGCTTGGGCTCGGTGAACCGCAGTCGGTCTTGTGGCTGCAGATCTTCCGCAGGAGGCCAAAAGGGGCTCTCTCTTCTAAGGAGAGCCCCTTCGATTTGCCTGAGGACCTGGAAGAATACTGGTTCTACTTCTCGCCCTGCCGATGACCGACTTCCCCTACGGGGTGATCAAAACACTGAATTTGTCGTTGTGAAGGATCCGCTGCGAAGCGTAGAAATTCGCAAGGGCGAATCCCCCGTTGCTGTTTTCAGTCTTATCGATATACTTGACGGAGAAGTTTCCTTTACCGACGCCTGCCCCCTCCCATGTCGCTGCAAACGGAAATTCGTCGCACTCTTCATCCGGCCCATGGGGCAAAGAGGCGCAGGCGCTGTTCACGACACTGCGATTGTCCCTATACGCCTGATCGGCCACCGGGTTGGCTCCGGGGTAGAGGCGAGACAGCGTGGACCCCTGCTGGGCGTTCCCTGGGATGACCTTGAGTGAATTGTCGGGCTTTACCGGAAGCGTGCTTCCCGGGTCGGTGAACGCCTGGTTGATGTGCTGGGCAACTCCCTTGACGCGCATGTCGCTCATGCTCATGGTCATCGTGGGAGTCAGCTCGCTGAAGACGACGCCCTGCTTGGATGGCAGATAGGAGGCCGAGTCGAATCGGACCGTGCTAAACCCTCCGGAGAGCCACGGGGCGGGGTAGGTGCCGGCAGGGAAGAATATCTTGTAGAACCATTGGATGTTGCAAACCTTGATTTTGTCGTCCCCGTCGCCGACTGTTGGCGGAGACGTTATGTTCATTCCGAGGAATCCGTTTCCCTGCAACTGGGCGGCCGTTGCGGTGTAAGGGTTGCTTCCCCCCGATACAGCGCACTCCGAGTCGTTCGCGCCAGTGCCGGCCAGCCGGTACGTCTGGATTTGACTGGCGGCTGTATAGACGCCACTGTAGCGGATATCGGTGATCTCGACGCTACTGAGGACTTCCCTTGCTCCGTTGAATCCCGTTGTTACCTCGGTCTGCAGGAAGCTGATCGTCCCGAGGGTCTGACCGCTCGAACTGACTGCAATGGAATAGATTGTCTGGTAGCGGCAGAAGTCATATCGAGATACGATCTTCCCTTCCCTGGCGCCGGCATCAGGGTTCGCTCGGCAGGCATTGAAGTCCACGACGCCTGTGATTGCCGCTGGGCTGCTTGCTGCAACGTTCGGCACGCGCTGTGGTGGGGCTCCACTCTCGCCACCTGAAGGGCTCGGCTTGACGTCGGCTGCCGGGGAGGCTGTGCCTCCGATTTCTACCGAGCCTGCTTCGGAGAACCGTTCCCGGACCCGCGAAATGCTCTCCCCCACCTCCACGGTAATGGAGGGGTCAGAGCTTGAGTAGGAGACGATGGATATGTTGCCGCGCGTTTCTGCGGAAACAGGTGCGGCCGCAGTCAGTGCGGTTGTCGCAGTCAGTACGGAAACCAGTGCGAGGTGACGCCATTGGATATTCAATCCTACCCCCCAGGCATGATTGGCCTAATTCCTATACAAACCCTACTCGGGGCCCTTCTTGATCAATATGGGGGTGTACGCACTTGGCTTGTTCTGGGCGATGACTGGCCGGGCCGGGCGGCCGGTCGTGGCGCGCCTCCGGCAAGCCCGCCGCAAGCGGGGTGACCGGGGCCCGCGGTGATCAGCCCGCTTCGGGAACTTCGCTGTCCGCCTTCCCTGTGCCGGTTCACCAGCCAGGCCGTGGTCGACCCGGTGGCGCGGTGCGTGCGCCGCAGGAGCAGTGCCTGCCATCCGGAACCTCTCCGCCACTGACCCGCTGCTGGTCGCCTACGTCGCCGGGTCGGCGACCAGTACGACCAGATGATGGCAAACAAGGCCCGGAACAACTTCCAGGAGTTGCCGCGCGACCTCGGTCCGAACTCGAACTGCCGGGCCAGGGAGGCCGCCGGGATGCCCGTGCAGCCGCGCCGGCCGCTGCCCAGCTGATCGTTCAGCGCCGGGACCGGCTTCACCGCCGAGTCCGCCGCGACGCTCTAACGAGTTGGTGCGTGATAGGGGGTGGGAGCTGGATCGCCTGTCGGAGGGCTGTGGTTCACACGTTGGCGGTGCGGTCGGAGACGAGGCCGGCGATGGCGCGGTAGGTGTCGGGCAGGTTGTTGCGGCGGTGGGTCCAGCGCAGGAGTTGCTTCCAGCGTTTGTGGTCGGCCAGGGCGTGTTCGACGGTGATGCGGTCGGAGGAGTGCTGGTGGCGGGCCTGTTCCCAGCGGGCGTGGACGTCGGCCAGTGCGCTCTTGTTCGGTTTCCTCGGCGGCGTGATCGCCTGACCGGGGTGGTCGCGTCGCAGGCCGAGGTAGCCGTCGTCGAGGAGGACCTCCACCTCGGGGAAGTGTCGGAAGCAGTCGGCGATGCCCTCGTTGCGGGCGGCGGTCGCGTCGTGCATTCGCCCTGGCCGCAGGGCGTCGGTCCACAGGGTGCGGCCCAGGTGGTCGGCGATCACGGTTGCCTTCATCGTGTTCTGCTTCTTCTTGCCCGATACGAAGGCCCGGCGCCCGCCCCGGCTGGCCACGGGCCGGCGGACCTGGATCTCGGTGGCGTCCAGCCGCAGCTCGACACCCTCGGCCTGCGCGTAGGCGAATACATCCGCCAAGGTCCTCAAGCGGACGCCGGGCCGGTCGGGGACCGCGCAGCCCCGCCGGGCGAGCAGGGTGCGGATCTCCCCGATCGCCCGGGTGACGGTGGAGCGATCGACGCCGAACAGCAGCCCCAGCACCGCATGCGGAAGGTCGTGCCGCAGATGGATCAGCGTGGCCACCACCCGGTCGGTGAAGACGAGTTGGTGGCGGGCACCGGCGCCCACGGTCCGCTTCCCCACCCCGCCCCGCACCTCGTGGCGGCGTCCCTCGACCACGGTCTGCCACGGCTCGGCCAACTCGGCGATCAGACTGCCCAGATGCCGCCGGGAGACACCGGTGAACAGCCGATGCGTCAGAACCGCCCGATTGACCATGATCCGCACGCCGCGATCATCCCACTCACCAGCGCTGCCACCTCATCCGCTATCACGCACCAACTCGTTAGTTCGACGCATCTCAGCGAAGTTTGATCGACCACGGTTTGTCCCATCGAAGGTCGACCAAGCTCAGAGGCCGCTCCCTTCAAGGGTGTTGGGCCTCCCATGGCTGGCTCTGTCGCGGCAGAGAGGAATTGTCCGGCCCGCGCGGGAGTGTTGTGAGACGGTTCAGTTCGTTCTACGGAGAAGTGGAGTGTGTGTGGGTATCGATTACTGCTACGAGATCGTCATTCCTGCCCAAAACGTCGCCAGGGCGCTGACCGAGCTCGCTGGGCTGACGCCCAGGACACCCCGACTGCCACAGATCACGGTGACTCTGCCAGGAGGCGATCAGTTGGTCCTCCCGTTCACCTCGAACTTCAAGACCGAGCCGGTCGACTGCTCGGATGGCAGCACACTGCACCTCGACACCACGGTCATGTTCGGCGTCGACGACGACGCGATGCGCGAGTTCTCCGAGACCGTTCGGGGGGAACGAGACGAGCACGGGAGGCTGGCGGTCGGATACATCTACCTCGCGGTCGAGTTCACGTCCTGGTGGCATCCCGGGTACGTGTCATTGCGCTTCACCGCGGCCACGACGGGCATGAGCCTGGCGTTCGAGCGGTCCGCCAGCATCCGGAAGGTGTTTACCGGACTGACCGCCGCGAGCGGCGGGATCTGCTGCCTGCTCGACACCGAAAGGCCGACCTGGCAGATCTGCTGGTTGAACGGCGAACCGGTGCAGGACACCGTCCCCGGCCCGCGTTTCGCCGGCTACCAGGATCTGGTGGCGATCTGGCCGGCCCCGGATGGGCTGCGCACCGGGACTCCCGGCCGGACGGACTGGATGCGGACGGTCTCGGTGGAACCAGTGCCCATGCCGCTGTTCGACAGCCACGCTGGCGACTTGGCCCAGTAGTCGATACCGAACACCCAACCTGCTGGTTGAAGCGCTCGGCGGTAAGAGTCAGTCAAACTTCGCTGAGGCTGGTCAAACTAAGAACTCGTAACACGATCTTGCTGATCGTTGTTGACTGTGCGTGACCGCTGTGACGATTCGTCCGTTCGTGATGTGGTGAGCAACAAGCCGTGGGCCCGGATCGAACCGCTGCTGCCGGCATGACCGGAGCGGTCACCGGGTCCAAGTCCGCCGCCTCTTCTTCGACGTTCAGAAGACCCACCCGGTCGCTCGTACCGCAGTACGACGGCCGGGCGCACCACCCCTGACCGACCACCACCAGGCCCCGCGCAGCGCCAGCAGCCACGTGCGACGGGCCGACCGAGGCCTCGTCCAACTGCTCGTTCACAGCTATGCACCGCGTCCGTTACCTGGACGTACCCACAGGTCAGGACCGTTGACCGGTGCCGGCCTTCCCCGATTCTGCCCGGTGGCGGCCGCGGTGCGGGCCGAGCCTAGGAGCTGTCCGGCCGATCATGTGACTTTCACTTGTCCTGGTCGTTGATTCGGGCATGGGGCGGGGTGATCTGACAGATGCCGAGTGGGAACGGCTGCGGCCGTTCCTGCCGGTCAGCAACAGGCGTTGTGGCCGGTGGCGGGACCACCGGCAGGTGATCGACGGGATTCTGCACCGGGTGCGGACCGGGGTGCATTGGCGTGACCTGCCCGAGCGGTTCGGGCCGTGGAAGACGGTCTACGAGCGCCATCGCCTCTGGTCCGCCGACGGCACCTGGGAACGGCTCCTGCAACAGGTCCAGGCCGCGGCCGACGCAGCCGGCGACATCGACTGGGACATCTCGGTGGACTCCACCATCGTGCGCGCCCACCAGCACGCGGCCGGTGCCCGCACCGGCCCGCCGCCGGCGCTCACCGATTCAAAGGGGGACGAGGCGCTGGAACACCAGGACGAAACTCCGTGGCAGAGCCTCGTCGGCCGGCTGGTGGAGGTGGTGCAGGAGGCGAGGGCCTGGGTCGTTCACGCGGCGGCTTCACCAGCAAGATCCACCTGAGCGCGGACGGTTTCTGCCGGCCGCTGTCCCTGATCGTCACGCCGGGGCAGCGGGCCGACTGCACCCAGTTCATTCCGGTGCTGGAGAAGATTCGGGTCCCGCGGCTCGGGTCAGGCAGGCCCCGAAAGAAACCGGACAGTGTCGCGGCCGACAAGGCATACAGCAACGGTCCTTGCCGCGAGTACCTGCGGCGGCGCGGCATCCGGCACACGATCCCGGAGAAGGCCGACAGCCAGGCTGCCCGCCTGCGCAAGGGATCGCGAGGCGGACGGCCACCGGGCTTCGACGAGGAGCGGTACAAGAGGCGCAACACTGTCGAGAGGGCCATCAACAAGCTGAAGAACTCCCGCGCCGTCGCGACTCGCTATGACAAGCGCGGCTACGTGTTCCTCGGCACCGTCACCGCGGCCACTCTGGTTATCTGGCTGCGGGCTTGAGGCCTTCTCACAGGGCGAAGGGCTGGTACTCCAGAGCCTGATCGACGACCTCGGCAGCTGTCAGCTCCCGCCCCTCGGGCCAGAAGACCAAGTCGCTTACGTAGCCGGCCGGACAGCCAAGGGCCCTGCCCAGCGCCTCCAGCGCGCCGAACGCCTCGGCATCGTCGGCATAGTCCGCATCCATGATCTTCTGTACCAACGCAACAGCCGTTGCACGAGCCATCACCGTCACAGCCACCCCTTCCAGAAGAAGGCCAGCCTAGACAGGCACATGATCGGCCGGACAGCTCCTAGTGGGGCCGCTTGGGCGGCTCGTCCCAAGTGGCGTGCGGCAGCAGGAAGTCGACCTGGTGCCGCAGCAGGGCGACGGCGGCGGGCTCCATGGGGTGGCTGCCGCGGTCGTCGGCGAGGCGGCGGTGCCGGTCGTTGGCGGCCTGGTCGCCGTTCAGCGAGATGCCGACCTTGACACCGTGTTCGGCGAACGGGCCGAGGCGGCGGGTGGCCAGCAGCTCTCCGCGTGCTCGTAGACGTAGCAGTGGTTGCGGGCCAGGTCGCAGCGGCTGTGGACCTTGATGACGTACCGCGAGAACGTGACGGGTGGGCACCTTCGCGAAAGCGGTCCGGCCGCCACGACCAGGTGGCGGCCGGCCCTTCGCTCAACGGCTCATCAGCCAACGCCCCAGCAGGGACAGCGGGAGGCCGCCCGCAGCGTAAGCGGCGCCCAGAAGGGCGCGGCGGCCCAGGACACGTGCACGACGCCGCCACAGGGGCTGACGGCCCCCCTCAGCGGGTTCGGTAACCTGCATAGCCGATACTCCTGTTGGTAGACGGACGGTATCGCTCGGGGAGCCCCCAGTCAGAGCCTGCACGCTCTGATCACCCGTGGGGCTCCCCAGCAGTGGCAAACTTTAGAGCCCCACCGGAACCTGGCAGCCCGGCAAACGCCTGCCCGGCACAGGCCACGAGGCCGAGAAGCGGCACGACCTGCAGACTCATAGTCAGGAAGATGTTCCGCGAGGCCAATTGATTGCCGATGGACCGGACCGCAGCACAAGCTCACTCGACCCGTCAAGCGATAAAGCCCGGCAGGAGAAAGTGAAACCCGAACGGGTGCCCATGAGATGGCACGGCCTCGCCATAAATTCCCTACAAGAAAGCACGGGAATTCGAGAGGGGACCCTCATTGAGACGAAAAACCATGGCATAGACAACTGATACACGCCCCGAGGTGGACGTCCGCCAGGCTCACGCGCCCGCCCCGGAGGAATGATCCACTGTGTGCGGGGCAGAAGACGCCGGGGTGCCCGATTCTGAACTTGATTGGGTGATGCCGGAGTTGTTCGCCTGGCAGTGGCGGGTCTGCTCCGGTAGCCCTGAACCGTGAGATACGCGCAGGGCGGCGGGTTGACCGACGCTGGGAGGACCGCCCGGGAACGGGTCCGGCTGCGGGCCGTGGAACGCTTCGAGAACGGACAGAAGAACAGGGAGATCGCTGCCGCGCTGCGGGTCAGCGAGCGTTCGGTGGAGCGGTGGCGCCGGCAGTGGCGCGAGCGGGGCGAGGCCGGGGTCCTGTCGAAGGGTTCGCCGGGACGGCCGAGGCTCAGCTCGGCCCAGATCGCAGACTGGAGCGGGAGTTGGAGCGTGGCCCGCTGAGTTCACGGCTGGACGGACCAGTGGTGGACGCTGGCCCGGGTGAAGACGTTGATCGGCCGGCTGTTCCACGTGTCGTACACGGTCGAGGGCACCTGGTGGCTGCTGAAGCGGCACGGCTGGTCGTGGCAGCAGCCGGCCCGGCGGGCGATCGAGCGCGGCGACGGAGCTGTGGAAGAAGGAGGTCTGGCCACGGGTAAGAGCACCGCGGCGGGTCGCGGCGCCTGGGTCGTCTTCGAGGACGAGGCCGGGCAGTCGATGACGCCGCCGCGCTCCAGAACCTGGGGCCGCGTCGGACAGACGCCCGTTGTCCGCGTGCGTGGTCATGGTTCCGGCCGGGTGTCGATGGCGGGCTTGGCCTGCTACAAGCCCGGTGAGCGGTCCCGGCTGATCTACGCGATCCGCGAGTACCGGGGCCGCAAGGGCGAGCCGAAGGGCTTCGGACGGCGCGACTTTCGCGACCTGATCGTCCGCGCCCGCATCCAGCTCGGCGGACCGGTCGTCCTCGTCTGGGACAACGCCCGCATCCACCTCGTGCCACCGCTCAAGGCGTTCTTCGAGGCCAACACCCACTGGCTGACCGTCTTCCAGCTCCCCACCTACGCGCTGGACCTCAACCCGCAGGAGGGCATCTGGTCACTGGTCAAGCGCGACATCGGGAACCTCGCAGCCGCCGACCTCGGCCAGCTAACCCGGGCCGTCAAGCGCAAGCTCAAGATGATCCAGTACTGTTCCCACCTCGTCGGCGGATGCCTCGCCGGGACCGGCTTGATCATGGATGGCTGACCGACATCACGAGTTCAAGTTCAGTAGCAATCCCCCAGAGAAGAGCGCCACAGGGGCGCTGTAATGCTTGTGAACAGCGTAAAGACTCTCCACTCCCTGCCCCTCGGTCCATCGCGACAGCCCCGTCGGCATACCCCGGTCCCCGGACCCGCCGTCCCGGTGCGAGCGGTCCAGGGCGCTCGGAGGGGAATCAATTCCCAGGATCCACATAGAGTGTTCGGCGGTATTTTCTTCGAGCTCGTAACAAGATCTTGCGCGCCAGCAAGCTGCGGTGAGTGCGACGATTCGTTGCTGTTGCTGTTGCTGTTGCTGTTGCTGTTGATGGCG
>NZ_BAAANS010000091.1:0-22505 GCF_039529925.1 Kitasatospora saccharophila | reverse complement strand
CCGAGGGCGGGGGCGGTGAGCACGGCGCGGTCGCGGCGGGGGACGGGGCCGGTGGTGGCGGCGGGGGCGGGGCGGGGGCGGGGGGCGGCGGGGGTGCGGGCGGTGGCCAGGGCGGCGCGGCCGATCGCGCGGGCGGTCAGGGCGCGGTCGCCGACCTCGGCGGCGGCGCACTCGTCGGCCCAGCGCTCCAGGTGGTAGCCGAGGGCGGGGCGCAGCGGTCGCAGGGCGGGGTGGCAGGCGGCGGCGTACTCGGCGGCGGCCAGCAGGAGGTGGTGGCGGCCGGCCAGGTGGGCGCGTTCGTGGGCGAGCAGGGCGGTGCGTTCGGGGCCGGTGAGGGCGGCGAGCATGCCGGTGGTGGTGACGATCCGGGGCGGGCGGCCGGGGAGGGCGTAGGCGTCGGCGCGGTCGTCGGTGAGGACGGTGAGGGCGGGGACGGCCGGGCCGGGGCGGCGGACCAGCGCGCGCAGGCCGGCCGGGGCGTCGCCGGTGGCGGCGCGGGCGCGGCGCAGGTCGGCGTACTGGTGGCGGGCGGTGCGGGCGGCCAGCGCGGTGGTGGCGAGCAGGGCGGTCGCGGCGACGGCGGCGGCGGGCACCCATTCCAGGTCGGAGAGTTCGCCGGGGTGCCAGTGCGCGGGGGAGAGGTGGGCCAGGGCGGCGCCGTAGGGCAGGTGGAGCAGGCCGGTGACGGTGAGCAGGCCGAGCGAGGCCAGGGTGGCGGTGCCGAGGGCGACGGCGGTGGCGGCCAGGGTGAGGGCGGCGGCGCGCGGGGCGAGCTGCTCGGCGAGCCGGCGGGCGAGCGGGGCGGCCAGCAGGGGCAGCAGCAGCGGGGCCCAGACGGCGATCGTCACGGTTGCTCCCCGAGCAGGTCGCGCAGCAGGCGCTCGTCCTCGTCGGAGAGGTCGGAGACGAAGCGGGCGAGCACGGTGGAGCGGTCGCGGCCGCGTTCGAGTTCGGTGCGCATCCGGCGGGCGGCGAGGCCGTCGGCGTCCTGGACGGTCGGGGTGTAGGCGAAGGCGCGGCCGGTCTTGGTGCGGGCGACGGTGCCCTTCTCGTGCAGCCTGGCCAGGATGGTGGCGACCGTGGTGCGGGCCAGGTCGGCGGTGATGGCCTGCTGGACCTGCTGGGGGGTGAGCGGGCCGGCGGCGGCCCAGAGGGCGGCCAGGACCTGGGCTTCCAGTTCCCCCGCGGGCCGACGGGCGGGCGTGTCCGTCATGTCGCGCGAACCTCCGGGATTCGTCTACAGTCCTGTCGACGTCTACAGCACTGTAGACGTTGGGGTGCGTCCCCGCGTGGACGCCCCCCAACGTAACGGGAGGTCCGCCAACCTTGCCCCTGATCCCGTCCTCCGGAGCCGCGAGTGAACCGTTCACCTCGCCCGTTCTGGTACATGTTGTCCCTGTGATCCCGAATGTTCATCCCCCCGCCCGCCTGCTCGCCTACGACGGCAGCGGCATCGACGGCGGCCTCTACACCCGGGTCACCGGGTGGGCCGCGTCCGCACCGCACTGGTTCGACGAGCTCGTCAAGCAGTGGTCCGCCCTCGGCCTCGCGGTGTTCGCGCTGCTGATGCTGTGGGCCTGGTGGCGGGCCCGGGCCGCCGATTCGGTGGTGATGGCCCGGGTGCTGGCCTCGCCGCTGGTCGTGGTGGTCGCGTACCTGGTCAACTCGGTGCTCAAGTCGCTGGTCGAGGAGGTCAGGCCGTGCCAGCAGCTCCCCGCCACGGTGCCGCTGGAAGCCTGCCCGCCGCCCGGTGACTGGTCGTTCCCCAGCAACCACACGGTGGCCGCCTTCGCCGCCGCCGCCGCGCTCTGGTACGCCGACCGCCGGATCGGCTGGATCGCGCTGCTGGCCGCCGTGCTGATGGGCGCCTCCCGGGTCTGGGTCGGCGCGCACTACCCGCACGACGTGGTGGTCGCCGCCCTGGTCGGCGTCCTGGTGGCGCTCCCGCTGGCGGCGCTGGCCGGCCGGGCCGCGCCCCTGGTCGACCGGCTGCGCACCGGGCCGCTGGGCCCCGTGCTGGGGGCCGGAACGGCCTGAGCGAGTAGGGCGGACCGGCCCCTTGTGCGGCCGCGCCGGGCGGGGGGAGCATGTGAGCCGGGCAGGGGTGACCCCCGCCCGGCTCGCTTTTTCCTGCAGCTCCGCGGAGGGACGCGCCATGCCGTACCGACTCGACGTCATCCAGGGGAACTGGCCCGCGGACGAGCTCGGGAAGGGGGTGGAGGGCCTGCTCGCGGACAGCACGGTGCTCAGCCTGGCCACCGCCGGCCACGAGCGCGGGCCGCACGCCAACCTGGCCTTCTACGCCTTCGACTCCGACCTGGTGCTGTACTTCGTCAGCGAGCGCTCCACCCGGCACAGCCTGCACCTGGCCGAGGAGGCCAGGGCCGCCGCCACCGTCCACCTGCCGCCGCCCGCGTTCGGCGAGCAGCTGCGCGGCGTCCAGCTCACCGGCGGTGCGGGCGAAGCCTGGGGCCGGCAGGCCGAGGCGGCGCTGGCGGCGTACCGCGGCCGCTACCCGGAGTTCGCCGCCGACCCCGAGGTGGCCGCCCAGTTCCTGGAGGGCCGGGGCGCGGCCGCGCTGTACCGCTTCCAGGTGGAGGAGCTGACCGCCGTGGACGAGCCGCGGTTCGGGCGGCGCGAGTACCTGCACGCGCGCGTCCTGCGCTGAGGCGGGCCGGGCGGGGGCGAGGTGGCCAGGTTGTATGGACAACTCTTGCGGGCGGTTCACGTCCGCGACGGGAGTCCGACGACTGGCGGCCACCTCGGCGCCCCAGCCTGTCCGCATGAGAGTCATCGTCGTAGGAGCGGGCGTGCTGGGCACCATGCACGCCTGGCAGGCCGTCGAACGCGGCCACGAGGTCGTCCACCTGGAACGCGAGAGCGAGGCCCGCGGCGCCTCCGTCCGCAACTTCGGCCTGGTCTGGGTCAGCGGCCGCGCCGCCGGGGCGGAACTGGACACCGCGCTGCGCGCCCGCGAACTGTGGGAGGAGATCGGCGCCCGCGTCCCCGGCCTGTGGTTCCGGCCCAACGGCTCGCTCACCCTGGCCCGCACCCCCGCCGAACTCGCCGTCGCCGAAGCCGCGCTGAAGCTCCCCGACGCCGGGGCCCGCGGCTACCGGCTGCTCGACCCCGCCGAGGTCCGCGCCCTCAACCCCGCGCTGCGCGGCGAGTACCTGGCCGGCCTGCACTGCGCCCGGGACGCCGCCGTCGAACCCCGCACCGCCCAACCCGCGCTGCGCGCCGCGCTGGAGGCCACCGGCCGCTACGTCTTCCGGCCCGGACGCGAGGTCCGCGAGCTGGTCGGCGAGCGCGCCGTCCGCGACGACCACGGGCAGCTGCACGAGGGCGACCTCGTCCTGCTGTGCACCGGCGCCTGGCTCGGCGGACTCGTCCGCGAACTCGCCCCCGAGCTGCCGGTGCGCCGGGTCCGCCTCCAGATGATGCAGACCGACCCGCTCGGCGAGACCCTCACCACCTCCGTCGCCGACGGCGACTCCTTCCGCTACTACCCGGCCTTCGCCGGCCCCGAGCTGGACGCCCTGCGCGCCGGACAGCCGCAACCGGCCGTCGCCGCGGAGCACCGGATGCAGCTGCTCATGGTGCAGCGGCGGGACGGCGGGCTCACCGTCGGCGACACCCACGAGTACGACCAGCCGTTCGGCTTCGACGTGGTCGAGGACCCGTACGACCACCTCGCCGACGTCGCCCGGGGCCTGCTCGGCCGCCCGCTGCCCCGGATCCGCCGCCGCTGGGCCGGGGTCTACGCCCAGTGCACCGACCCGTCGCTGGTCGTGCACCGGCAGCGGCTCACCGACGGCGCCTGGCTGGTGACCGGGCCGGGCGGGCGCGGGATGACCTGCTCGCCGGCGATAGCCGCCGACACGGCGGACGCGGCGGGGCTGTGAGCCGGGCCCAAGGGCACGCGGCAGCACGGACTTTCCGGTGGGATCCGGCCGGCAGCAGCTCGGACCCGCCGTTCCCCGGGCCCCTGGGCCCGTTCCCCTACACAGAGGCTGAAGACATGACCACGCACGATGTGACCCTGGTGGTGCTCGACATGGCGGGCACCACGGTCGTCGACGACGGGCTGGTGGAGCTGGCCTTCGCCGCCGCCGCGCGTTCGCAGGGGGTGGAGACCGGGAGCGCCGAGCACGCCGCGATGCTGGCGCACGTGCGGGCCACCATGGGGGAGTCGAAGATCTCGGTGTTCCGGCACCTGTTCGGGGACGAGGACCGGGCGCAGGGGGCCAACCTGGTGTTCGAGGCGGCGTACGAGGGCCTGGTCGACCAGGGGCGCTGCGAGGCGCTGCCGGGCGCGGCCGAGGCGATCGCCGAACTGCGCGGGCAGGGGCGGAAGGTGGTGCTCACCACCGGGTTCTCCCGCAGCACGCAGGACCGGATCCTGGACGCGCTGGGCTGGCGGGAGGTCGCCGACCTGACGCTCTGCCCGGCGGACGCCGGCCGCGGCCGCCCGTACCCCGACCTGGCGCTCACCGCGCTGCTGCGCACCGGCACCGACTCGGTGCGGCAGGTCGCGGTGGCGGGGGACACCGGCTACGACATGCTCACCGGTGTCCGGGCCGGCGCCTCGGTGGTGGCCGGGGTGCTCACCGGTGCGCACGACGAGGCCCGGCTGCGGGCGGACGGCGCCACCCACGTGCTGGCCTCGGTCGCCGAACTGCCCGGGCTGCTGGCCGCCCGCTGACGGCCCGTCGGTCCGGCCGCCGCACGGCCCCGGCGACGCCCCGGGGCCGTGCGGTACTGGTTCGCGCCGCTTTTGCGTGCTTATCTGATGGCATGTTGCGGTCACTGCGTTCGCTCGGAGTGCTCACCCTCGGCCTGACGCTGCTCACCGGCTGCGGCTCCTCCGGCAACGGCGGCAGCGCCCCGTCCGGCACCTCCTCGTCCCCAGCGCCGAGCCCCACGCCGACGCCCAGCCCGTCCCCGACGCCCAGCCCCACGCCCACGCCCACGCCGACCCCGAGCCCGACGCCCACGCCCGAGCCGTCCAGCGCCACGCCCACCGGCGGGGTCAGCGACGCGCGGCTCGCCGGGCAGCGGATCGTCTACTCGTACCCCGGCACCACCGTCCCCGACACGCTGCTCCAGCGGGTCCGCGAGGGCCGGGTCGCCGGAGTGATCTTCTTCGCGGAGAACGTGGGCACCGACGCGACCGCGCTGCGCACCGCCGTCGACCGCCTGCGGGAAGCGGCCGGGCAGAGCCCCGACCCGCACCCGCTGCTGCTGATGACCGACCAGGAGGGCGGACTCGTCCGGCGGGTGCCCGGCGGGCCCGCGCAGTCCGCCAAGGACGTCGGCCGCTCCGCCGACCCGGTCGCCGCCGCCACCCGCACCGGCGGCGAGGCCGCCGCCGCGCTCAGCCAGTACGGCCTCAACCTCAACCTGGCGCCCGTCCTGGACGTCTACCGCACCCCCGGCGACTTCGCCGACTCCGCGCAGCGCTCCTACAGCACCGACCCCGCCGTGGTCGGCAGGCTCGGCTCCGCCTTCCTCAAGGCCCAGCAGGGCGCCGGGGTCGCCGCCACCGCCAAGCACTTCCCCGGCCTCGGCAGCGCCCCCGCCGGCGCCAACACCGACGAGCAGGCCGTCACCCTGAACGTCTCGCTCAACCAGCTGCGCAGCGTGGACGAACGCCCCTACCGGGACGCGATCGCCGCCGGCGTCAAGCTGGTGATGTTCTCCTGGGCGGTCTACCCCGCGCTCGACCCCGACGCCCCCGCCGGGATGTCCGGCACCGTCGTCCGCGACGAGCTGCGCGGCCGGCTCAACTACGACGGCGTCACCATCACCGACGCGATCGAGGCCAAGGCCCTCGACCCGGTCGGCGGCACCGCGAAGCGCGCCCTGGCCGTCGCCCACGCCGGCGTCGACCTGCTGCTCTGCTCCGGCCGGGACGTCGCCCAGGGCGACGCGGCCGCCGCCGCGCTCAGCTCCGCGCTCGGCTCCGGGGAGCTCGACCGGGCGGACTTCACCGCCTCCGCGAACCGGGTGGACGCGCTCCGGGGATCCCTCAAGTAGCTTCTTGGGGTGAGGAGTTCGGGCCGCTGCTCGGCGGGCGGGGGATCAGACGACCAGGCTGAGGAGGCCCATCAGCCCGATCACCACGACGATCAGCGCCATGGTGAGGTCGAAGGCGGCCACGGCGGCGGAGGGCTCCGGGCCGCTGCCGGGGGGCATGTAGCGCGGCGGTGCGGGCGGCGGTGGCGGGAGGGGCGGGGCGGGGGTCTCGGTGGTCGCGGCGTCCTCGGGGTGGTCGGGCCAGTCGGGGGCGGTGCCGGTGGCCTGGTGGTGCAGCGCGGCGAGGCGCTGGCGGGCCAGCGGGGTGGACGGCGGGTTGTGCGCCGGGTCGGGCCAGCGGAGCAGTTTCAGGCGGTGGGCCGGGGCGGGGTGGCGGTCCTCGAAGCAGGCGAGGGTGGCCGGGGTGAGCGCCTCGTCCAGGTAGTCCCAGCGGCCCCGCTCCGCCCACGAGGCGTAGGTGTAGGCGTCGGCCAGCCGGTGACGGATCGCCAGGTCGGTCGGGTAGCTGGAGACCAGCCCGAGCAGGCGCAGCCGGGCCTGGCGGCCCCGGCCCTCCCGCAGTTCGGCCTCGGCCTTGGCCAGGGTGGATTCGACGCTCATGGCCCCGGATCGTCGCCGTTCGGCGGAGCGGGCGTCAAACGGAATCCGGGCCGGGCGGCCGGGGTCAGCAGATCCAGCCGAGGACGGTGACCAGGCCGACCACGGACAGCGCGAGTACCAGCAGCAGGACGGCGGCCAGGATGACCAGGAACCAGGCGTCGTCCTCGCCCTCGCCCCCGTCCCCGTCCTCGGCGACGGTGTCCGGGGAGTCGTCCCGGCCCGCCCAGGTCAGCGGCCGGCCGCAGGCCGCGGAGGCCGCCTCGCGCAGCGCGGCCAGCCGGGCCCGGGCCGTCGCGGTGGCGGCCCGCGACTCCGGGTGGTGCCAGCGCAGCGCCCGCATCCGGCGCAGCGGGTCGGCGTACCGGGCCTCGAAGGCCGCGGTCTCGGCCGGGTCGGCGGACTCGTCCAGGTAGTTCCAGCGGCCCGCCTCGGCCGCGTCCCCGTACAGGCGGTAGACGGCGGCCAAGCGGTGGCGGGCCGTCAGGTCGGTCGGGTGGGTGCCGATCAGGCTGCGCAGCCGCTGGCGGGCCAGCGGCACCCGGCCCGCGGCGAGGTCGGCCTCGGCCCGGGCCAGGACGGTGTCGATCGGCATGTCGGGATCGTCGCGGACCGGAAGCACCGGGTCAACCGGGTTCCGGCCGGCCGGGGCCGTCAGTGGCCGGAGCGCAGGTTGAGCAGCACCACGCCGGCGATCACCAGCGCGAGGCCGCACCACTGGAGGCGGCCCAGCGACTCGCCGAAGCAGGACGCGCCGATCGCCGCGACGGCGGCCGTGCCCGCGCCCGACCAGACCGCGTACGCCACCGAGACCGGGATGTGCTTGAGCGCCCGCCCCAGCAGGGCGAAGGACAGCGCGTAGCCGACCGCGACGGCCAGGCTCGGCCACAGCCGGGAGAAGCCGTCGGTGAGCTTGAGCAGGCTGGTCGCGCAGACCTCACCGGCGATCGCCAGGGCGAGCAGGAGGTACGGCATCAGGACGCGGCGAGGGCGGCCAGGAAGGGGAGGTCGGCCCGCTCCAGGCTGTCCAGCACGGTGGTGCCCGCGACGGCCGGGATCGGCACGGCGGACGGCACCGCCAGCACCGGGCAGCCCGCGGCCCGGGCGGAGGCCACCCCGGTCGGGGTGTCCTCGACGGCCACGCACGCCGCCGGGGCCAGACCCAGCCGCTCGGCGGCGGCCAGGTACGGGTCCGGGGCGGGCTTGGTGCGCGGGGTGTCCTCGGCGGCGAGGGTGGTGGCGAACCGGTGCGGGGCCAGGGCGGCCAGGACGAGGTCGACCACCCGGCGGGGGGACGCCGAGACCAGGGCGGTCGGAACGCCGGCGGCGCGCAGCGCGGCCAGCAGCGCGAGGGCGCCGGGACGCGGGACGATCTGCGCCCCGACCTTCGCGGCGAAGGTCTCGTTCAGGTGCTCCACCAGGTCGGCCTCCGGCCGCGAGGTGCGGCTGCTGCGGTGCAGGTGGGCGGCGGTGTGCTCGACGGCCCGGCCGAGGACGTCCGGCAGGTCGGCGTCGGTGAGCGTCAGGTCCAGTTCGGCGGCGAGTTCGGCCGCGGCCTGCCACCACAGGTGCTCGGTGTCGACCAGGGTGCCGTCCATGTCGAACAGGACGGCGGCGGGGCGGGGCGCTGCGGGCATGGCGGTACCTCTTGACGTAGGGGGAAGGGAGAGCACCGCCAGGGGCTCGGGGAACGGCGAGGCCGTGGCTGTTGGCGGTTCACTGGCGCCCAGCGCGTGGGCTTCTGGTTCTGTTTACTACACGCAGCAGCACGGACCTTCGATGGGCTCCGGCCGTCAGCAGCACGGACTCGCCGTTCCCCGAGCCCCTGGTTCGTCCCCCTCCGCCGTTCTCAGGCCCGGTCGACCAGGACCGGGCGGTCCGGGAGGGTGAGGGCGGCGCGGGAGCCGAGGGGGAGGGTGGCGGCGGCTTCGGTGGGGAGGTCGGACTTGAGCTCGGTGCCGTCGGGGAGGCGGACGGTGAGCCGGGTGACGGCGCCGAGGAAGGAGGCGGCGACGACCAGCGCGGTGCCGTCCTCGGCGGGGGTGAGTGCGACGTGCTCGGGGCGGACCAGGACGTGCAGGTCGCCGTCGGCGGGGAGGTGGCCGTCCACGGGGTGGCGGCGGCCGAGCACCTCGACCCCGCCGTCGGCGGTGCGCGAGCACGGCACGCGGCTCATGGTGCCGACGAACTCGGCGACGAACGCGGTGGCCGGCCGGGCGTACAACTCCGAAGGGGCGGCGCACTGTTCGAGGCGGCCGGCGCGCAGGACGGCGACCCGGTCGGCCATCGAGAGGGCCTCCTCCTGGTCGTGGGTGACGAACAGGGTGGTGATGCCGAGTTCCTGCTGGAGGCGGCGGATCTCCTCGCGCAGCGCGAGCCGGACTTTCGCGTCCAGGGCGGAGAGCGGTTCGTCGAGCAGCAGGACGCGCGGCTGCAGGGCGAGCGCGCGGGCCAGCGCGATCCGCTGCTGCTGGCCGCCGGACATCTGGTGCGGGTAGTGCGCGGCGCGCTGCGGGAGGCCGACGAGTTCCAGCAACTCCTGGGCGCGGCGCTGCCGTTCGGCCTTGCCGACGCCGCGCATCCGCAGGCCGAAGGCGACGTTGTCGGCGGCGGTGAGGTGCGGGAAGAGGCTGTAGGACTGGAAGACCATGCCGGCGTCGCGGCGGTGCGCGGGGATCCGGGTGATGTCCTCGCCGTCGACCAGCACCTCGCCGGAGTCGTGCGTCTCGAAGCCGGCCAGGATCCGCAGCGCGGTGGTCTTGCCGCAGCCGGACGGGCCGAGCAGGGCGAGCAGTTCGCCGGGGCGGACGGTCAGGTCGAGGCCGTCCAGGGCGGTGGTGGTGCCGAACTGCCGTCGCAGCGAACGGAATTCGACGGTGGCGCTGCCGGTGGCGGCGTCCTTGGCGAGGGGGACGGTGGCGGTGCTCATGGGTGGCGGTCTCCGGGGCGGGTCAGGGGGTGGCGGTCTTGTGGCGGCGCTCGCGGCCGGCGGCGGCCAGCAGGAGCAGCAGCACCCAGGTGATCAGCAGGCTGAGCACGGACACCGCGACGGACATCTGCCCCCGGCTGTTGCCGACCGAGTAGATCCACACCGCGAAGGGCTGGTAGCCGAGGATCGAGGCGGTGGTGAACTCGCCCAGCACCAGCGCCAGGGTGAGGAAGGCGGCGTTCAGCAGGGCGCCGCGCAGGTTCGGCACGATCACCGAGAGGACGGCCCGCGGCCAGGAGGCCCCGCAGTTGCGGGCGGCCTCGACCAGGGTGCGCACGTCCACGGCGCGCAGCCCGGAGTCCAGGGCGCGGTGGGCGAGCGGCAGGGCCATCAGGACGTACGCGACGACCAGGACGAGCGGGAACTCCGGCTGCTGGACGAACACGAAGGTCTGGAAGAACGGGGTGTCCATCAGGTGGTCGGGGCCCCAGCGCAGCACGCCGATCAGGCCGGCGGTCAGCGCGACCGGCGGCACCACCAACGGGAGGGTGCAGACCACTTCGAGCACCGGGCGCAGTTTCGGCGCGCCGATCCGGACCGCGATCATCGCGGGCACCAGCAGGAGCAGCAGCACCACGACGGTGACGGCGGCGAGCTCCAGGGTGAGCACCAGGCTGTCGGTGAAGCCGGGGGCGGAGAGCAGGCCGGTGTAGGCGTCGAAGGAGAGGCCGTCGGCGTCGTCGATCGAGAACCAGACCGAGGCCGCCATCGGGACCAGGAAGTACAGGCCGGCCGGCAGCAGGACGGCGGCGCGCCACAGCCGGGGGCGGGAGGTCAGCTGAGCCATCGGGCACTCCGGCGCTGGAGGGGCAGGTAGACGGCCATCACCAGGGCGGCGACGACGATCATGTCGAGGCTGAGCGCCAGCGCCAGGTTGCCCTGGCCGACCAGCACGTTGCCGGACAGCGCGTCGGCGATCTGCCGGCTGATCAGCGGGACGGTCGCGCCGACCATCGCGGCGGCGGTGGCGTACGCGGCGAACGCCGAGCCGAACAGCAGCACGAAGCCGCCGAGCAGCGAGGGGAACAGGATCGGCAGCGCCACGTGCCGCCAGTACTGCAGGGCGGTGGCCCGGTTGTTCCGGGCGGCCTCGCGCCACTGCACCCGCAGGCCCTCCAGGGCCGGGGTGATGGTGAGCACCATCAGCGGCACCAGGAAGTACAGGTAGGTGACGGCCAGGCCGGTGAAGCTGTACAGCGACCAGCCGTGGTCGGTCAGGTGGAACACCTTCGTCACCTCGCCCGCGTTGCCGAGGGTCGCGACGAAGGCGAACGCCAGCGGCAGGCCGCCGAAGTTGGCGAGCACGCCGGAGGCGGTCAGCACCGCCTCGCGCAGCAGCCGGAACCGGGAGGTCAGCACGGCCTGGGCGATCGGGACGCCGAGCACGGTGCCGACCAGCGCGGTCAGCGCGGACAGCTTCACGCTGGAGAGCAGCGCCGTCCAGTACGCCCCCTGCACCGAGTCGGTCAGGTTGGCGGTGGTGAAGGAGCCGGCGCCGGTCTCAGCGTCGCTGGAGACGGTGAACGCGCCGGTGACGATGGCGACGGCGGGCAGGCCGAAGCCGACCAGGAAGAAGGCCAGCAGCGGCACGGTGGCCAGCCAGGCGCCGCCGCGCGGGCGGCGGCGGGCGGGGCGCGGGGCGGGGGAGGCGGTGGCGGTGCCGGGGGCGCCCGGGCCGCCGCTGGGGTCAGCGGCGGCCGGGGCCGGCACCGGGGTGGGGGCCGTGGTCATGTCGGTGATCAGCCCGCGATGGCCTTGGCCCAGTTGTCGGTCAGGACCTTCTTGGCCGCGTCGACCTGCTCCGAGCTCGGGAAGGTGGTGAACGGCTTCTCGACGGTGGGCAGCTTGGCCGCGGCGGTGGCGTCCAGGGTGCCGTCGGCCTTCATCGCGTCGAACAGCGCCGGGGTGGCGTAGCCGCCCAGGAAGCCGTTCTGGCCCTCGGCCGAGTACAGGTACTCCATCCACAGGCGGGCGGCCGCCGGGTGCGGGGCGTCCTTGTTGATCGCCTGGTTGTAGTACTGGGCGTAGGAGCCGTCGGACGGGACGGCGACCTGCCAGTCGATGCCCTTGCCCTTGAACTCGTCGGTGTAGCCCGCGTTCAGGTACGACCAGTCGATCGAGATCGGGGTCTCGCCCTTCTCGATGGTGGCCGGGGTGGACTCGACCGGGTTGAAGTTGCCGGACTGCTTCAGCTTGGCGAAGAAGTCGATGCCGGGCTGGATGTCGTCCAGCGAGCCGCCGTTGGCCAGCGCGGCCGCGTACACGCCGCCGAACGCCGAACCGGACTTGGTCGGGTTGCCGTTCAGCGCGACCTGGCCCTTGTACTCGGGCTTGAGCAGGTCGGCGAAGGTCTTCGGGCAGGTGGCGACCTTCTTGGCGTCGCAGCCGATCGAGACGTAGCCGCCGTAGTCGTTGACCCGCAGGCCGTCCGCGTCCTTCATGGTGGCGGGGATCTTGTCGAAGCCGGCCACCTTGTAGGGGGCGAGGATGCCCTCCTTGGCGGCGGAGAGCGCGAACGCCGAGCCCAGGTCGAGGGTGTCGGGGGCGCGGTCCTGGCCCTTGCGGGACTTGACCGCGTTGATCTCGTCCTGGCTGGAGCCGTCCGGGTTCTCGTCCTCGATCTCGATGCCGTACTTCGCCTTGAAGTCGTCCATCAGCTTGCCGTAGTTGGCCCAGTCGCGCGGGAGGGTGATGACGTGCAGCTTGCCCTCCTTCTTCGCGGCGGCCACCAGGCCGTCCATGCCGCCGAAGTCGGCCAGCGAGGTCGCGGTCCTCGCGTTCACCGTGCCGCCGCCGGCCTTGGCGACCTCGCCGGACCCGGCGGACGAGCCGGCGGAGCCGCAGGCGGTGAGGGAGAGCGCGGCAGCGGTCAGCACGGCCGCGAGGGCGGCGGCGCGGTGGCGGTGCACGGTCACGGGAGGGTCTCCTGGAGGAAGTGGAGCTGCAGAGATCACGAGGGGGGCGCGCGGTGCCGCGCGGGTGTTCGGTGCGCGGCGCGGCCGGTTGTCCGGCCAAGTTGGCCAGCCAACTTCCGGCGCCAGGAGCAAGTACGCCCGAGGGCGGTGACGGGAAGGTGAACGGACGGCCCAGGCCGGGGGTCGGCTGCGGGAACGGTCGCGGGAGCGGTCGCGCCCGGGTCCGGGGCCGCCGCGGGCAGCGGCTACAGTCAGTGGTGTACGCGCGGTCACGCGCAGGGCACGGCCCAATCTCCTTACCAGCCAAGGGAACTCGACGCACGTGGCACTCGACCAGGACCGCGCCGCCGGCTCGCTCTACCGCAAGGTGGCCGCCGACCTGCGCGAAGCGATCACCTCCGGCTCGTTCGGCGAGGCCGGGCGGCTGCCGGCGGAGGGCGCCCTCGCCGAGCAGTACGGCGTCTCCCGCGGCACCGTCCGGCAGGCCCTGGCCATGCTGCGCGCCGACGGGCTGGTCACCTCCCGGCGCGGCACCCGCCGGGTCGTCCTCGGCAGCGCCCGCGTCCAGTCCTTCTCCGAACTGCTCTCCTTCACCCACTGGGCCCGCTCGATGGGCGAGGAGCCCGGCGGCCGGCTCGAATCGCTGATCCGCCGCCCCGCCGACGCCGCCGAACGCGAGCAGCTGCGCCTGGAACCCGGCACCGAGGTCTACGTGACGCTGCGGCTGCGCACCCTCTCCGGCACCCCGGTGATGGTCGAGCGCACCGTCTACCCGCCCCGGGTCGGCGAGTTGGTCGCCCAGCTGCCGCCCGACGTGGTCTCGCACACCGAACCCCTGCGCGAGCACGGCATCCTGTTCACCGACGCCGACCACACCATCGACGTGGTCGCCGCCAACGCCGACGACGCCCGCCTGCTCACCTGCCGCCGGGGCAGCCCGCTGCTGCGCGAGAAGCGCCGCACCACCGACCCCACCGGCACCCCCGTCGAGTGGTCCCAGGACCGCTACCTGCCCGGCACCGTCGCCTTCTCCATCCACAACTCGCTGGCCTCGTCCGCCCTTTCGCGGCACGCCCGGGACGACGACTGACGGCTCCCACCGGAGGGGCGGATGACGGCGCCGGTCGAGATCGACCTGACGGCGGCGCTGCCGGGCTACGGTTCGTCCGACGATTCCCGCCGCGCGCGACGCGAATGCTCCGGAAGGCTTCAGGCCCGGGACAGCACCGTCTCCGTCCAGCGCCTCAACTCACCCAGCAGGGAAGTCAGTCGGCGGACCCCGCCCGGGAAGGCGGGCAGCAGCAGGACCGCGGGGACGCAGGCCGCCGTCGCCAGGACGACGGGGAGCAGGGCCAGGGCGACGATGACCGCGCGCTGACAGGCGGCCAGGGCGCGGACGGCTTCAGGGAACATCAAGTGGCCTTTCGCTGCGGGTTGTTGCGGATTTCTCCTACTCTTCGAGACGGGCCGGGCGTTGCGCCAGACGCAACGGATTGCCGATGCCCGGCAACGGAAAGGGCCGCCGATGACACTCGAACTGCCGGGCGGAGAGCCCGAGGTGGCGGCCCTGACCGCCTTCCTGGATCAGCTCTTCCGGGCCCTCGGCGTCTCGCTCACCCGCTACGCCGCCCGTTGCAACCGGGACAAGGGCAGCGTCTCGCGCTACCTGAGCGGGGCCCGGATCGCCCCGAAGGACTTCGTCGACGAGCTGCTGCGCGAAGTCGCCGCGACCACTGGGCAGTCGGTCGCGCCGGACGTCCGGGAGCACGCCCACCGGCTGCGGATGGCCGCGTTGCGGGTGCGCAACGCGGCCCGGCACGAGGTGGAGGAACTGCGCGACCGGCTCGGCGCGGCCGAGCGCGAACTCCGGCTGGCGGACGTCAGGGAGCGGCACCTGCTGCGCTCGCTGGAGGCCACCGAGGCGCAGGCCGCGCAGGCCGAACAGCGCTACCGGCAGCTGGAGGCCGACCGGGCCGCCGCCCGCTACGAGACCGGGCCCGGCGCTCTCGACCGCCGCCCGGACGCTGCCGGGGCCGCCTACGCGCGCGAGGAACTGCGCGAACTGAAACAGGAGTTGGACCTGTTGCGGGCCGAACTCGGCCGGGCCCAGGCGCTGCGCCACGACGCGGAGGAGCAGTGCGTCCGGCTGGAGGCCAGGCTGCTCGCCGCGGAAGCCGCCCTCGCCACCCAACGCGCCCGCCACGAACGCGAGTTCGACTACCGGGCCGAGCTGGAGTCGCCCGCGGCGGTGCTCGCCCGGGAGTTCGGCCGGACGGTCGGCACCGGGGCCGACCCGGAGGCCACCGCCGCCGAGCTGTGCGCGGTGTTCGTCCCCGGCTGGGCCGCCGCGGCCGCCGTCGAGGTGCGGGCGGCGTTCGTCGAGGAGGACGGCGTCCCCGACGCCTGGACCCCCGACGGGGTCGTCCTGCGCCGGCTCGGCACGGCCGGGGCGGCCGGGGGCGTGGGGGACGGCCGCGACCGGGCCGTGGTTCCCCGCGCACAGGCCGAGCGGATCCTCCGGGAGGGCGTGCCGGTGCACGCCGAAACGCCCGAAGGCCCGGTGCTGGCACTGCCGCTGGCCGTCCGGGGCGAGGTGTTCGGCGTGCTCCGGCTGTTCGGCGGCACGGGCGGCGGCGGGGCGCGGACGGCGTACGGGCGGGCCGAGGCCGAACTGCTGGCCGGACTGGCGGAGCGCGGGGCGCTGCTGCTGGACAGCGCCCGGCTGCACCGGGCGGAGGCCCGGCTGGCCCGGGCGCTCCAGCGGTCGATGATCCCCGACACCCTGCCGGACACGCCCTGGGTCCGGCTGGCACACCGCTTCCGGCCGGGCAGCCACCGGGACGGGGCGGGCGGCGACTGGGTCGACGCGATCCCGCTGCACGGTAACCGGACCGCCCTGGTGGTCGGCGCCGTGCTCGGCCACGGCCTGCCCGCCGTCCAGGCGATGAGCCGGCTCCGGGCGGGGGTGCAGGCCTTCACCCTGCTGGACGTGCCCCCCGCCCGGCTGTTGCGGTACCTGGACGACCTGGCCCGGCGCCTGGGCGACGACCATCTCGCCACCTGCCTGTACGCCGTCTACGACCCGGTCGCCCGGACCTGCGAACTCGCCACGGCCGGCCACCTGCCGCCCGTCCTGCTGCACCCCGGTGGCGGATCCGCCGAGGTGGACCTGCCCACCGGCGCCCCGATCGGCGTCGGCGGCGTCCCGTTCACCGCCCGCACCATCGAGGTGCCGGACGGCTCCGCGCTGGTGCTCTGCACCGGGCGCCAGGTCGAACTGGCCGCCCACTGCGCCGGGTTGACCGGGACCGGCTGGCCGCCCCGGCAGCTGCTCGACTTCGCCTTCGAGGCGCCCGGCGCGGTCGAGCACCGGGACGACCTCGCCGTGCTGATCGCCGCGTTCGACGGCGCCCCGCAGGTGAAGGAGGAACGCTACGAGATGCTGCCCCGGCCGGTGGAGGTGCCGCTGCTCCGGCGGCTGGTGCAGCGGCGGCTCGCCTCCTGGGGGCTGGAGTCCGTCGCCGGTACCGCCGCGCTGCTGGTGAGCGAGCTGGTCACCGACGCGGTGGCGACGGCGCAGGAGGTGATCGGGCTGCGCCTGCTGTGGACCGACCGGCTGCTGGTCGAGATCACCGACGACCACCGCGAACTCCCCGTCCTGCGGACCGTCGACCCGCTCGCGGAGGAGGGGGCCGGCCGGGGCCTGCTGCTGCTGGACAGGCTCGCCGACCGGTGGGGGGCCGAGCACCGTTTCCTCGGCCGGAAGATCTGGTTCGAGCTGTCGCCGAAGGCCGGCTAGCGCCGCGGTGGGGCGAAGGCCGACTGGTGCATCGACTCCATGAGCAGCGGCCGGAATTCGGCGAACGACGGGATCGGTGCGGACGGGTCCTTGGCGGCCTCGTCCCAGCGGCGGACGGTGACCGCGTCGGCGCCGAACGGGTGGGCGGCGAAGGCGGCCGCCTCGTCCGGGGTCATCGGGCCGCCCTGGACGGCCAGGGTGTGGACCGAGGCGGGGGAGAGGCGGTCGGCGTAGCCGGGCTCGGCGGTGCACAGGTAGCGCTTGGCCTCGACGTGCAGGCGGACCGGCTCGGTGACGGCGGGTGGGAAGTACGGGGCCAGCCGGGCGGCCGCGCTCTCGCCGTGGCGGTTGTCGGTGCCCGCCATCAACTCCCGCCCGCTGCCCCGGAAGTGGCCGATGTCGTGCAGCAGGGCGGCGGCCACCAGGGCGGGCGGGGCGCCCGCCGCGCGGGCCAGGGCGGCGGCCTGCAGCATGTGGGCGGCCAGCGTGACGGCCTCGCCCAGGTACTCGCCGGAGCCCTCGCCCTCGAACAGCGCCTCCAGTTCGTCCAGGACGGCGGTGCCGCGGCGCAGCACGGCGAGGGTGGAGGAGAGCGAGTCCAGGTCGGCGTAGCAGCCCTGCAGGTGGCGGTGGCCGCCGGTGCCGTCGCCGGGCTCGAAGGCGGTGCGGGCGTGCAGCAGCCGGGTGTTGTCGAGGACCAGGCAGTCGCCGGGGGCGAGCCGGAAGTCCAGCCGCAGCTCCGGGCGCAGGACGATCGCGGCGAAGCGGCGGTACGCGGCGTAGAAGGCGTCCAGTTCGGCCGGGTCCAGGGCGGACAGCGCGGCGGTGCGGGTGGAGCGGTCGTTGAACCGGACCTCGCGGATCGCGCCGCGCGGGTCGAGGCCGATCAGCGGCCGCTCGGCGGTGAGTTCGGTGCCCCGGTCGCGGTAGCGGAACGGCACCGGCGTGCGGGCCAGCACCGCGAAGGCGGCCGGGTCCTGCTCGCGCAGCAGTGCGGCCGCCCGGAAGCCGTCCACCAGCCCGGAGTCGCCGCCCGCGCAGTCGTTGCGCAGGCAGTGCAGCAGTTGCAGGGTGGGCACCGGGTCGCGGTACGGGTTGTCGGTGTGCGGGGCGATGGCGGCGCTGGTGAAGGCCAGGTTCGCCGGGTCGGGCTCCACCCGGACGTCGAACAGCTCGCCGTAGTTGGTCTCCCGGACGTACCCGAAACTCCGTGCCACCCGCAGTACTCGGCGCTCCTCGGCCGGGACGCCCCGGAGTAGCGCGAAACCGGAGCGCAGGACGGCCGCCAGCACCGCCGTCCGCTCCTCCGGGTCGGCCAGGTACGCCGCCCAGTCGGCCTCGGGCAGGCCACGGGCGAAGTCGGCGGCCTGCCAGAGCCGTTTGGCGTGCTCGGTGCGCTCGTCCGGCCCGGCGGGCGCGTCCCACCCGGCCGGGTAGTGCGAGCGGTGGCCGTCGGACCAGCGCACCGTCAGGCCGGCGGCGTCCTCGGCCGTCTCGACGGCGGTCAGGCCGTCCGGCAGGTCGCCGATCCGGAACAGCTTCTGCCCGCCGCGCGGATCGCGGCAGTCGGCGCACGGGCAGTTGTCGCGCAGCCAGTACGGATGGGGCACGGACATCGGATCAGCCTCCAGTTGTACAGCCAACTTCGCGGGGGCTGCCCAGCCAAGACCGCCCGGACGACCACCGCCCGCCCGCCCGGTGAACGGCGGGCCACCGGCGGCCGAACCCTGTCCGCACCCGTGGCTACCCTGCCCGCATGACGCTCGACCTCCCCCGCGACCTGCCCGCCGCGCTCACCGACCGCACCGCCGCCTGGCGGCTGATCGCCGACCTCGCCGCCTTCTGGAACGCCCCGCTGCAACCCGGCGACGGCCGCACCGACGCCGAACTCGACGCCGCCGAAACCAGGTTGGGCCTGCGCCTGCCCGCCGCCCTGCGCGAGGCCCACCTGTTGATCGGCAACCGCCCCGACCTCACCAGCAACCACGACACCCTGCTGCCGCCCGAGGAGCTCCACGTCGAGCGGGACCACCTGGTCTACCGGGTGGAGAACCAGGGCTGCGCCTACTGGGGCGTCCCGCTCGCCGCCCTCGACCAGGACGACCCGCCGACCGCCGTCTGGCCGGACGCCGCCGACCCGGAGACCACCCCCTGGACGGCCAGGCTCTCCGTCGAGCTCCTGGCCGTCGTCCTCACCGAACCGCTGCTCGACCAGGAGGCGTACACCGACGCCGGTGAGGTCGACCCCGCCGACCTCACCGACTGGACCGCCCTGCCGCAGCTGTACGAACCCGGCGTCGACACCCACCTCTTCGCCCGCCCGGACGCCCTGCTGGTCGTCCAGGGCGGCTCCTGGACGGCGATGCGGGCGGTCAGCGGAGAAGTGCTCGACGAGCTGTGCGAGCAGCTGCCGGTGTCCTGGCTCAACTACTGACGGACCGTCAGATCGCCTGCTCCCACGCCTCGGTGGCCGCGGTGACCGCCGGGGCGGCCGGGGTGTCGGTGGCCTGGGCGAGGAGTTCCAGGGTGGCGATGACGGTTTCCGGGGTGGCGGCCGGGCCGTAGTGGTTGAGGCGGAGCATGGTGGTGGCGAGCGGGCCGCCGCCGGCCTGGACGGGCAACTGCGGGGCGTGGCGGCGGAGTTCGGCGGCCAGGTCGGCGGCGTTGAAGCCCTCGGCGGTGCGCAGGGTGGTGGCGACCGGGGCGGCGTGCTCGGGGAGCCGGACGTAGGGGGTGAGGGTGCCCAGGGCGAGGGCGCCCGCGCGGGTGGCGGCGGCTGCGGCGCGGTGCCGGGCGATCACCGCGTCCAGCGTCTCGGCCTCGATCGCGGCCAGGCACTCCTCCAGCGCGAGCATCTCCAACTGGGCCGGAGCGTGCGGCAGTTGGGTGCGCCCGGCGTCCGTCCAGCGCTCCTTCCAGTCCAGCAGGGAGAGGTAGGAGCGGCGCGGCGCGGCCGGGTTCGCGGCGATCCGCTGCCAGGCGCGCTCGCTCACCGACACCGCCGAGACGCCCGCCGGGCCGCCCATCGCCTTCTGGCCGCCGATCACGCACAGGTCGACGCCCCACTCGTCGGTGAGCAGCGGTTCGGCGGCCACCGAGGCCACCGCGTCCAGCATCAGCAGCGCGCCGTGCTGCCGCACCACGTCGGCGATCTCCGCGACCGGGTTGGTGTTGCCGGTCGCCGCCTCGGCGTGCACCAGCGAGACGAAGTCGATCTCCGGGTGCTCGTTCAGCGCCGCCGCGACCTGGACGGCGCCGACCGCCGAGTCGTACGGCACCGCCAGGTCGACCACCTTCGCCCCCGCGTCGCGCAGCCAGCCGCCGAAGGTCTGCCCGTACGGGCCGGTGACGACGTTCAGCGCGGTCGAACCCGGGTGCGCCGCGCCCTTGATCGCCGCCTCCAGCGGCAGCAGCGCCTCGCCCTGGGTGACGATCACGTCGTTGCGGGTGCGCAGCAGCGCCGCCACCCCGTCCTCGATCGCGGCGAACCGGTCGGTGGTCATCGGGGGAAGGTCGAGCAGCATGCGGGAGGGCCTTTCGGTACGGCGGGGCGCCGGCGGGCCGGCGGGCGGAGGGTGGCCGTCGAACAGTCTGCCCCAGAACGCCCCCGGTCCGGCGGGTGGCGCCGAGTACAGTGCCACGCATGACAGACCGCGTGGTGCTGCACATCAAGGGCCGGGTCCTGGTCGGCCCCGACGACGTCCGGGACGAACTCTGGTCCGTGGACGGGCGGGTGACCTTCGAACGCCCCGCCGCCGAACCCGCCGCCACCCTCACCGGCTGGGCCCTGCCCGGCCTGGTCGACGCCCACTGCCACGTCGGCCTGGACGCGCACGGCGCCGTCGACCGCGACACCAGCGAGAAGCAGGCGCTCACCGACCGGGAGGCCGGCACCCTGCTGATCCGGGACGCCGGATCCGCCGCCGACACCCGCTGGATCGACGACCGCGACGACCTCCCGAAGATCATCCGGGCCGGTCGGCACATCGCCCGCACCCGCCGCTACATCCGCAACTACGCCCACGAGATCGAACCCGGCGACCTCGCCGCCTACGTCGCCGCCGAGGCCCGGCGCGGCGACGGCTGGGTCAAGCTGGTCGGCGACTGGATCGACCGCGGCGTCGGCGACCTCACCGCCTGCTGGCCCGGCGACGCCCTCGCCGAAGCGATCGCCGCCGCCCACGCCGAGGGCGCCCGGGTCACCGCGCACTGCTTCGCCACCGAGTCGCTGCCCGACCTGCTGGCCGCCGGCATCGACTGCGTCGAACACGCCACCGGCCTCACCGAGGACCTGATCCCCGCCTTCGCCGAACGCGGCGTCGCGATCGTCCCCACCCTGGTCAACATCGCCACCTTCCCCCGCCTCGCCGACGGCGGCGAGGCCAAGTTCCCCACCTGGTCCGCCCACATGCGCCGGCTGCACGCCCGCCGCTACGACACCGTCGGCGCCGCGCACGACGCGGGCATCCCGATCTACGTCGGCACCGACGCCGGCGGCTCGCTCGCCCACGGCCTGGTCGCCGAGGAGACCTTCGAACTCACCAGGGCCGGACTCACCCCCGTCGAGGCCCTCGCCGCCACCACCTGGTCCGCCCGTGCCTGGCTCGGCCGCCCCGGCCTCACCGAGGGCGCCCCCGCCGACCTCGTCGTCTACCCGGCCGACCCGCGCGCCGACCTGCGGGTGCTGGCCGCGCCCGCACACGTGGTGCTGAACGGGCGGGTGGTGTGAGCGGGACGCGCGGCGCGGCGTCCGGCGGGGCGCGCGCCGGGCTCCCGTGCGGAAGACGCCCGGGAGCGTTCGCCCGATGACCGGCATGACGGACGAACAGGCGCTCGCCTGGTGGGACGCGCTGCCCGCCGAGACCCGCGAGCGGGTGGACGGGGAGGTGCGGGCGGGCCGGAACGTCCAGGCGGTCAAGCTGCTGCTGGACGTCGACCGGGGCGACCGGCGCGCCGGGGTCGGCATCCACCAGGGCATGGCGATCCTCTCCGCCCGCGTCGCCCGGGTCGGCCCGCCCGCCGCGCCGCCGCAGGACACCGCGGAACTCGTCCGCCGGGCCACCGCGACCGGCGACCGCCTGCTCGCCGTCGAAGCCGTCTGGGCGGGCGACACCGTCCGCGACCGGCACGTCCTGCTGCTCGCGGTCGGCGAGCGCGGCGACCACGTGCTGACCGCGGTGGACGCCGGCACCGCCCGCCACCACGGCAGCACCGTCGCCGCCGCCGCCGACCGGATCGGCCGCGAACTCGCCGCCGCGCTCGGCCTCCCGTTCCACTTCGCCGGCCCCGACGAGCCCGACGACGACGCCCCGCGCGGGCGGTGGCGATGACGGGGACGGCGGCGACGGCGGGGGTGGGGCGGTCGTGACGGAGGGGAAGGCGGCTGCCTGCTGGGAGGCGCTGCCCGCCGAGGTGCGCGAGCGGATCGACGCGGAACTGGCCCTGGAGCGGTACGTCCCGGCGCTCCGGCTGCTGCGCGGGGCGGCGGACGGCATCGGCCTCGTGCTGGGCCGGGAGATCCTCTACTGGCGCCTGCTGCCCGCCCCGCCCGACCCCCTCGCGGACGCCGAGGCGCTCACCGGGCGGGTCGCCGGGGCGGACGCCCCCGTCCTCGCCGTCCGGGCGGCCCGGGCCGGGGCGGGCGTCGAACTGCTGCTGGAGAGCGCGGACGGCAGCCGGGTGCTGACCGCCGTGGACGCCGCCACCGCTGCCCGCTACCTGCGCCCCGGCGAACCGGTCGCCGACGGGGCGCCCGCCGAGGCCGCCGAGGCCGCCGCCGAGTGGCTGGGCCGACAGGCCGCCGCCGCGCTCGGGGTGCCGTTCCACGGGATCGGCGAGGGCTGAACGGGGCGGCATTCCGCCGTGGCGGAAACGGGGAAGCACGGGGGCCGGTCGGTGGTCCTCCGGCTAGTGCCGCGTCAGGCAACCTTTGCCGTGAAGGAGCGGCGTCCGGTGCGTGCTATCGGCGTGCCGGCCGGAAGCCCTCGTACTGGATGTACTTGGGTTTTCGGCCGGTGCGGCGAGAGGGCGTGCCGGGAGTCGCGACGGGCGAAGGTTGCCTGACGCGGCACTAGGGCGCGTATTTGGTCGTGATCAAGTGGCGATTCTGGTGAGGTCCTTGATCCAGATCATCGCGCCTCGAAGGTGGAGGCCGGCGAGGTAGCTC
>NZ_BAAANS010000090.1:0-22838 GCF_039529925.1 Kitasatospora saccharophila | reverse complement strand
GCCGACGCGGGAACTTCAGCGGCCGGCCCGCCCGGCGCGGATCGCGCCGCGGCAGCAGCGGCTCGATCACAGCCCACTGAGCATCCGTCAACGACGAATCATAGGAAGGCTTGCACGAACAGACACACATACCGATGATCTTCGCGATCCCGCAGACCACGAAAACCACCGGCCATGCATCACGCCACGCAGTTGATCACTTACCCAACACTTTCTGAGCCGCCTATGGGATTCGAACCCATGACCTACGCATTACGAGTGCGTTGCTCTGGCCAACTGAGCTAAGGCGGCACCGCTGCCGGTGACCCGGCCCGTGAGGGCAAGGGTCGCATCGGCAACGCGCGCCAGTCTACACAGTTTCCGGGGGTGATCCGTACGCGGCGGCCGGCGGCCGGGAGGTCAGGCGGAGGAGACGGCGAGCTTGGCGGCGAAGCCGGCGAAGAGGACGGCCACGGAGGAGGTGAGGCCGGCGGAGAGGCGCTTGCGGCGGCGGAAGGCGTTGGCGAGGGAGGTGCCGGTGAAAATCAGCAGGGAGAGGTAGAGGAAGGAGAAGGTCTGCAGGACGGTGCCGAGGAGGGCGAAGGAGAGGACGGGGGCACCGTAGGAGGGGTCGACGAACTGGGTGAAGAAGGAGAGCAGGAAGAGGATCGCCTTGGGGTTGAACAGGCTGATGAAGAGGGCGCGGCGGAACGGCCGCTCGCCGTCCTCGGCGGGGGCGTCCTCGGCGGAGGCCGCGCTCAGCGCCCGCTCGCGCCACATCTGGCGGGCGGCGCGCAGCATGCCGTAGCCGATCCACAGCAGGTAGGCGGCGCCGCCGAACTTGACCACCGCGAAGACCGCCGGGTTGGCCCGGAGCAGGGAGGCCGCGCCGAGCGAGGTGAGGCTGATCAGGGTGAGGTCGCCTAGGAAGACGCCGCAGGCCGCGCGGTAGCCGGTGCGGACGCCCTTGCGGGCGGCGACGGAGAGCACGTAGAGGGAGTTGGGTCCGGGCAGCAGGACGATGACCAGTGCACCGAGGACGTAGGTGGCCAGGTCGTGGACTCCGAGCACTGCGGTCTCCAGGAAGCGTGCGGGCGGGAACGCCGAAGGGGCTGCGCCATGGTAGCTGCCAGCCCCTTCGAGCGAGAACACTCCTGACGGACCCGCGGTCCCGCCGGGGCTCCCCGGGTCAGTCCTTGCAGGTCTTCCCGTTGGCGGGGGCCTCCCCGCCGAGCAGGTAGTCGTTGATCGCGTTGTCGATGCAGGCGTTCTGCCGCTGGTAGGCGGTGTGCCCGTCGCCCTCGTAGGTGAGCAGCCGCCCGTTCTCCAGCTGCCCGGCCAGCGACTTCGCCCAGGCGTACGGGGTGGCCGGGTCCCGGGTGGTGCCGACCACCACGATCGGGGCGGACCCGGCCGCGCGCACGGTGTGCGGGGCGCCGGTGGCCGGGTCGGGCCAGTACGCGCAGCCGAGCGCCATCCAGGCCATGTCGCGGCCGAAGTGCGGGGCGGCCTTCTCGAAGGCGGGGACGGCGGCGGTGACCGCGGCCGGGTCGGCGAACGGGGCCGGCAGGTCGAGGCAGTTGACCGCCATGTTGGCGTACATCAGGTTCTCGTAGCTGCCGTCGCTGCCGCGCCCGAAGTAGCTGTCGGCGAGCTTGAGCAGCCCGCTGCCGTCGCCCGCCCCGGCGGTGGTCAGCGCCTCGCGCAGGTAGGGCCACATCGACTGGGTGTACATCGCCTGGGCGACGCCGGTGAGCGCCTGGGCCTCGGTCAGCGGGCGGTTCTGCTCGGTCGGCAGCGGCGCCGCGTCGAGCTGCGCGAACAGCGCGGTGAGCTTGTCCCCGGCCTCCTTCGCGCTGTGGCCGACGGGGCAGTCGTCCCGCTTCGCGCAGTCCTCGGCGAACGCCGTCCAGGCGGTCTCGAACCCGCCCGCCTGGGTGAGGTTGCCGGTCACCGCGTCCAGCGCGGGGTCCATCGCGCCGTCCAGCACGACCTTGCCGACCTTGCCGGGGAACAGGCCCGCGTACGTCGCGCCCAGGAAGGTGCCGTACGACTTGCCGACGTAGTTGAGCTTCGGGTCGCCGACCAGCTGCCGCAGCACGTCCATGTCGCGGGCCGCCTCCACCGTGGAGACGTGGCCCAGCAGGTCGCCCGCCTCGGCCCGGCAGCCGTCCGCGAACCCCTTGTCGGCGGTCACCACCGCGTCGACCTCGCCCTGGTCGTCGGGGGTCAGGTCGGTGGTGGTGTAGGCGTCCATCCGCGGACCGGTCAGGCAGGTGATCGGCTCCGAGCGCCCGACCCCACGCGGGTCGAAGCCCACCAGGTCGTAGCCGGCCCGCACGCCCGCGTCGTAGCGCGCCGCGACCCGCTCCGCGTAGTCGATCGCCGACCCGCCCGGGCCGCCCGGGTTCAGCAGCAGCGAGCCGATCCGGTGCGACGCGTCGCCCGCGGGCTTGCGGACCGCGGACAGCTCCACGTCGTGCCCGTCCCCGGGGTGCGCGTAGTCCAGCGGTACCTTGAAGGTGGTGCACTCGAACCCGGAGTCGCACGCCTTCCAGCTCAACTTCTGCGCGTAGTACGGGGCGAGGCCGGCCGGCTGCTCGGCCGGCAGCGGCTCCAGCGGGGTCGCCCCGGACGCCGCGGGGCTGCCCGTCGCCCCGCCCGGCACGCTGTCCGTCGACTGGCCCGGGGTGCCGGACGGCGTGCCGGAGGAGGCCGGATGTCCGGAGGTGCAGCCCGCCAGCAGCAGCGAAACGGCGGCCAGCACGACGGCGGGCGCCGTCCGACGGCTCCGGGCGACTCTCATGACGGCGGGTCCTCTCCCCTGGGGAACGGCTGCGGCGGCCGGGAGCCCGAGCCTAGCGGGCGCCACCGCGACCTCCGGCGACTCGCCCCGCGAGCACCCCGCCCGGCCGACCGGCACACCGCCGATCGCACCACGGCCCCGCGCCGAACGGCCCAACCCCGTACGGGACGGCCCAACCCCCTACGGGACGGCCCGCTTCCCCGTAGCGGACCAGTCGCCCCCGCCGGCCCCGACCGGCCGCTACTTGGCCAACTGCTCCGCCAGGTACTGCACCGCGACCCGCACCAGCCGCAGCCGCTCCCGCTCCGGCGTGTAGTCCTGCACCACCTCCGAAGTGCGCACCTCGGCCCGCGACTTCGCGTCCCGCAGGGCCGCCTGCACCGCCCGCCCGGACGCCAGCGCCGCCGCGTCCCGCTTCGCGGCGGCCAGCAGCAGCCGCGGCGCCACCGCCCCGGGGGCCTCCGCCGCCGCCCCGGCCAGCGCCTTCGCGTCGTACCGGCCGGAGACCGCCGCGGCCGCCCCGTACAGGTCGGGGCGGGCCAGGCCGGCCGCGGCCGCGCAGGGGGCGCCGCCGTCCACGCCGAGCACGCTCCAGCCGCCCGGGCCGGCCGGCAGGGTGCGGAAGGCCGCGCCGACGGCCGCGCGCAGCGCCGCGTCGTCCGCGACCGCCTGCGGGGCGGCCGCCACCAGGTCGCAGGGGTGGCCGGTGCCGCCGGGCGCCTCGGGGGCGACCACCACGAACGGGCGGGCCTTGCCCTGCTGCACCGCCGACGCCACGCCGTCGAACACGTCCGGCAGGTCGGCGTCGGCGGTGCGCCCGGGCGTCCCGGAGTGCAGCACGATCACCGGGAACCGGTCCGCCGGGTTCTTCCCGTACTCGGCCGGCAACCAGACCCGCACCGTCCGCGCCCGCCCGTCCGGACCGGGCACCGACCCCTGCAGCAACTCCCCGCCCGCCGCCCGGCCCGCACTCGCGAACGCCACCGGCGAAGCCGCCGGGGACGGAACCGGGGACGCGGACGCGGACACGGACGGCGACGCGGACGAGGACGCCACCGCCCGGTCCGCGCTCCCCGCCTCCGCCGCGACCGCCCGCACCACCCCGCCCCGCTCCCCCAGCAGCACCGCCACCCCCAGCGCGCTCACGCACGTCAGGCAGAGCACCGCCGCCCCCGCCCGCACCAGCACCGGCCGCGCCTCCGCCGCCAACTCGTACGTCTGGGCGGCCCGCAGGTCCCGCCAGCGCACCATCGCCGAACGGGCCAGCCAACTGCCCGCCACCGCGGCCACCAGCAACGACAGGACGAGGAGCGAACGGGGCATGGGGACGCACCACCTCGGGGAAGGACCGGCCGCCGGACGCGAGCGCGTGGTCAGTGCACAGGGTGCAAGACCGAGCGCCCCCTCGCCCCGGGGCGGTACGGGCGCCTCCACACGTTCACTCGAACGAGCGACGGCCGGACGGCCCCGGAGCACGCCCCCGCCCCGGGCACCGGACGCGCGGAGCACCGGACGCGCGAAGTACCGGCCGCCGCAGCGGAAGCCGGGGCCCGGCCCAGGCACCCAGCCCGGCCGCTCGGCCCGCTGCCGCTCAGCCCGCCGCCGCTCAGCCCGCCCGCAGCGCCACCGTCATCGCCTCCACCGCCAACAGCGGGTCCACGTTCCGGTCCAGCGCCCGGCGGCAGGCCAGCACCGCCTCGATCCGGCGCAGCGTGTTCTCCGCCGCGCCCTCGCCCGCGATCCGCTGCAGCGCCGGCCGCTGGTCGTCGTTGGCCAGTGCCCCGCCCGCGCCGAGTTGCAGGGCCAGCACGTCCCGGTAGAAGCCCAGCAGGTCGCCCAGCGCCACGTTCAGCGTCTCGCGGCGGGTCCGGGTGGCCCGGCTCTTCTGCCGCTTCTCCAGTTCCTTGACCGCCCCGGCCATGCCGCGCGGCGCCCGGCTGCCCTCCGCCGCGCCGTACGCGGCCCGCAGGTCCTCGGTCTCCCGGGCGTCCTGGGTCTCGGCCAGCGCCTCGGCGTCCGCCTTCGCGGTGTCCACCAGGCGCTGGGCGGCCGCCAGGCAGCCGCCCAGGTCGGCCACCTCCAGCGGGATCCGCAGCACCTCGGCCCGCCGCGACCGGGCCTGCTCGTCCACCGCGAGCCGCCGCGAGCGGTCGATGTCGCCCTGCCCGGCCAGCGCCGCCAGCCGGGCCGCCTCCGGCTCCACCCCGTCGCGGCGCACCAGCATGTCGGCGACCGCCTCCGCGGGGGGCGTGCGCAGCACCAGCAGCCGGCAGCGCGAGCGGATCGTCGGCAGCACGTCCTGCACGGACGGCGCGCACAGCAGCCACACCGTCCGCGGCGAGGGCTCCTCGACGCCCTTGAGCAGCGCGTTGGCGGCCGCCTCGGTCAGCCGGTGCGCGGCGTCCACCAGGATCACCGACCAGCGGCCGCCGGTCGGGTAGCTCGCCGCCCGCAGCACCAGGTCGCGCATGTCGCCGACGCCGATCGACAGGCCGTCCGTCCGCACCTGCTTCACGTCCGCGTGGCTGCCGGACAGCACGGTGTGGCACCCGTCGCAGAACCCGCAGCCCGGCACCCCGCCCAGCTCCAGGTCCGGGCTGGTGCACTGGAGCGCCGCCGCGAAGGCCCGCGCGGCCGTCACCTGCCCGGCACCGGGCGGGCCGGTGAACAGCCAGGCGTGCGTCATCAGCGAGGCGTTCCCCGCCGGTGTCTCCCCCCGGCCGGCCAGCACGCTCGCCCGGGCCGCCCGCGCCGCCGCCTGCAGCTGCTCGACCACCCGGTCCTGCCCCACCAGGTCGTCCCAGACACTCACGCCGCGCTCCTCGTCACCGATACCACCGATACCACCGATGCCGCCGATGCCACCCGTGCCATCGCGGCCCTTGCAGCCCTTGCGGTCCTTGCGGTCCCCGCAGCCACCGCGGTCACCTCGCCGGCCGCTCCCGCCGCTTCCACCACCCCGCCGAGCCTAACCCCGCCCGGGGACAGCCCAGGCCCGTCCGGGAACAGCCCCGGCGCGGCAGGCGCCCCGCGCGAACGGGGCCGCGACGCGGGCAGTGCACCTGCCGTCCCGTCGCGGCCCCGCCGCACGTGCCGTTCTTCCCGAGCTGCTAGTCCTTGCGGCGGCGCCAGCCGCCCTTCTTCGACTGCCGGTCCGACCCGTCCTGGTCGTCCTCGGGCTCCTCCGTCTCCCAGCGGGCCCACTCCTCGCGGGAGCCGAGCAGACTGTCGGTCAGGCTGGGCAGGTCGTCGAGCGGCGTCTCCTCCGCCCAGTCGGGCCGGGGCCGCAGCTCGCGGGTCTGCGCGGAGTCGTTCTCGTCCCGGAACAGCCCCTGGGGCACCCGGGCGGTCGGGTCGTCCGCCTTGGGCAGCACCGCCGTCTCCTCGACGTCCGCACCGCCGTCCTCGATCACCGGCAGCACCGCGGTCTCGTCCACCTTCGGCAGCACCGCGGTCTCGTCCACCGCCGGCTTGCCCCGGCCGGGCCGGGGCAGCTCACGGGTGGTCTCCGCGTCCGCCCCGCCCTCGACCTTCGGCAGCACCGCGGTCTCGTCGGCCGGAGCACCCTTCGGAGCCGGAGCAGCCTTCGGAGCCGGGGCCGGGGCCGGGGCCGGAGTCGGGGCCGGGGCCGGAGCCGGGGCCGGAGCGGCCTCCGCCGCCAGTGCCGCGGCCGTCTCCGCCTCGGCGGCCCGCCGGGCGGCCTCCGCCCGCTGCAGCGCCTCCTCGGCGCGCCGCCGCTGCTCCTCCCGCTGCAGCTCGCGCTGCCGGGCGAACTCGGCGCGGGCGGCCTCCTCCGCGGCGGCCTTGCGGGCGGCCTCCGCCGCCGCCTCGGCGCGGGCGGCCTCCTCGGCGCGTCGCTTCGCGTCCTCCTCGGCGCGCCGGGCGGCCTCCGCCTCGGCGGCGATCCGGGCCGTCTCCGCGGCCTTGCGGGCGGCCTCGGCCTCGGCGCGGGCGGTTTCCTCGGCGGCGAGCCGGTCCTTCTCGGCCTGCTCGGCGCGCAGCTGCTCCAGCAGTTCGAGGCGCTTGCGCTCGGCCTCCTCGGCGGCCTTGCGGGCGGCCTCGGCCTCGGCGGCGCGCCGGGCGGCCTCCTCGCGGGCCTTGCGCTCCTGCTCGGCCTTGGCGGCCTTCTCCTGGTCGGAGAGCGGCAGTTCGCGGTCGAGCCGGTGCCGGATCGAGGTGGTGACGACGGCGGGCGTCTGGGTGCCGTCGACGACCAGGTAGCGGGCCGGGTCGGCGGCGGCGAGCGCCAGGAACCCGGAACGGACCCGCTGGTGGAACTCGGTGGGCTCGGACTCCAGCCGGTCCAGCGCCTCGGTGAAGCGGTCCCGGGCGGCGGTCGGGTCGACGTCCAGGACGACCGTCAAGTCGGGCACCAGCCCGCCGGTGGCCCAGCGGGAGATCCGGGCGACCTCGGTGGCGGCCAGGTCGCGGCCCGCGCCCTGGTAGGCGATGGAGGAGTCCATGTACCGGTCGGTGATGACGACCGCGCCGCGCTCCAGCGCCGGGCGGATCACGTTCTCGACGTGCTCGGCCCGGTCGGCGGCGTAGATCAGCGCCTCGGCCCGGTGCGAGAGCCCGGTGTTGCCGACGTCCAGCACGAGGGCGCGCAGCCGCTGCCCGATCGGGGAGCCGCCGGGTTCGCGGGTGAGGACGACCTCGTGGCCCTTGGCCCGGATCCACTCGGCCAGCGCCTGCGCCTGGGTGGACTTGCCGGCCCCGTCGCCGCCCTCCAGGGCGATGAAGTAGCCCTTGCCGGCGGCCCGGTGCGGGGCCACCTCGGCCTGCCCGCGGACGGCCTGGGCCAGCTCGCGGCCGAACGGGACGACGCCGCGCTGGTCGTCGGTCTTGAGCAGCACGACGGCGGCCAGCACCAGGGTGAGCAGCCCGGCGGTGGAGACCGCGAGCGCGGCGCCGCCGTGGATGAAGGTGAAGTGGCCGCGGCCGACCTCGCCGAGGCTGACCTGCCCGTACGCGGCGGCCAGCAGCGGCATGCCGACGAGTGCGGCGCCGACGACGGTCCGCAGCACGGCGTACAGGTGCTCGGTGACCTTGCCGAGCCGGATCTCCTCGATCTCCTGGGCGAGCAGCCCGCGGCCGGTGGCGATGACGACGCCGGCGGCCAGTCCGGCCAGCACGGTGAACAGCAGCACCAGCACGAAGTCGAGGACCAGGCCGGCCAGGATCAGCGCCACGCCGGAGGTGACCAGGCCGAGCGCGAGCAGCCGGCGGCGGGACAGGCCGGGCAGGGTGGCCCGGCTGAGCCGGACGCCGATCGCGGGGGCGCCCGCGGCGGCCAGCACCAGCAGGCCGTAGCCGATCGGCCCGGCCAGGTGCTCGCCCGCGGTGAGCAGGCCGAGCGCGGCGACGCCGGCCATCGAGGCGTACCCGGCGGCGATCGCGAAGGTGAAGTACGGGGCGGAGCCGGTACGGCCCTTCTTCAGGGACGGGCCGGGCGTCGCGTCGGTGGGGGCGCGCAGGCCCTGCAGCGGGGAGCGCGGGGCGGTGCTGGCCCCGGCCGGGAGCTCCTGGAGGTACAGCAGGGCGGCGTTGGCGGCGAACAGCCCGGCGGCGCCGAGCGCGGCGACGGTGAGCTGGTGCGCGTGCAGCCACTCCAGGCCGATCGCGGCCAGCACGTTGTTGAGCAGGGTGAGGCCGATCAGCCCGCCGGCGGCCAGCGGCAGCGCGGCCCAGCCGGTGCGCGCGTCCAGGGTGCGGACGGCGTCCAGCGCGGCGGCGGACGGCGGCCCGGGCTGTTCGGGGACGGTCAGCAGGCCGGGCACGGCGGCGGCCTTGCCGATGGTCCAGATCCGTTCGGCGGTGCCGGCCAGGAAGGCGGTGGCGAGCAGCGGCCAGGTCGCCGAGCCGGGTGCCCAGACCACCCACCAGGGGGCCAGGCCGATCAGCAGCGCGCGGACCAGGTCGGCGCCGAGCAGGCTCCAGCGCCGGTCCAGCTTGCCGCCGACCAGGGCGTGCACCGGGCCGAGCAGGGCCGCGCCGACCAGGACGGTGGCCAGCAGCCGGGCGGCGAACACCGCGGCGACGGCGAGCGCGAGCGCCCGGTAGCCGTGCCCGAGCTGGCCGCCGAGCGCGGCGGCCACCACGGTGAGCGGCACCAGCACCAGCACGGTCAGCCGGTCGGCGGCCCCGCCGAGCAGCTGGGTGGTCCACAGTTTCCGGTAGGGCCGCAGCCTCAGCAACGCACGGGCCCGCTCGCCGGGTGTCCCGGCGGGGGCGACCTCCGGGAGGCCGGGGGCGGCGGTGCGTGCGGTGGGGGGCAGCTCCTCGCTCGTCATACGGTCAGCGTAGCGAGTGCGGGTGCCCGTCCTTAACGGGCCCGCCCGGATTCGAACAGGCCCGTTACGGAGTGTCCGTCAGCTCTCCTCGGAACCGGCGCCGCCGGCCCCGTTCTCCTCGGCCGCGGCGGCCCCGGCGGCGGTCTTCTTCGCCGCCGTCCTCTTCACCGTCGCGGTCTTCTTCGCCACGGTCTTCTTGGCCGTGGTGGTCTTCTTCGCCGCCGCGGTCTTGGTCGCCGCCGCCTTCTTGGCCGGGGCCTTCTTCGCCGGGGCCTTCTTGGCGGTCTTCTTCACCGGCCCGCGGGCGCGCTTCTCGGCGAGCAGCTCGTACCCGCGCTCGGGGGTGATGGTCTCGACCTCGTCGTCCTTGCGGAGCGTCGCGTTGGTCTCCCCGTCGGTCACGTACGGGCCGAACCGGCCGTCCTTGACCACCACCGGCCGCTCGCTGACCGGGTCGGTGCCGAGCTCCTTGAGCGGCGGCGCGGCGGCGGCCCGCCCGCGTGCCTTGGGCTGGGCGTAGATGGCCAGCGCCTCGTCCAGCGTGATGGAGAGCAGCTGGTCCTCGCTGGTGAGCGAGCGCGAGTCGGTGCCGCGCTTGAGGTACGGGCCGTACCGGCCGTTCTGCGCGGTGATCTCGTTGCCCTCGGCGTCGGCGCCGACGACGCGCGGCAGCGAGAGCAGCTTCAGCGCGTCGTCCAGCGTGACGGTGTCCAGGTCCATCGACTTGAACAGCGAGGCGGTGCGCGGCTTGACGGCGTTCTTGCCGGTCTTCGGGATGCCCTCGGGCAGCACCTCGGTGACGTACGGGCCGTACCGGCCGGCCTTGGCGACCAGCGGGTTGCCGCTGACCGGGTCGGTGCCGAGCTCGCGCTCGCCGCTGGGCTTGGCGAACAGCTCCTCGGCGAGCTCGACGGTCAGCTCGTCCGGCGGCAGGTCCTCGGGGACGTCGGCGCGCTGGCCGGGCTCGCCCTCGACGGCGGCGGGGCGCTCCACGTACGGGCCGAAGCGGCCGACCCGGAGCACGATGCCGTCGCCGATCGGGAAGGAGCTGATCTCCCGGGCGTCGATCGCGCCGAGGTCGGTGACGAGCTCCTTGAGGCCGCCGAGGTGGTCGCCGTCGCCGTTCCCGGCGTCGGCGGCGACGCCGACCGCCGCGTTCGCCTCGCCCGCGCCGAAGTAGAAGCGCTTGAGCCACGGCACCGACTCGGCCTGGCCGGCCGCGATCCGGTCGAGGTCGTCCTCCATCTTGGCGGTGAAGTCGTAGTCGACCAGCCGGCCGAAGTGCTTCTCCAGCAGGTTGACCACCGCGAAGGACAGGAAGGACGGCACCAGGGCGGTGCCCTTCTTGAACACGTACTTGCGGTTGATGATCGTGTCGATGATCGAGGCGTAGGTGGAGGGGCGGCCGATCTCCCGGTCCTCCAGCTCCTTGACCAGCGAGGCCTCGGTGTAGCGGGCCGGGGGCTTGGTGGCGTGGCCCTCGGGGGTGAGCTTCTCGGCGGCCAGCGGGTCGCCCTCGGTGACCTGCGGCAGCCGGCGCTCGCGGTCGTCCAGCTCGGCGTTCGGGTCGTCGGCGCCCTCGACGTACGCCTTCAGGAAGCCGTGGAAGGTGATGATCTTGCCGGAGGCGGAGAACTCGGCGTCCCGCCCGTCGGCGGCCCGGCCGCCGACCTTGACGGTCACCGACTGGCCGACCGCGTCCTTCATCTGGGAGGCGACGGTGCGCATCCAGATCAGCTCGTACAGCCGGAAGTCGTCGCCGCCCAGCCCGGTCTCGGCGGGCGTGCGGAAGCGGTCCCCGGACGGGCGGATCGCCTCGTGCGCCTCCTGCGCGTTCTTCACCTTGGAGGCGTAGGTGCGCGGCGCGGACGGCAGGTAGTCGGCCCCGTACAGCTGGGTGACCTGGGCGCGGGCCGCGGTGACCGCGGTCTCCGACAGCGTGGTCGAGTCGGTGCGCATGTAGGTGATGAAGCCGTTCTCGTACAGCTTCTGCGCCACCTGCATGGTCCGCTTCGCGCCGAAGCCCAGCTTGCGGCTGGCCTCCTGCTGCAGCGTGGTGGTGCGGAACGGCGCGTACGGGGAGCGGCGGTACGGCTTGGACTCGACGCTGCGGACGCTGAACGCGGTCTGCTGCAGCCCGGCGGCCAGCGCGCGGGCGGCCTGCTCGTCCAGGTGCAGGGTGGTCGCGGCGCTCTTCAGTCGGCCGTCCGGACCGAAGTCGCGGCCGGTGGCGACCCGCTTGCCGTCGACCGAGACCAGCCGGGCGCCGAAGGACTCCGGGTCGGCCGAGGCGGCGGCGGTGCGGCCGGTGCCGAAGGTGCCGACCAGGTCCCAGTAGGAGGCCGAGGTGAAGGCGATCCGCTCGCGCTCGCGCTCGACGACGAGTCGGGTGGCCACCGACTGGACCCGGCCCGCCGACAGCTTCGGCATGACCTTCTTCCACAGCACGGGGGAGACCTCGTAGCCGTAGAGCCGGTCCAGGATGCGGCGGGTCTCCTGGGCGTCGACCAGGCGCTTGTTCAGGTGCCGCGGGTTGCGCACGGCCTCCTGGATGGCGTCCTTGGTGATCTCGTGGAAGACCATCCGGTGCACCGGCACCTTGGGCTTCAGCACTTCCTGCAGGTGCCACGCGATGGCCTCGCCCTCGCGGTCCTCATCGGTGGCGAGGAAGAGTTCGTCGGACTCCTTCAGCAGCGACTTCAACTTGGTGACCTGGGACTTCTTGTCCGCGTTCACCACGTAGATCGGGGCGAAGTCGTGGTCCACGTCGACGCCGAGGCGGCGCACCTCGCCGGTGTACTCGTCCGGGACCTCGGCGGCCGTGCCGGGCAGGTCACGGATGTGACCGACGCTGGCCTCGACGATGTAGCCGGGCCCGAGGTAGCCCTTGATCGTCTTGGCCTTGGCCGGCGACTCGACGATGACGAGTCGCTTGCCGTGCGCGGTCTCGCTGCTCGGGGACACCTTCGCTCTTCTCTCCCGGTCGTTTACCAAAGCTCCTGGACCGCCTCAGCGCGACAGCCCCACCAGCGGAGTGTGACCGTACCCTGGCCACCCTTGTCAAACGGACGGAACCTGCTTTTTCACCGGCAAGGCCGACCGACGCCACTCGAACGGTAACCCGATGGCAGGTCCCGGGGCATGTCTTTCCCGGGCAACCGCACCCGTCACCCGGTGCGACCGGGTCGGTCGCCGAACGGCCGGAACCCGCCCGCGCGGCCGGTGGACGCCCCTCGCCGGGGTGTCCGGGAGGACGCCCCGCGTGACCGACCGGCGCATCCGCCACCCCGGCCCGGCGCGTCCGCCGCCCCGGCCCGGCGGGGTCAGCGCAGCGCCGTGGCCAGCAGCGTCAGGCCGCCGGCCAGCGCGGACGTGGCGAGCAGCACCCAGAACAGGTCGGCGGGCAGCGAGGGGAGTTCCTCCTGCGCGGCCAGCACCACCCGGTCCGGCCGCCGCGGGTCGTAGGCGACCCGGACGGCCGCGCCGGGGGCCAGCCGGGCCGGGCGCCGCAGCGGCGTGCTGCCCCGCGGCCGGGCCAGCACCAGGTGGTGCGGCTCGTCCGGTTCGACGACCGGGTGCAGTTCGCGGACCGTCCCGGCGGTGGCGGCGGCCCGCTCGCCGAGGGCCGCCACCGGGTAGGACAGCAGCGGACTGCCGTCCATCGCACCGGCCCGGTCCGGATCGGCCACCACCTGCGCGGTGGCCGACACGCCACGCCGACGCAGGCGGTGGCGCAGGCGCAGTTCCACGGCGCACCAGAGCAGCAGCGCGCTCCCGAAGAGCGTCAGGACCGCCCCGCCCACCAGCGCCGTCGGCGTCTCCACCCCGGGCCTCCCCCGCGTTTCCACAGCTTGTGGACAGCACCCTGGCAGCCGGTGGACAACCGGCGGCGGACACCCGGAGTACGCCCGGCCACGCACGGGAAAAGGGCGGGTGAACACGCCCTGCCCGGGGCGTGCCGAGCAGGGCGCGGGCCTCGGCGCGGCCCTGGGCGCCGCGGCCCGGCCACCGTGCCCAACGAGGGCGGGCCGCACAGGTCACCGCGGCCACCGGGTGACCAACGTCACCACCGGACGGGCCCGGCCGGGGACGGCACGGGTGTGCCGGAGGCGGGTGCGGCGCGGTACGGGGGCGGCGCGGGCCGGGCGGGTCGGGGCGGGCGGGGCGGGCTGAGCGGGCCGGGTTCAGCGCACCGGCTCGACGAAGCCCTGTTCGGTGAGCAGCCGCAGCGACTCGGGCACCCGCTCGCGCAGCAGCTCCCGGTCCTCGCCGAGCAGTTGGGCGATCGCGTCGACGATCTCCCCGGCGGCGAGGGTGCCGTCGCAGACGCCGACGAAGCCCGCGCCGACCGTGTCGACCTTGGTGGCCCGGCGCATGCCCCGGTTGTGCCGGAGCACCACGTGCTCCGGGTCCTCCGAGCCGGGGTCGCCGATCTGCTCCTGGACCACCTCGTCGGCGAGCAGGTAGCGGGCGGCGAGCAGCCCGGCGTCGTCGTGGGCGCGCAGGAAGTCCTGCCGGGCGAACCACTCCTCGATGTGCGGGCCGAGCGGCTGCTCCACGGGGTGCGGCCACTCCTCGATCCGCACCACGGGCTCGGCCGCGCCGGAGGCCCGCAGGGTGATCCAGCCGAAGCCGATGCCCTCGACGCCGGCCGCCTCGAAGGCGTCCAGCCACTCCTCGTACCGGTCGGCGTACTCCTCGCCGCGGTGGTCGCCGCCGTCGCGCAGCCACAGCTCGGCGTACTGGGCGACGTCCTGCACCTCGCGCTGCACCACCCAGGCGTCCAGGCCGGTGCCCGCCACCCAGCCGGCCAGCCGGTCGTGCCAGTCCTCGCCCTTGACGTGCTGCCAGTTCGCCAGCAGCTGGCAGTAGCCGCCGGGCTCCAGGTGGGCGGCCGCGCCGCGGACCACGCTGCGGCACAACTCGTCGCCGGCCATCCCGCCATCCCGGTAGGTGAACCGGCCGGCCGGGGAGATCACGAACGGCGGGTTGGAGACGATCAGGTCGAAGCGCCGGTCGCCGACCGGCTCGTACAGGCTGCCCTCGGCGGTCTCCACCTGGTCGAAGCCGGAGAGCGCGGCGGTCAGCCGGGTGAAGTGCAGGGCCCGCGGGTTGAGGTCGGTGGCGGTGACCCGCTGGGCGTGCCGGGCCGCGTGCAGGGCCTGCACGCCGGAGCCGGAGCCCAGGTCCAGCACCTCGCGCACCGGCCGGCGCACCGTCAGGTTGGCCAGCGTGGTGGACGCCCCGCCCACGCCGAGCACCAGGTCGCGCCGCTCGACCCCGGCGGCCGTCCGGCCCGAGCCGATCCCGCCCGCGCCGCCGACGGCGCAGCCCAGGTCGGACACCACCCAGGCGTCCGCGCTGGGCAGCCCGGCCACCTCGTCGGCGTACGGCCGCACGTCCACGGTGGCGCGCAGCCCGTCGCCGTCGGCCGCCAGCCAGCCGTCGGCCAGCAGGCCGTCCAGCAGCCCGTCGGTCGGCAGCGCGGCGGCGGCCGCGGCCCTGGGCACGGCCCGCTGCAGCAGGAAAAGCCGCACCAGGGTCTCCAGCGGCGAGCCGCCGCGGGTCGCCCGCAGCGCGGGAACGGCCTCGCTGCGGGCCAGCGCCGCGTACGCGGTGGGGCCGAGCAGGTCCAGCAGTCCGTCAGCGGTGAAGGAGGCGCTCAGCAGCGCCTCGCGGAACTCCGCCATCCGGCCGGAATCAAGAACGGGGCTGTTCGTCACCCCGCCATTCTCCCCCGTCCGGCGCCCCGCCCGCCCCGCCGCCCGGACGGGTGCCAGGGCGGGTGCCAAGGCGGTTCCCGGGGCAGGCGGAGTGCTGGACGGGTGCCGGACGGGTGCCGGAGCGGCTCGGGGCGGGTCGGCTCAGCTCGCGCTGGGCGAGGGGGAGGCCGAGGGCGAGCCGGACTGCGCGGCGTCCCCCGACGGGCTGCCGGAAGCGGCCGGGGACGCGCCGTCGGTCGCACCGTCCGTACCGGTCCCGTCGGTCGCGCCCGCGGACGGCCCGGCGGAGCCGGTGGCCGCCTCGGTGCCGCCGGCCTTGCAGCCGGGCTGCTTCTTCATCGCGTCGCCCAGGGCGCCGCTCTGCAGGGTGGCCAGCGCGGAGGTCGACACCTGGGAGAGCTGCTGCACCTGGTCGCCGACGCTGCGCAGGCCGTCCGCGAACTTCGCCTGGTCGTTGCTGGCCAGCGCGTCGAGCTTCTTCTGCGCGTCCAGGTAGCCCTGCGCCACCTGCTTCAGCTCGTTGACGGCGTCCTGCTGGACCTTCGCCCCGTCGTCGATCTTCGGCGCGCCGACCTTCTGCACCGCGTCGGCCAACTGCTGGTTGGTGGCGGCGAGCGAGGCGAAGTCGGTGGAGAGCCGCTTCTGCAGGTCGACGGGGGACTCGCCGTCCTTGACGTTCGCGGTGTCCGCGAGGGCCGCCCGGGACTGCGCGATCGGGTCCTTCGCGGCGTCGCAGACGCCCTTCGCCCAGCCGTCGAGCTTCGCCGCCGAATCGTCGGCGGAGCAGCCGACCGCAGCGAGCGCGAGCAGCGCGCCGAGCGCGGAGACGGTCACCAGTCGCTTCTTCACCGGGGCCCTTTCGGTCACTGACACCCGGCTCCGGGCATCGCCAGCGAACCTACACGCCCGCCCGGGCCGCCCCGTTCGGAAGGCCGTGGCCCACGGGATCCGCGCAGCTCAAGGGGAGGGCGGACGGAAGGGCAGCCGAAAGGACGGGCGGGGAACGGACAGCGGGGCACCACCCGGGGAGGGGCCGTGCGGAACGGACGCCGCGCGGCGACGGGAGCACCCGGCACGACCGTGGGCGACCGGCGAGGCCCGAGGGCGGCCCGGAAGGGCCCGACACGCGGAACGCCGGGAACGCCGGGAAGGCCCCGGCACGAGCCTGAGCGGAGGGCGGGTCCGGAGCGGGCCGGACCCGGTTCAGACCGCGACGGAGACCGGGGAGACCGGCCAGCTCATCCGGATCACGCCGCCGTCGGAGCCGTTGCCGACCTCGACGTCCTCGACCAGGCCGGTGATCACCGCGAGGCCGAGCGCGTCCTCGTCCTCCGGGTCCCCGCCCGCGGCGGCACCGGCGGCGTGCGTCGGCCCGGCCTCGTCGGCGACCTCGATGAGGAACCGCTTCTCCTGCTCGGTCAGCGCCACCCGGACCGCACCGTCGACGCCGTTGCGCTGGTGCAGCGCGACCGCCCGGGAGCACGCCTCGCCCACGGCGAGGCGCAACTCGTCGAGCACCGACTCGTCCACCCCGGCCCGTCTGGCCACCGCGGCGGCCACCAGCCGGGCGGTGCGCACGTGCTCGGGAAGCGCGCTGAATCGAAGTTCGACGGTTGCCATGTCTCCCCTCCGGGGTTGCTCCCCGCCGCCGGGCACACCGGCCCGCACGGCGGAGGCAGGGACACCGACCGCGCCGGCCGGGCAGGGCGACGTGCCCGGCCGACCGGCGGCGGTCGATCGAAGTGATTCGGTTGGTACGACCGATCGACGACGGGCGTCAGTCGGTGGCGGCGACGGCCTCGTCCACGGAGTTGTGGATCGGGAACACCTTGGTCAGACCGGTGATCCGGAAGATCTTGAGGATGCGCTCCTGGTTGCACACCAGGCGCAGCGAGCCCTCGTGCGCACGCACCCGCTTCAAGCCGCCGACCAGCACACCGAGGCCGGTGGAGTCGAGGAAGTCGACGCCCTCCATGTCCACGACCAAGTGGTAGTTGCCGTCGTTGACGAGCTCGACAAGCTGCTCGCGCAACTTGGGGGCGGTGTACACATCGATCTCGCCGCCAACCTCGACGACCGTGCGATCGCCGACAGTACGGGTCGACAGGGACAGGTCCACGGAACCTCCAGCACCTTGCCTTGCTACGTCATTGCGATCTTCAGCCCGGCGGCTGCCACCGCAGGGTCGCAGGGCCGGGGCGCGGCAAACCGGCAGGTCGGAGCCTCGGTGTTGCGGCCCTCGGCCATGCGGCCGTCACGGGCTTCATTCAACCACCTGTGACCACGGGCGCACGATGGTTAACAGCGATTCTCCGTCACACCGGTGACACACTGGGTCTCCATGCCGCCCCGTCACCACCAGCCCGAGGCCCTGCTCGCAAGCCTTTCCACCGAGCGCGGCAGGTCGGACCGCCTCACCCATACGGAGCACCTGCCCGCCCGCGAGGCGCGGTATGCACCCTGGCCGGAAGGAATCCGTCAGGAGGTGGTCGCCGCGGCTTCCGGGCTCGGCGTGGTGCTGCCCTGGGCGCACCAGGCGGAGGCGATGGACCTGGCCGCCGCCGGGCGGACCACGGTGATCGCCACCGGCACCGCCTCGGGCAAGTCGCTGGGCTACCTGGCCCCGCTGCTGAGCGACCTGCTGACCGGCACGGAGGCCCGCAACGGCCGCGGCGCGACCGCGCTCTACCTGGCCCCGACCAAGGCGCTGGCCGCCGACCAGCGCCGGCGCGCCGCCGAACTCGTCCCCGACCGCGTCCGGGTGGCGCTGTACGACGGCGACACCCCGCCGCAGGAGCGCGAGTGGGTCCGCCAGTACGCCTCCTACGTGCTGACCAACCCGGACATGCTGCACCGCGGGATACTCCCGGCCCACCCGCGCTGGTCCTCCTTCCTGAAGTCGCTGCGGTACGTGGTGGTCGACGAGTGCCACACCTACCGCGGCGTGTTCGGGTCGCACGTCGCCCAGGTGCTCCGCCGGCTGCGGCGGCTGTGCGCCCGCTACGGCTCCGAGCCGACCTTCCTGCTGGCCTCGGCGACCACCGCCGAACCCGCCGTCACCGCCGAACGGCTCACCGGCCTGCCCGCCACCGCGGTGACCGAGGACCACTCGCCGCGCGGCCCGATGGTGTTCGCGCTGTGGGAGCCGCCGCTGACCGAGAACACCGGCGAGCACGGCGCGCCCGTCCGCCGCAGCGCCACCGCCGAGGCCGGGTACCTGCTCACCGACCTGGTGCACGGCGGCACCCGGACGGTGGCCTTCGTCCGCTCCCGGCGGGCCGCCGAACTGGTCGCGCTGCAGGCCCAGGAGCAGCTCGGCCAGCCGCTCGCCGCCCGGGTCGCCGCCTACCGCGGCGGCTACCTGGCCGAGGAGCGCCGCGCCCTGGAGCGCGACCTGCACAGCGGCCGGCTGCTCGGCCTCGCCTCCACCTCCGCCCTCGAACTCGGCGTGGACGTCTCCGGCCTGGACGCCGTCCTGCTGGCCGGCTACCCCGGCACCCGGGCCTCGCTGTGGCAGCAGGCCGGGCGCGCGGGCCGGGAGGGCCAGGGCGCGCTGGCGGTGCTGATCGCCCGGGACGACCCGCTGGACACCTACCTCGTCCACCACCCCGACGCGCTGTTCGCCACCCCGGTGGAGGCCACCGTCCTCGACCCGGACAACCCGCACGTGCTCGCCCCGCACCTGTGCGCCGCCGCGGCCGAACTCCCGCTCACCGACGCCGACCTGGAGCTGTTCGGCCCGTCCAGCGCACCGCTGCTGCCGGTGCTGGAACGGCGCGGCCTGCTGCGGCGGCGCTCGGACGGCTCCTGGTACTGGACCCGCCGCGAACGCGCGGCCGACGGCGTCGACCTGCGCGGCAGCGGCGGCAGCCCCGTGCAGGTCGTCGAGGCCGACACCGGGCGGCTGCTGGGCACCGTGGACGCCGAGGCCGCGCACACCACCGTGCACACCGGCGCCGTCCACCTGCACCAGGGCCGCACCTACCTGGTCCGCGAGTTCGACCTGGAGTCCTCGGTCGCCCTGGTCTCCCCCGCGAACCCGCCGTACACCACCTCCGCCCGGGACGTCACCTCGATCGCGGTCCTGTCCACCGACACCACCGAGGAGTGGGGCGAGGCCCGGCTCAGCTTCGGCTCGGTGGAGGTCACCAACCAGGTCGTCGGCTACCTGCGCAAGCGGATCTCCACCGGTGAGGTCCTCGGCGAGAGCAAGCTCGACCTGCCGCCCCGCACGCTGCGCACCCGCGCCGTCTGGTGGACCGTCACCGAGGACCAACTCCTCGACGCGCTCGTCCCGTTCGACCTGCTCCCGGGCGCGGCCCACGCCGCCGAGCACGCCTCCATCGGCCTCCTCCCGCTGTTCGCCACCTGCGACCGCTGGGACATCGGCGGCGTCTCCGTCCCGCTGCACCCCGACACCGGGCTGCCCACCGTCTTCGTGTACGACGGCCACTCCGGCGGCGCGGGCTTCGCCGAGCGCGGCTTCCGGCGCGCCGTCGAGTGGCTGACCGCCACCAGGGACGCCATCGCCGCCTGCGAGTGCGAGCGCGGCTGCCCGTCCTGCGTCCAGTCCCCGAAGTGCGGCAACGGCAACGAGCCGCTCGACAAGGCCGCCGCGATCCGCCTGCTCACCGTCCTCCTGGCCGGGGCCCCGGCCGGGACCGCGCCCACCACCGGGGAGGCCCCGGCCCCGACGGACTGACCCGGCGCCCGCCGCGGGCGCGGCCGCACCGCCCTCCTCGCCCCAGGCCCACAGCGGGCCCGCCCGGGCGCGGGCCAGGGCCGGGGCCAGCGGCACCGGAGTGCCCCGGACCGGGGCCCGGACCACCACCTCCACCGCGTCCTGCCCCGGGAGCGGCCGACAGGAGACCAGTTCGACCCCCTCCTGGGCCCTCGTCAGCTCCGCGGCCCGCCCACAGCCGCCGTCCTCGTCGAGCAGCAACCGGCCGGCCGCGGCCAGCGCCGCCAGGTCGGCCGCCGATTCGGCGCGGTGACGGGCGGCCACCGCCGACCCCAGCGTCAGGCAGGCCGAGAACACCACCACCCCGAGCGACCCCAGGGCCACCAGCCACACCGTCGCCGAGCCGCGGTCGCCCACCGTTCCCGGCCGCGTCCCGCTCCCCCGCGTCTCCCGCCTCTCCCCTGGCCGTCGCGGCCAGCGCGTCCGCTTCGTGCGCACGGCTCCACCTCCTCCCGTCGGTCCTCATCCGCCGTCGACCGGCACGTCCTCCCGGGCCCCCACCGCCGTGGCCGTGAGCCGGACGGACAGCAGCGCGGCCAGCCGGCCCGGGCCCGGGCAGGGGGCCTCCACGGTGGCCCGGGCGGTGGTGGGGCCCAGGTCGATGGCGACCTTGGCACCGCGCGGGGCCGCCGCGGCGGCCTGGGCCAGCGCGTCGGCATCGCCCCGGGCGGCGGCCCGGGCCCCGACCCGGGCCGCGTCCACGCAGCGGATCTGGGCGCCCGCCGCCACCACGCCCCAGATCAGCACCGCCACCAGCAGCACCAGGGCGGGCAGGCCGACCGCGGTCTCGGCCGTGACCATCCCGCTGTCCGCCGCCCTCCGGTCAGACCGCATGCAGGGCCCGGTCGAGGACCTCCGACAGCGCTCCGGAGACCGTGCTGCTGGTCACCACCTTGTAGAGCACGGCGGCGAAGGCGCAGGCCGCGACCGTGCCGATCGCGTACTCGGCCGTGCTCATCCCGGCGTCCGGCGGCCCGGACGCCGCCTTCCGGCAGCGGTACCGGAGCCAGCCGCCGAACCTGCGGACGGCCCGCAGCACGGTGGCCGGGCGAGCGGCCCGCACGGACTTCGTCGTGTTCGTCATGGGGGGGGATCCCTTCGTCGGAAACGGACTTGAGCGGATCCGAACGGATCGGACGGATCCGGATGGTCTCGGACGCAACCGGTCGTGCACGCCCCCGCCGCGCCCGTTCGAACGGGCGCCCCGGACGGGGTGGGGGCGGCTGCGCCTCACAGGTGCCGGGAGAAGGCGGTGGTCAGCCCCGTGACCACCGGCACCACCCCGATCAGCACGAACGCGGGCAGGAAGCAGAGCCCGAGCGGCGCGGTCGCCAGCACGCCCGCCCGGCGGACCCGTGCGTGCCCGGCCCGGACGGCCGCCGCCCGCTGGGACTGGGCCAGACCCGCCAGTGCGGCGGCCGGCGGGGTGCCGCTGAGGCTGGTCCGGGCCAGGCAGCGGGCGAGCGGGGCCAGCGGCGGGCAGTCGGCGGCCAGTTGCTCCCAGCAGCGTTCCGGCCCGGCGCCGAGGGCGAGTTGGGCGGCGACCTGGGAGAGGCGGTCCCGCATCGGCGAGGGCACGCTGTCCGCGACCGCGGCCGCCGCACCGGCCGGGGAGCCGCTGGAGCCGAGGCAGGCCGCCAACAGCTCGGCGGTCAACGGGAGCTGACGCACCAGCCAGTCGTGTTCCACCGCCCGCCGGCGCTCGTCCGGCGAACGCACCCGGGGCAGCAGCCTCCAGGCCGCCCAGCCAGCCAGCAGGCCGACCACCGGACCCGCCCGGCCCCCGACCAGCACCCAGGCCGCCGCCCCCAGCAGCACCGCCAGCGGCCGGTCTCCCGCCGCCCGCCCGAGCCACCGCCGCACGGCCCCCGCCGCCCGACCGTGCCACCCGCCCCGCACCGAGGCCACCCGCACCGTCGCCGCCGGGACGCACTGCTCCACCCGCCGACGCGCCACCCGCCGCCGCGCCACCGCCAGCGCCTCCCCGGCCAACCCGACGACCACCGCCGGGAACAGGACCACCACCGCTTCCACCTCGCCTCCTCGATCGTCGACACCGGCCCCGAAACCCATCCGCCCCGCCAACCCACCCGACCCACCATCGACCGCGGTGGCGGGCCACGCCGGTCCGGAAACCGGTTCCTGCGCCCGGAAGGACGCGCCCCGCCCGAGCGGCCGACAACTGGGCCGGGAGACCGGCCCGGAGGTCGCGGCGCGCCGGGCCCCCGCGGTGAACGGCACCGGACCGAGACCGGACCCCGTGCACCGAAAACCCCACCGGTCCGCCCGAACCCCCCGTCCACTGCGGTGCCTCACCAGCCCGGAGCTCGTAGCGCCGCCGCAAGGCCCGACGCCGAGCGGCACCGAACCGGCAGCGGACCCCGCGCATCGGAAGCACTCACCCCCACCGGGCCCCGCGGCCCGCCCGACCCGCCCGACCCGCCGTCAACTGCGCCGGGGTACCGACCCGGAGGTCATGGCGCGTCCGGGAGATCCCGCAGCGGGCGGCCGCGGGCCCGGTCGGTCGGGGACGGGTCGGGGCGTCCTCCGCGGCCCGGACGATCCGGGCCGTCCAGACGACGCCGACCGTCTCCAGGGCCGCCCCGGTCAGCAGACCGAGCAGCCCCACGGGGGTGTGCAGCAGGACCTGGACGGGGTGGGCCCCGAGCGCCGACCCCAGGCCGAGGCCGACGGCGGGCAGTGCCGCGAGCACCACCACGGTGGTGCGCGGGCCCGCGAGCTCGCCCGCGATCTCCTCGACGAGGGCCCGTTCGGCCCGCAGGGCGTCCGCGACCTGCTCCAGTCCGGCCGCCAGGCCGGTGCCGCTCTCGGTGCTGACCCGCCAGCAGGCCGCCATGGCCGCCGCGCCCTCCCCGCCCGGCAGTTCGGCCACCAGGCGGAGCGCCGCCGGCAGGTCCGCCCCGTAGCGCCCCGCCGCCAGCCGGGCCGCGGGTTCGGCCCCGAGTCGACGGCCCCACTCGGGGGCGGCCCGGGCGAGGACGGCGTGCATGGCCTGTTCGGGGGTGGCGCCGCTGCGCAGTTCGGCCGCCAGGCCGGTGCACAGGTCGATCACCGCCGCGGCCCGCCGCCGCTCCGCCCGGGCCGCGCGCCGCCCCGCTCGCCAGCGCCGGAGCGGCACCACCGCACAGGCCGCCCCGGCCAGCGGGAGCACCGAGGAGGTGCCGTGCCCGGCCGCCGCGCCGAGCGGGAGCAGCAGCAGCTCGGGCACCAGCCAGCGCGGGCACCGGCGCCGCCACCGCGCCCGCGCCCCGCCGAGCCGGCTGCCCGCCCCGCCG
>NZ_BAAANS010000089.1:0-22927 GCF_039529925.1 Kitasatospora saccharophila | reverse complement strand
ACCGGTCCGGTAGCGGGCCCGGTGGGCGGCGCCGTGGGCGCTCCCGGTGCGGCCGGTGCCGCCGTCGGCGCGGCCGCGCTGGTCGGCGGCGGCCAGCGCCCGGCGGGCGGCCGCCCGGTGGCCACCGGCCCGGTGGTGCCGATCGGCGGCGGCGGGATCGGCCAGCAGGCGCCCGGCGGCCCGGTGCGCGGCTACGAGCCGCTGGGCGACGTCCGGCGGCAGTCCGGCACCGACGAGCAGGGCCTGCCGGTGAACCCCGGGCAGGCGTCCGCGGCCTGGCTGGTGATCGCCAACGGCCGCCGCGGTGGCGGCGCGGTCGGCCCGCTGCCGGCCGGCGAGCGCGAGCGGGTCCTCGCCGACAGCCGCCCGTACGGCCTGCCCGGCGGGCTCGGCCCGGTCGACCCGGCGCACCAGGCCGAGGCGGTGCGCCGCACCCCGGTGCCCGCGCCGGACCCGATGGTCGGCGAGTGGATCGAGGTGCTCAACGGCGGCGGCCCCGCCGAGAGCGGGCGCGCCAACAACTGCGTGGACGTGTCGCTGTCCGCCGTGGACACCCTCGGCGGGGCGCCGACCTGCGCCGCGCCCCGGCTGCCGGACGGCCCGGCCGGCGAGCGCGGCGGCCGCGACCGCGCCGAACTCGAACTCGGCACCCGCTTCCTCGACCTCGGCGACGGCGCCGACGCCCACGGCAGGCTCGGCCAGGCCCTGCTCGCCCACGGCACCGGCACCCGCGCGGTGCTGCTCACCGTCGACGCGTTCGGCCGCTCGCACACCTGGAACGCGGTCAACCACAAGGGCGTGCTCAGCTACCTGGACCACCAGACCGGCTACGCCGCGCCCACTCCGCTCTACCCGGCCGACCACGGCCTGTGGGCGATCGCGGTCGACGCCGCCGACCGGCCGATCGACCTGGCCGCGCCGCTGCCGGCCACCGTCGCCGTCCCGGAGCACACCCCCGCGCCCGAGGCGGCGCCCGAGCCCGAGCCCGAGCCGGTGCTGGTCGGCGCGGGCGGCCCGGACGCCGACCGCCCCGAGCCCGCCACCGAGCCCGCCCCGCCGCGATCCCGGCTCACCATCCACCGCACCGCCACCGGGAGCACCAGCCGATGATCACCCGCGAGCAGGCCCTCGCCACCGCCCACCGCTGGGTCAACGGCGACCTCCCGCAGGAGGGGGCGCGGCCTGTCAGGTGCCACGAGTTCGACCTCGGCTGGGTGCTCTGGCCGGAACCCGCGCCGCTCCTCACCGACCCGCTCAGCGGCGCCCGCCGGGCCCCCGAGGAGATCGGCGCGGCCTGCGCCGTGGTCGACCGGGCCACCGGCGAACTCGTCGTCTACCCGTCCGTCCCGGTGCCGGTGGTCGAGCAGCTGCACCGGGACCGGCTCGGCGCGGGCAGCCACGACCCGTCCCGGCCGCCGGTCACCGGCCCCGGCACCCGGGCCACCCTCAGCTACCGGGACGACAAGGACCAGCCGCAGTCCCTCACCGTCCACTCCGCGCACGGCCGCCCGCACCCCGCGCTGCGGGCCCGGCAGCAGCTCGCCGAGCAGGGCGTCCCGGCCGACCGGCTGGTCGCGCTGCGCACCGACCTGCGGCTGTCGATGCTGCCCGGCAGCTACTCCGAGCAGGCCGTCGCCGAGCAACTCCCCGGCGTACGGCTGGAGTTCGAGCAGCCGTACGGGCCCCGGCACGACCACCGGGCGGCCGCCGTGCGGGCCCTGGTGGCCCGCACCCGCAGCGGCCACAACCGGGTGCCGTTCCCGGCCGCCGTGCCGCCCGCCCAGCCCGAGGACGAGACGGGCCTCGGCAGGCGGCTGGCCGCGCTGTTCGGCGAGGACGGCGTCCGCCGCTTCGAACAGGCCGAGACGCTCGCCGCCGACCTGCCCGAGGCCGTCGCCCGCCCGCTGCGGCGCACCGGCCTGCCGCGCGAGGTCCCCGGCTTCTTCGCCCTGCACCTGCCCGAGGCCGACGGCATCGCCGAACAGGCCGCCCCGCCGCTGCCCGACCTCGCCGAGCACCTCGCCGCGCTCGGCCGCGGCCGCCGGGCCACCGCCGCCGCCCGGGCCGCGCTGCTCGGCCAGCGCCTGATCGGCACCGACGGCTGGGCGCTGATCACCGTCGACACCGCCCAGGGCAGGGTCCGCGCCGTCGACCCCGACACCTGCGAGGCCCGCTACTGCAACGCCGACCTCACCGCCTTCACCCGCTCGCTGGCCCTGCTCGCCGAACGCCGCCCGGCCCTGCTCGACCTCCCGCCCGAGCAGGCCGGCCCCGCCGTCGCCGAACTCCAGTGGGCGCTGGCCGGACTCGACCGGACCGCGCTGCGCGACCCGGAGAACTGGTGGGCGGTCATCGTCGAACAGCTCTGGGACGGAATGCTCTGACGCCGTTCGTATCCCTGCCGGTCACCGGGTTGGGCTAGGTTGGACGGTCATGCGACTCGGTGTGCTCGACGTAGGCTCCAACACCGTCCACTTCCTCGTGGTGGACGCCCACCCCGGTGCGGCCCCGCTGCCCGCTTACTCCCACAAGGCCGAACTGCGCCTCGCCGAGCTGCTGGAGGAGGACGGGGCGATCAGCGAGGTCGGCGTCGACCGCCTGGTCTCGATGGTCGCCTCCTCGCTGCGGGTCGCCGAGGACAAGGGCGTCGTCGACCTGCTGCCGTTCGCCACCTCCGCCGTCCGGGAGGCCGCCAACGGCGAGGAGGTGCTGCGCCGGGTCGAGGACGAGACCGGCGTCGCGCTCACCGTGCTGTCCGGGCAGGACGAGGCCCGGCTCACCTTCCTCGCCGTCCGCCGCTGGTTCGGCTGGTCCTCCGGCCGACTGCTCAACCTCGACATCGGCGGCGGCTCGCTGGAGGTCGCCTGCGGCATCGACGAACAGCCCGCCGTGGCCGCCTCCCTGCCGCTCGGCGCCGGCCGCCTCACCCCCCGGCTGCCCGGCGAGGTCGCCGACCCCGGCGACCTGCGCGAACTGCGGCGCCACATCCGCGCCGAGATCGCCGGGACGGTCGGCGACTTCACCCGGCTCGGACCGCCCGACCACGCCGTCGCCACCTCCAAGACCTTCAAGCAGCTCGCCCGGATGACCGGCGCCGCCCCCGAGAGCGCGGGCGCCCGCGTCCCCCGCAGGCTCAGCCGGGCCGGCCTGTCCGCGTGGCTGCCCCGGCTCGCCGCGATGACCCCCGCCGAGCGGGCCCGGATCCCCGGCGTCTCGCCCGGCCGGGCCCGCCAACTGCTCGCCGGCGCGCTGGTCGCCGACGCGGCGATGGACCTCTTCGGCCTGGAGGAGCTCGACATCTGCCCGTGGGCCCTGCGCGAGGGGATCATCCTGCGGCGGCTGGACTCGCTGGACGGGCACGAGAAGCGCGTCGCGATCGAGGCGTAACGCCTGCGGCGCGCTCACGGGGGCGAAGCCGGGGGCGCGGGGAACTGCGCGCAGCGGGAAAAGCACGCCAGCGAGATCGCGAAATAGTGCAAGCTCTCGTCCTGCTTCGCGATCTGGCTGTGCGTGCTCGGTCGGCCGCGCAGTTCCTCGCGCCCCTGGGTTCGCTTCGGCTGGCCGCAGCAGGTTTCCTCGCGCCCCTGGGTTCGCTTCGGTTGGCCGCGGCAGGTTTCCCCGCGCCCCTGGTTTCGCGGAGCGTGACCTAGTCTGGTTGGCGTGGCGGATTCGGCGGAGGAGCGGCGGTCGAGGCGCGGCCCCCTGCCGTTGAAGGCGGCGCGGGCCGCCAGGACGGCGCGGCGGAAGCTGGAGCGGCCGGTGCTGCCGGCGCCGCATCCGGCGTTGCACGTGCCGGACACGAAGGTGGCGCTGTCGACGGCGTCGGTGTACCCGTCGACGACGGAGACGGCGTTCGAGCTGGCGGCGCGGCTGGGGTACGACGGCGTCGAGGTGATGGTCTGGAACGATCCGGTGAGCCAGGACGTGGAGGCGTTGCGGCGGCTCTCGGACCGGCACGGGGTGCCGATCCTCGCGGTGCACGCGCCGTGCCTGCTGATCACGCAGCGGGTGTGGAGCACGGATCCGTGGACGAAGCTGGTGCGGGCCCGGCGGGCGGCGGAGCGGTTGGGGGCGGACACCGTGGTGGTGCACCCGCCGTTCCGGTGGCAGCGGCAGTACGCGCGGGAGTTCGTGGCGGGGATCGACCGGATGGCGGGGGAGACGGACGTCCGGTTCGCGGTGGAGAACATGTACCCGTGGCGCTACCGGGACCGCGAGGTGCTGGCGTACGCGCCGGGCTGGGACGTCACGGACGAGGCGTACCGGCACTTCACCGTGGACCTGTCGCACGCGGCGACGTCCAGGACGGACGCGTTCGAGCTGGTGGACCGGATGGGCGACCGGCTGGCGCACGTGCACCTGGCGGACGGGTCGGGGTCGGGGAAGGACGAGCACCTGATCCCGGGGCGCGGCAAGCAGCCGTGCGCGGAGCTGCTGGAGCGGCTGGCCCGGACGGGCTTCGACGGGCACGTGGTGCTGGAGGTGAACACCCGCAAGTCGGGCGGCCCGGCGGAGCGGGAGGCGGACCTGGCGGAGGCGCTGGCGTTCACCAGGCTGCACCTGGCGACGGCCCGGCCGGACTCCTGACCCACCGTCGATTGACCCACCGTCGATCCACAAGGCTCGTGCACGGAGCGTCCTTTGGGCCTAGGGTCGTCGGCATGATCGACGAGAGCCCGGGCGGCTACGACCCGGTGCTCCGCTCGCGCAGCCGGGGACGACCCGGGAGAGGGGAACGACATGGACGACGTGAAGGCGCACGCCGCCTCCTTCGGTCCGGTGGCCGCGCAGTACCAGGCGGCCCGGCCGTCCTACCCGGACGCGCTGTTCGACGAGCTGGAGCGGCTCTCCGGCCGCCCGCTGGCCGGCGCCGACGTGCTGGACGTGGGCGCGGGCACCGGCATCGCGACCCGGCTGCTGGCCGGGCGCGGCGCCCGGGTGGTCGCGGTGGAGCCGAGCGGGGGGATGGCCGCGGTGCTCCGCGAGGTCAGCCCCGAGGTGCCGGTGGTGAAGGCGAGCGGCGACGAACTGCCGTTCCACGACGCCTCGGTGGACTTCGTGACGTACGCCCAGGCGTTCCACTGGACGGAGCCGGGCCGGTCGATCCCGGAGGCGCTGCGGGTGCTGCGCCCGGGCGGGGCGCTCGCGGTGTGGTGGAACGTGAAGCACTACGAGGTGCCGTGGCTGGCCGCGCAGCAGGAGCGGATGATCGCGGCCCTGCCGACCTACCACTACTACGGCGGGGTGAACGTCCGGCACCGGGACCTGACGGAGGCGGGCCTGGAGGTGCGCACCGCGCGGTTGCGCTGGGAGCGGCGGATCCCGGTGGACCGGGCGATCGACGACCTGACCTCCCGCTCGTACTTCGCGGTGCTGGAGCCGGAGCAGCGGGCCCCGGTGCTGGCCGCGGAGCGGGCGGCGCTGCTCGCCGAGTTCCCGGACGGGCAGGTGGTCGAGCCGTACCTGCTGGACCTGTTCGTCGCGCCGAAGCCGTAGCCGGGGCGTCCGCCGGGGGCGCCCGCACTGACCGCATCGCGGACACCGGGTCCGGGGCGGCCGGGGCGGGCGTAGGCTCGACAACCCCCGAGAGTCTCCTGAAGGAGCGGCAACGATGCCCCAGCTGAGGTCCAACACGGTCACCCAGGGTCGCAACATGGCGGGCGCGCGCGCCCTTCTGCGCGCCGCGGGCGTAGCCCGCGAGGACTTCGGCAAGCCGATCATCGCGGTCGCCAACTCCTTCACCGAGTTCGTCCCGGGCCACACCCACCTGCAGCCGGTCGGCCGGATCGTCTCCGAGGCGATCAAGCAGGCGGGCGGCATCCCGCGCGAGTTCAACACCATCGCGGTCGACGACGGCATCGCGATGGGCCACGACGGCATGCTGTACTCGCTGCCCTCGCGCGACCTGATCGCCGACTCGGTCGAGTACATGGTCAACGCGCACTGCGCCGACGCGCTGATCTGCATCTCCAACTGCGACAAGATCACCCCCGGCATGCTGATGGCCGCGCTGCGCCTGAACATCCCGACGGTCTTCGTCTCCGGCGGCCCGATGGAGGCCGGCAAGGCCACCCTGGTCGACGGCACCGTCCGCAAGCTGGACCTGGTCGACGCGATCTCCCAGGCGGTGAACGAGAACGTCTCCGACGCGGACATCTCGATCATCGAGGAGAACGCCTGTCCGACCTGCGGTTCCTGCTCCGGCATGTTCACCGCCAACTCGATGAACTGCCTGACCGAGGCGATCGGCCTCTCGCTGCCCGGCAACGGCTCGCTGCTGGCCACCCACACCGGCCGCCGCGCCCTGTACGAGCAGGCCGGCCGCACCGTGGTCGACATCACCAACCGCTACTACGGCGGCGACGACGACTCGGTGCTGCCGCGCAACATCGCCACCCGGGCCGCGTTCGAGAACGCGATGGCGCTGGACATCGCGATGGGCGGCTCCACCAACACGATCCTGCACCTGCTGGCCGCCGCCCAGGAGGCCGAGGTCGACTTCGACATGCGGGTGATCGACAGCATCTCCCGCAAGGTGCCGTGCCTGTCCAAGGTGGCCCCGAACGGCTCGTACTACATGGAGGACGTGCACCGGGCCGGCGGCATCCCCGCCATCCTGGGCGAGCTGTACCGCGGCGGCCTGCTGCACGAGGACGTGCACACCGTGCACTCCGACTCGCTCGCCGAGTGGATGAAGACCTGGGACGTGCGCGGCGGCTCGGCCTCCGAGGAGGCCGTCGACCTCTGGTACGCGGCCCCCGGCTGCGTCCGCTCCGCCGAGGCGTTCAGCCAGTCCGAGCGCTGGGACACCCTGGACACCGACGCCGCCGGGGGCTGCATCCGCAGCGTCGAGCACGCCTACTCGGTCGAGGGCGGCCTCGCCGTGCTGTACGGCAACATCGCCGAGGACGGCTGCGTGGTGAAGACCGCGGGCGTGGACGAGTCGATCTGGCGCTTCCAGGGCAAGGCCGTGGTCTGCGAGTCCCAGGACGAGGCGGTCGACAAGATCCTCCGCAAGGAGATCACCGAGGGCGACGTGGTGGTCATCCGCTACGAGGGCCCCAAGGGCGGCCCGGGCATGCAGGAGATGCTCTACCCGACCTCCTTCCTGAAGGGCCGCGGCCTGGGCAAGGCGTGCGCGCTGATCACCGACGGCCGCTTCTCCGGCGGCACCTCGGGCCTCTCGATCGGGCACGTCTCCCCGGAGGCGGCCTCCGGCGGCGCCATCGCGCTGGTCGAGGACGGCGACTCGATCACCATCGACATCCCGGCCCGCACCATCAACCTGGACGTCTCCTTCGAGGAGCTGCACGAGCGCCGGCTCAAGCTGGAGTCCGAGGGCGGCTACCGCCCGAAGAACCGCGACCGCCAGGTCTCGGCCGCGCTCCGGGCGTACGCGGCGATGGCCACCTCCGCCGACAAGGGCGCCGTCCGGGACGTCTCCAAGCTCGGCTGAGGCGCGTGGCACCCGGGGGAAGGCCCCCGTTCGTGGTGATAATCGGACCGTGAGTACGACGAGTACGACGAGCGCGACGACCACTGCGGACGGGGCCCCCGTTCCCCCGCCGATCCGCTGGTTCGGCACCACCTGGGTCCAGCGCGGCACCGGCTACTGGCTGCGCCGCGCCGCGGTCTCGACCGGCGCCCTCGCGGCCACCGCCGCCGGGGCGCTCCTGCTGCGGCTGGGCGTCTCCGGCGTCCGGATGTCCGAGGCGGGCCCGCTCACGATGCTGCTGTCGCTCGCCGTCGGCCTCTGCAGCGCGCTGGCCGGCCTGCGGAACTGGAAGATCCTCACCGAGGGCAAGGACGCGCTGACCGGCTGGATGGCCGAGGAGAAGCAACTGGCCGGCGTCTGGCTGGTCGGCTGCACCGGCGCCCTGGCCGCCTACTTCGCCCGCAGCCTGGTCGAGGCCCCCGGCGAGGGCCTCAAGCGCGCCGCGTACGACCAGGAGACCGCCGTCTGGCACCGCCGCCGGGCCTCCCGGGCGGAGCGCGAGGCCCGCAGGGGAGGCCGGCGGCGGTCCTGACCGGCCGTCAGCTGCGGGTGATCCGGCGGCAGCCCCCGTCGTCCTCCGGCAGCGGCTCGGTGCGGTCGTACGGGTCGGTGGTCGGGCCGGTCGGCGACGCACCGCCCGCGCCCGTCCGCAGGGACACGAACCCCGGCTGCAGGTAGCCGGAGCCCCGCTCGCACCAGTTGTTGTCGAACTCGCTGCGGAACTCGCCCAGCCGCGGCTTGCCCGGCGTCACGTCGTAGTGCTCCGGGTCGTAGAACCGGAAGGTCATCTCCCGGCGGACGATCTCCCGCTCCACCATCCGGCTGCGGTCCAGCTGCGTCCAGGAGGCCGACCGCGCGCCGGCGCCGAGACCGTCGGGCTCCGGCTTCCCGGCGTCCGGGCCGGGGCGCACCGCGTACACGAACGTGACGTCGGCGTGCACCAGCAGGCCCCGCGCGCCGTCGCCCTCGACGGAGATCCGGCCCTGCACCTTCACCTGGTCGGTGATCGGCAGCGCCCGGGCCGGGTCGAAGCGGCTCACCCAGTCGACCGGGTCGTGCTCGGCGTCGGGGTGGGCCAGCGCCTCGCGCAGCCGGTCGGCGTCCGGGCCGTCCATCAGGTCGATGACGTGCTGGACGTCCCCGCCGGACAGCACCTGCGGGTCCAGGTTGCTCGCCACCAGCAGCTGCCGCACCGCGGCCACGTCCGCGGCCACCTGCTCCGCGCTGAACACGCCGGTGGCGGGTGTGCCGTCGGGCCCGCCGATGCCGGCCGTGCCGTTCGGCCAGGTCGCGGCGGGCGAACCCGCCCAGGGGCGCTCCGGGGTCGGCACGTCCGGGTCCACGGACGGCGGGGCGCTGCTCGGCGGGGCGGTCTCCGCGCCCACGGTGGGCAGCGCGGAGGACTCCGGCGCCTTCGAGCGGCCGAGGTCGGTGACGGCCAGTCCGACCAGCACGGCCACCACCACCCCGAGCAGCAGCAGCGCGTTGCGCACCGGGTGCGGGCGCGCCGGCCCGGTCGGGCGGTCCTTCGACCGGACCTCCGTGGTCGGCCGCCACGGCTCGTTCGCCGGCGGCGGGTCCTTCTTCCACCGCTCGGCCAGCATCCGGGCACGCCCGGACGCCTCCCTGTTCTTCGCGGACCGGACGAACTCCTCGTCCAGCACCAGCCCCTCGAAGGGGTCGTCGGTTCTGCCGGGGCCGCCGTTGTCGGGCCCCGGCTCATCTGTCGTCGGCACGGCCGGAAGTATGCCGACCACCGCCGACACCCCCGACAACGAGGGGGAAACACGACGTGCCGTCAGCTCCCGCGGGCCGTCAGCTCCTGCGGGCCGCGCGGGCCGTCAGTCCTTGCGGGCCGCCTTCACCGCCCCCACCACGCCCGCCACCGCGAGCAGCGCGCCGGCCGGCAGCAGCGAGGTGAACAGCGCCCCGAACAGGCCGTAGTCGCCCAGCAGCCACAGCGCGAGCGTGTTCAGCACCAGCAGCGCCCCGGAGGCCGGGAGCACGGACTGCCACGGGTGCGCGTCCGCCCAGCGGCGCAGCCGCCGGTCACCGCCGCCGCGCAGCCGGCCGCCCACCGTGCCGACCAGGAAGAAGAAGAACAGCCCCCAGCTCACCGGCCCGGCCAGGATGTCCAGCGACCAGTGCAGGGTGACCACGTCCACCGCGAGCGCGGCCCCGCCGACCACCGTGCCCACCGCCGCCGCCGTCTTCCACGGCCCGAGCGTCGCGGCGGCGACGGCGACCTGGCGGTTCTCACGTCCTGACAACTCTCCGTGTCCCATGCCTCCACGGTGCCCCCGCCGGGGCCCGGAAGCCATAGCCCCGGCCCCTGAGATTCCCCCTACGGGGGCGGCGGCGGGGGCCGGTGCGGCGCCGCGCGGTTCGGTGCCGCCCCGCGCCCGCAGGGTGGACACCTCTGCCGGGGCGGCGGCGTCCCGGTGCAAGATGGCGGCCAGGAACCGCACCGTACGGAGGCACGCACCATGAGCGACCGCAGCACCGCCGGCCAGAAGATCGCCTTCCTCGGGACGGGCAAGATCGGCGAGGCCCTGCTCTCCGGTCTGCTGCGGGCCGGCACCTCGCCCGCCGACGTGCTGGTCACCGCCCGCCGTGCCGAGCGCGCCACCGAACTCGCCGACCGCTACGGCGTTACCACCGTCACCAACGCGGAGGCCGCCAAGCTCGCCGACACCCTGATCCTCGCGGTCAAGCCGCAGGACATGGGCACCCTGCTGGACGAGCTGGCCGAGCACGTGGCCGCCGACAAGCTGGTGGTCTCGGCCGCCGCGGGCATCCCCACCGCCTGGTTCGAGGAGCGCCTCGCCCCCGGCACCCCCGTGGTCCGGGTGATGCCCAACACCCCCGTCCTGGTCGACGAGGGCATGAGCGTGATCTCCGGCGGCTCGCACGCCACCGAGGCGCACCTGGCCCGCACCGAGGCGATCTTCCGCTCGGTCGGCAAGGCGCTGCGCGTCCCGGAGAGCCAGCAGGACGCCGCCACCGCGCTGTCCGGCTCCGGTCCCGCCTACTTCTACTTCCTGGTCGAGGCGATGATCGACGCGGGCATCCTGCTCGGCCTGCCCCGCCAGGTCGCGCACGAGCTGATCGTGCAGTCCGCGATCGGCGCCTCGGTGATGCTGCGCGACTCCGGCGAGCACCCCGTCAAGCTGCGCGAGGCCGTCACCTCCCCGGCCGGCACCACCATCGCCGCCATCCGCGAGCTGGAGAACCACGGCGTCCGGGCCGCGCTGCTCGGCGCGCTGGAGGCCGCCCGGGACCGCTCCCGGGAGCTGGCGGGCGGCGGCAAGTAGGCTCGGTCGACGTGAGTGACGACATCGGCCGCGACGGCTACGACCTGCTGATCCTGGACAACGACGGCGTGCTGGTGGACAGCGAGCCGATCTCCAACCGGGTGCTCGCCGAGTACCTGACCGAGCTCGGCTACCCCACCACCGTCGAGGACTCCTACCGGGACTTCATGGGCACCGCCGCGCACACCGTGCACGACGTGATCGCCGAGCGGTACGGGGCGGTGCTCCCGGCGGGCTTCGACGACCTGTTCCACGAGCGGGTGTTCGCCGCCTTCGAGGACGAGCTGCGTCCGGTGGCCGGGGCGGAGAAGCTGCTCACCCACCTCCAGGAGCACGGCGTCCGCTACTGCGTCGCCTCCTCCGCCCACCACTCCTGGATCCGCACCGCGCACCGCCTCACCGGCCTGTCCGGGTACTTCACGGACGAGCTGCTGTTCTCCGCCCAGGACGTCGGCGTCGGCAAGCCCGCCCCCGACCTGTTCCTGCACGCCGCCCGCACCATGGGCGTCGACCCGGCCCGCTGCCTGGTCCTGGAGGACAGCCGCAACGGCGTGCTGGCCGCCCGGGCCGCCGGGATGGACGTCTACGGCTACGCGGCGCTCACCGAACCGGCCAAGCTCACCTCGGCGGGGGCGACCGGCCTGCTCAGTACCCTGGACGGGGCGATCGGCCTGCTGCCGAACTGATCCCCGCGCGTCTCCGAACTGGTCCCCCCGACCCCCTCCCGCCGGCGCCGCCGACCGCCTACGCTCTGCCCAACAGTTGCGTACCGGCCGGTAGCGTCGGTGGTGAGCGAGGTCCCGATGCAGGTCACGGCCCCGGCCGAACCCACCCCCCGGCTCCGGCAGGCCCGGGCCGCGCTGGCCGTCTCCTTCTTCCTGCAGGGCACCACCTTCGCCCTGCTGGTCACCTGCATCACCGATCTGCAGAAACGTTACGGCCTCAGCGACGGCCTGCTCCCGCTCTTCCTCGCCGCCGTCCCGATCCTGGCCGGCGTCGGCTCCATCACCTCCGAGACGCTGGTCAAGCGCACCACCGCGCGCGGCGTCCTGCGGGTCGTCCAACCCGCCCTCTGCCTCACCCTGGCGCTCACCGGCCTCGGTTCCCAGCTCTGGCAACTCGCCGTCGCCCTCGGCCTGTTCGGCCTGCTGGTCGGCGCCCTGGACGCCTCGATGAACATGCTCGGCGTCGGCCTCCAGCACCGCTACGGCCGCAGCATCATGATCGGCTTCCACGCCGCGTTCAGCCTCGGCGGCATCGTCGGCGCCGCGATCGCCGCGATCGGCGCCCACTGGGACACCGGGCTGCCGCTGCTCTTCGGCGGCGCCGCGATCGTCCTCGTCCCCGCCGCGATCGTCGCCGGACGCTGGTTCGCCGGCCCCGCCGAACTGGGCGACGCCGTCCGGGAGGCCGCCGAACTGGCCGCCCGCCGCATCCCCTGGAAGCCGCTGCTCCCGCTCTGCGCCGTGATGGCCTTCGCCTACATCGCCGACGCCTCGGTCTCCAACTACAGCGTCAAGTACCTCACCGACGGCCTGGACAGCCCCGAGGACCTCGCCAAGTTCTCCTACCTCGGCTACATGGTCGCCATGCTGCTCGGCCGCGCCGTCGGCGACCGCGCCGTCCAGCGCTTCACCGTCCTCCCGGTGGTCCGCACCGGCACCGCCGTCGCCGCCGCGGGCTTCCTGATCGCCGTCCTCGCCCCCGGCCCCTGGGGCGGCATCCTCGGCTTCACCGTCCTCGGCTTCGGCATCTGCGCGATCATCCCGCAGGTCTTCGCCGCCGGCGGCCGGCTCTTCCCGCACGCCAGCGACGCCGCCGTCGCCCGCCTCAACCTCTTCAACTACGTCGGCTTCCTGATCGGCTCCCCCCTGGTCGGGGCCCTCGCCGAACTCTCCAACTACCGCTGGGCCTTCTGCGCCCCCATGCTCCTCGTCCTGGCCGTCCTCCCGCTCGCCCCGCACTTCGCCCCGGCCCCGGCCGAACCGGCCGACCTGGCGAAGAGCCCGGCCTGAACGGCCCGAACGGTCAGATCAGTCGGGCGGGTTCGTCCAGCCAGGCGCGCCGGCCGTCCGGGGTGACGGTCAGCCCGAACCGCTCGACCCCGGGCCGGCCCGCGTCGTGCCACCAGGCGAGGGCCCGCTCGAACTCGTCCCACAGCCGGGGTGGCAGCGCTAGGGATGGATCGAATCCGACCCCACGATCGGCATCGAGCGATGGCCGGCACCGCCCGACCGCACCAAGGCCCTTGCTGAGGAACAGATCGCCGCCCTGTGGCGGCTGGACGTCTCGCTATGGGAGAAGACGTTCTGGAAAATGCTCTACGAGTCGGCGGCCCGCGCCGATGAGGTGCTGTGCCTGAACGTGGAGGACCTATATCCGCAGGACAAGCGCGGAAGGATCACCGCCAAGGGCGGGGCGATCGAGTGGATTCACTGGCAGTCCGGCACCGCCCAGCTCCTGCCCCGACTGATCGCCCGTCGCACCCGCGGCCCGCTGTTCCTCACCGACCGCAAGGCCCCGGCCGGAACACCCACGCTGGACGTGTGCTCCGAGACCGGCCGGGCCCGGCTCTCCTATCGCCGGGCCGAAGAAATCTTCGAGGAGAACACCCGACCACCGGCCAACCCTCTCGCCTCGCCCGAGGACGCCGAGGACCGGAACGGCTGGACGCTCCACCGGCTACGCCACAGTGCCCTGACACACGACGCTGAGGGCGGGACCTCCACCCCGATGCTGCTGGCCCGCTCCCGCCACGCATCCGTCCGCTCCCTGGAACGCTACGCCCGCCCCGGCGTCGACGCAGTCGCCCGACACGTCGCCGAACGCGACCCCGCCGCTATCCCGACGGTCCTCACCAAGGTCTGGGGCGCCACGACCGCCGCGGCCGCAGCCATGCCGTCCGGCATAGGACGACGCCTCGCCGAACCGCTGGCGATCGTTTAGCGGGGCCTGAGTCCGTCGACGACGACGTCCAGCATGCGGCTCAGCTGCGGACGCTGCTCGGGTGCGCCGGCCACGGAGAGCAAACCGGCGAGGATGCCGCCTACCTCGACCGGGTCGATGTCGCTGCGCAGTTCTCCTGCCGTGGCGCCGGCCTCGAGCACCATCGCCAAGATCTGCTGGACTTCGTCGCAGACGGGGCCGGTGCCGAAGCGGCCGGAAGCGCTCATGGCGACCAGGGCCTCGCAGATGCCGCGTCGTTCACCGGCCCAGTCGGCGAATCGGAGCATCCACGCGTGGAGGGCCTGAGCGGGCGGCTCGGTGGCCAGCAGGGTGCGCGCATCCTCGCGCAGAGGGCGGATCTGGTCCCGGTAGACCTCTTCGACCAGATCCTCACGAGTGGGGAAGTGCCGGTACAGGGTGGCGTTGCCAACTCCCGCGCGTTTGGCGATCGCGTCCAGCGAGATCCCGCGTCCGGATGCGAAGGCTTCGGCGGCCGTGGCGATGAGCTGCTCGCGGTTGCGCTGGGCGTCGGCGCGCAGGGTGCTGCGTGGAGGTGTCATGACCTTCGCGATCGTGAGTGGCGGATGAGGCTCGGGAACGATTCGGGGATGTCCCCGGTTCAGTGTACGCTGAGACAAACGGGGAGGTCCCCGATTACGGGTGGTCTCATCCATCGCATCAGCGACGAAAGGTTTGCCATGCCTACAGCTCTCATCACCGGGGGGACGACCGGGATCGGCAGAGCGACGGCCGAGCTGCTGTACGCCCGTGGCTACCAGGTCGCGGTCACCGGGCAGAATCCCGAGTCCCTCGCGCGGGCGCAGTCCGAGCTCCCCGGCGACGTGCTCGTCGTCCGATCCGACGGGCGCGTGCTCTCCGACACCGACGCCCTGATGTCGGCGGTGTCGGCGCGGTTCGGATCGCTTGACCTGCTCTTCCTCAACGCCGGGATCTTCCGTCCGGCACCGGTTGCCGAGGTGACGGAGGAATCGTTCGACGAGCACGCCGACCTCAACTTCAAGGGCCAGTACTTCACCCTCCAAAAGGCCCTTCCCCTCATGAACGACGGCGGCTCGATCGTGCTGACCGTCGGCATCGGATCCCGTCGCGGCACCCCCGGCGCCACGGTGGGGGCGGCGACACGCGGCGCGCTGCTGGCCATGCTGCCCTCGCTCGCGCTCGAACTGGCCCCGCGCAGGATTCGCGTCAACGCCGTGAGCCCGGGAGTGACCGACACCCCGCTGCTCAACAAGCTGGGCGTGCCCGAGGGCGGCCGGGACGCCATGCGCTCGAAGATCCCCTTCGAGCGCTTCGGATCCAGCCAGGAGGTCGCGGAAGCGGTCGCCTTCCTCGCCTCGGACGCCGCCGCCTACATCACCGGCCAGGACGTCACCGTTGCCGGCGGCTACGGGCTCGGCGCCTGAAACCCGGGCGAGCCGACCACCGATCCCCACCTCTCGAACACCACGAACCGCACCTCACGGGAGAACACGATGGCACTCACTCTCGACACGTATCGGCTGCTGGGCCGTTCCGGACTCCGGGTCTCGCCGCTGGCGCTGGGCACGGCGACCTTCGGCACCGAGTGGGGCTGGGGCGCCGAGCGCGACGAGGCGCGCAAGCTCTTCGACCGCTACACCGAGCTCGGCGGCAACTTCTTCGACACCGCCAGCACCTACACCAACGGCAGCTCCGAGCGACTGCTCGGCGAATTCGCCCACACCAACCGCGACAAGATGGTGCTGGCCACGAAGTACTCGACGCTGCGTCAGCCCGGTGACCCCAACTCCGGGGGTACGCACCGCAAGAGCATGCTGGCGTCGGTCGAAGCCAGTCTGCGGCAGCTGAACACCGACTACATCGATCTGCTCTACCTGAACGTGTGGGACTTCCGGACGCCGGTGGAGGAGATCCTGCGGGGCCTGGACGACCTGGTGAGGCAGGGCAAGGTTCTGTACCTGGCGATCTCCAGCGCCCCGGCCTGGCAGGTGTCGCGCATGCAGACGATCGCCGACCTGCGCGGCTGGTCGCCGCTGGTCGCGCTGGAGATCGAGCACAGCCTGATCGAGCGTACCGGGGAGCGTGACCTGATCCCCATGGCACGCGAGATGGGACTGGGCGTGGTCCCCTTCTCCCCGTTGGGCGGCGGGGTGCTCACGGGCAAGTACGGCCGCCAGGACCTGAATCCGGTGGGCCCCGTCGCCGGCGAGACCGCCGGCAGCCGCCGGAGTCTCAACGCCGCCCTGGGCATGGTCACCGAACGCACCCTCGCCATCGCCGACGTGGTGAAGACGGTGGCCACGGAGGTGGGCCGCACACCCGCCCAGGTCGCCCTGGCCTGGACCCTGAACGCCCCGGGCGTGACGGCACCGATCATCGGCGCCCGCACTCTCGCACAGCTGGAGGACAACCTGGGTGCCCTGCAGGTCGACCTCACTCCTTCCCAGCTGGCCCGCCTCGACGAGGTCAGCGCCATCGACCTCGGCAATCCGCACGGCCTGCTCGCCAGCGACCACATCCGCACGGTCACCTCGGGTGACATGGAGATCGAGACCCGCCGCTGATGCGCCCCATGAACGGCAACATTCAGACATACCACCACGTTTTTGATGATGGAACGGAGCAACCTTGGCATGGGTAAGTACTAGCGACAAGAATGTGGTGATCACGGGTGGCGGCAGCGGCATGGGGCTCGCCGTAGCGGAGCTGCTGGTGCAGGGCGGAGCCCGGGTGGTGATCACCGGCCGTTCTCAGGCCAAGCTCGACGCGGCGCGCGAACGGCTCGGCGCGAATGCCGTGGCCGTCCGGGCCGATGTGGCCTCACTGTCCGACCTCGATATGCTCGCCGGCCGGGTGAAGAGCGAGCTCGGCTCGATCGAGGCTCTCTTCGTCAACGCGGGCATCTCACCCCTCACGCCCCTCGGGTCGACGACCGAGGAGGCGTACGACGAACTGTTCGCGATCAACGTCAAGGGCGCCTTCTTCACTGTGCAGAAGCTCGCCCCCCTGCTGAGCGCGAACGCCGGCATCGTCCTCACCACCTCGATCGCGAACGTCATCGGCATGGCGGACACCAGCGTCTACGCGGCCGGCAAGGCGGCGCTGCGCTCCATGGCCCGCACCTTCTCCCGCGAGCTGCTTCCGCGCGGAATCCGTGTCAACGCGATCAGCCCGGGCCCCATCGACTCGGGGATCCTGGAGACGATGAACCTGTCCAAGGAGGCCGCCGACCGGTTCAGGGCGGAGCGGACCGCGAGCAACCCCATGAAGCGCTACGGCACCGTCGAAGAGTTCGCCAAGGCGGCCGCATTCCTCGCCTTCGACGCCACATACACCACCGGCATCGAGCTGGCCGTGGACGGCGGCGAAACCCAGCTCTGAGCTCGTCCGCCGTCCCGCCGCAGGCGTAAGGCCCGCCACCACGGCGGTTTCAGGGGGCGCTGCAACACCTGGTCGTGTCGATCAGGCCGCGAGCAGTTCATGCAGGCGCTCGGCTGGGGTTTCCCAGCCGAGCGTTTTGCGTGGGCGGCCATCGAGTTCGGCGGCGAGGGTGCTGGAGACCAGATGCTGTTCGTGGGCCATTCCGCGTCAGTGAGGGTGTCGGCCCACTTCGGTTCGGCGAGGACCTGCTGCGGCAGCAGCGTGTTGACGTGGACCAGAGCGGACTGGAGCAGGTGCAGCGCGAGCATGCTGACCCCCTGGGACTCCTTGTCCGCGTCGGCCAGGTCGCCGTCCTTGCCGTAGAAAAGGTCCTTGTTCGCGGAGTTCCAGTTCTCCACGACCTGGAGCCCCTCGTGGAACTCCTGGCGCATTTCGATGTCGGCGAGGTAGTCGCAGACGAACGCGGTCCGCACGGCCCGCCGAGTTCTTCGATGGCCTGGTAGGTGGGGTGCTTGGGGCCGCCGCGGGTGAAGCGGCGCAAGACCTGCTCGGCTTCGGCGGTGCCCAGGCGCAGGGCGGTGGTGTACATCACGATCTGGTCGTACTGCTGGGCGATCAGTTCCCAGTTGATCGTCTTGGTGGACAGCACCGGTGCGAGGTTCGGCCACTTCTCGTCCTGCCCGGCGGCCGGCCGGTACAGCTTCGCGGAGCCGATGTTCTTCAGCCTCGGCATCAGCTTGAAGTCGAGCAGGTGAGCGAAGGCGAAGCCGACGATGGGGGCGCCGTGGGTGTCGGTGTACTGCCGGTCGACCTCCATGTCGGTGCAGTGCCGCAGCACGCCCTCGATCATCGAGGCGACTTCCGAGGCCGAACAGCTCTTTGGCTGGGAGTAGATGCAGGCCGACTTCCGCTCGACGTGCCAGTAGATCATCACCCCGGGACCGCGGTAGCGCTGGTGCCACTCGGTCATCAGGTTCGAGGACCAGGCGCCGAACTCGCGGCTGTCGGAGGAGGCGGTCCTGTACTACCGCCTCGGCGGCGTCGCAACGATGGCGGAACAGTTGGCGTACCTGCGGACGGCCATGGCGCTGCCTGCCGTCTCGCTCGGGGTGATTCCGTTCACCGCGTCGCGCACCATGTGGCCGGTGGAGACCTTCAACGTCTTCGACGACCGGGAGGCCGGAGTGGAACTCCTGTCCGCCCAGGTGACGGTCACCGCTCCCGGCGAAGTCGGCCTCTACGTCCAGGCGTTCGACCGGTTCAAGGACCGTGCGGTGTACGGCGCGGAGGCACGGGCCCTGATCTCCAAGGCGATCGGCTTCCTCGGCTGACGGCTGCGCGCCGTCGTCCTCGATGCCCCCGGTGGGGCGGGGTCAGTGGACGTCGGTGCATTCGGTGGTGTCCTGGGCGGGGAGGCGGCCGGTGGTGAGGAAGGTGGTGGTGGCCTGGTCGGCGCAGGTGGAGCCGGTGCCGTAGACGTAGTGGCCGCCGTTGTCGACGCCGACGAGGGCGGAGCCGGTGCCGAGGGCCTCGTGCATGCCGAGGGCGCCGGACCAGGGGGTGGCGTTGTCGCGGTGGTTCTGCAGGATCAGGGTGTTGCGGGGGCCGGGGGTCATGGCGACGGGGGGCTCGGCGGGCTCGGCCCAGAAGGCGCAGGGCCAGATGTCGGCGGGCATGCCCGCGGTCAGCGGCCACTGCGCGCGGTCGGCGGCGGTGCGCTTCGCGTACCCGGCCACGTCCTGCGGCCACTGGGCGTCGCCGCAGGTGATGGCCATGAACATGGTGGCCTGGTTGTCGGCGGGGACGCCTTCGACCGCGGGTTCGTCGGCCAGTACCTGCTTGAGGACCGCGGTGTCGGCGTCGGTGGGCCGGCCGTCGGCGAGGTCGGCGGCGGCCCGCCAGAACTGGGCGGCCACCGGCAGGGTCTCGTTGTGCAGGAGGGTCGCGTACGTGACGTTGCGCAGCAGGGCCCCGTCCAGTGGCGTCGGCGTGCCGGGGATGGTGGCGGGCGTGCGGTCGAGCCGGGCCGCCAGGGCGAGGTAGGTGCGGGTGACTTCGGCGGGGGTGGCGCCGAGTCCGAGGGTGTCGTGCTGCGCGGCGGCGACGCGGGCGGCGTCGGGGAAGCGCTCGGCCATGCCCTGTCCCCAGCTGCCGGCCACCGTGTCGGCCCAGACCTTCGTGGGGTCGACGTTGCCTTCGAGGACCATCCGGTCGGTGCGGTCCTGGAAGAGGGAGCGGTAGACGGCGCCGAGGTAGGTGCCGTAGGACTGGCCCCAGTAGGAGATCTTCTGCTCGCCGAGGGCCGCGCGGACGCGGTCCAGGTCGCGGGCGGTGTTCGCGGTGGTGAAGTGGGTCAGGGACTCGCCGAGGGTGTCGGCGCACTTCTGGGCGTAGGACTTGGCCTGGGCGGTGTTCCGGTCGATGGAGCCGTCGGCGGCCGGGTAGGGGAAGATCGCCGGGACGGACGGGCTGGGCAGTCCGCAGCTCTGCGGGGTGCTGTGGCCGACGCCGCGCGGGTCGAAGCCGATCAGGTCGTAGTCGGCGCGCACCGACGCGGGCAGGGTCGCCGCCATGGTCGCGGGCATGGCGAGCCCGCCCAGTGCCGGGCCGCCGGGGTTGAGCAGCAGGACGCCGTGCCGCTGCGTCCGGTCGGTGGCGGCCAGCCGGGAGACGGCCACCGTGATCTTCGGGCCGTCCGGGTGCCGGTAGTCCAGCGGGACTTCCAGGGTGCCGCAGCTCAGGTCGAGGCCGCCGGCCTGTTGGGCGACTTCGGCCGGGCAGGCGCCCCAGGCGATCTGCGGGCCCTTCGGCGCCGCGTCGTCGTCGCCGGTGCACGCGGTCAGCGCGCCGCCGGCCAGGGCGGTGGCGACGAGTGCGGTGGCGAGCCGCCGGGTGGTGCTGCGGGTGGTGCTGCGGGTCCGGGCGAAGAAGCGGTGGGCGGTGGGGTGTTGGGCGTTGTCCATGGCACTGTCCTTGACTGCTCGGCCTGCTGGGTGACAACACGAGTCAACAAGCGGGGGGCAGTGCCGCGCGTCACCGCTGGGAGGACAACTCGGGTCGCTCGCACGGGGGATGGCGGGAGCGGAACGCGGCCCGTCCGGCCGGGAGTCGGGGCGCCCGGGGTGCGACTCGGGCGCCGCCTCTCAGGTGCGCCCGGGGGCGGTGATTCTCGGCTGCGGCAGTGGGGGCGGCGGGGCTAGCGTGAGGCCCCTGCGGACGGAGGAGGGGATCGCGGTGCTGGTCATGCCGGAGCGGCGGACGTCGACCATGGAGCTGCTGGCCGTGGCGGCTGCCGGCCGGGGCATGCCGGTCCGGGCGGCGGAGGAACCCGGCCTGACCGGTCCGGCGCACTGGTACGGCGGCCCGCTCGCGGGCGCGCGGCTGGCGCCCCGGCTGGGGTTCGCGCTGCTGGAACCGACCGACGACTGGCTCGCCGAGCTCCCGGAGGAGTTCACCGGACGTCAGGTCCGGGCGGGCACCATCGCGGACGCGTGGGCGATCGACCGGCCGACGTTCGTCAAGCCGCCCCGCGACAAGACCTTCCCCGCCGAGGTCCACACCGACGGCTCCCGGCTCCCCGGCACCCTGGACCCGGCCACACCCGTGCTGCTCTCCGAGGTGGTCACCTTCGCCGCCGAGTACCGGCTCTTCCTGCTGGACGGCCGGATCGCCACCGCGAGCCGCTACGCGGTGTTCGGCCGGCTCGACCCCGCCCCGCTCGGCCCGGACCGCCCCGGCCGGACGATCGCGGCGGAGATCACCGAGTTCACCGACCGGCTGCTCACCTCGGCCGGACCCACCCTGCCCAGCGCCGTCGTCGTGGACGTCGGCCAACTGCTCGACCCGTACCGCCCCGGCCACCGCTGGGCCGTGGTGGAGGCCAACATGGCCTGGTTCTCCCACGCGTACGCCGCCGACCCGGCCCGGGTGCTGGACGTGGTGCTGCGGGCGGCCGGCCCACGAGAGTGCCTGCGGCCGCGCGACCTGGCTTTCGAACGGGAGTGACCGGTGGCCGGCCCGAGGGGAGGCCAGGAATTTCTGACTCCCTCGGGCGGGACGGGCTCAGACGGTGCCGAACTCGCCGGTGGTGGTGGCGGTGACGAAGGTCGCCCAGGCGGTGGGGGTGAACTCCAGGCGGGGGCCGTGCGGGTCCTTGGAGTCGCGGACGTGGCCCGGGTGCGCGTCGTCAACCTCGATGCACACGCCACCGTCGGAGTTGCTGTAGCTGCTCTTGCGCCAGTGGCGTTCGGGAGTCTGCTTGAGGTTGTCGTGAGGCATCGGGCCGGTCCTTCCAGCGTGGTTCTGGTCGGGTGAGGGTGGCTCAGATGGTGCCGAACTCGCCGTTCGTGGTGGCGGTGACGAAGGCGGCCCAGGCGGTGGGGGTGAACTCCAGGTGCGGGCCGTGCGGGTCCTTGGAGTCGCGGACGTGGCCCGGGTGCACGTCGTCAACCTCGATGCAAGCTCCGCCATCGCCATTGCTGTAGCTGCTCTTGCGCCAACGGCGTTCCATCGCAGATGACTGAGGGTCGTCGTGGGGCATCGGAGGTCAGTCCTTCCAGGATAGATCTGATCAGCAGCTCGGATGCCTGTGGGGACAATGCCTGAGCCCTGAGCAGATCGTAGAGTGCCTGCCGGTCTACGACGTCACGGGATTTGTCGAACACCACTCCGGCACGGCTGCTCTCCTCGTATGCAACACGCTGGCCGTCGTCCATCGTCAGGAGGAACAGCGACGAGTACTCGGAGTGGGCCCCGGCTTCGAAGGGCAATACCTGAACCACCACGTTGGTCAGCTGCGCTACGTCAAGGATCGCCTGTAGCTGGCGGGCCATCACTTCACGGCCACCCACAGCGCGCCGGAGCGCGGATTCGTCCAGGATGAACCAGTACCGGCAGTCTGCTGCCTGAAGGCGGAGTTGCCTGCCGAGCCTGGCCCGCACGCGGTTCTGGATCTCATCGTCGACCGCGTAGGGCATGCCCGCCCGTAGGACGTGCCGGGCGTAATCCTCGGTCTGCAGCAAGCCGTCAACCGAAGGGCTGTAGCACTCGACCATCGTGGCCTGGTCGATCAGGCTCAGGATCTCCTGGTACTTCGCCGGATGGTCCTCCCGCCGGGCCAGCGGCAGCAGTCGCATGAAGTGGCCGCCCGTTTCGAACACCCGGTCCAGCTGCTCGGACAGGCCCTCCGGAACGCGGTGATCGCCGCTCTCCACCCGGGACAGCGTGGCGGCGGAGGACAGCGCCTCGACGGCCAGGCGGGCCAGGGACCACCCGCGTTCCTCCCGGTGCCGTAAGACCTCGGACCCGTAGAAGTGACGGGCACTCAGGGTCGGATCTGGACGCCGTTTCTGGAAGGCCATGGCCACTTCCTCTGCCCTCGCGTTGCACGCGTTCCACGCAACAGACCCCCGGTCCTGCTGTCTTCCAGCTCCCGGATGGAACGCGTCTCTCCTGTTCAGGGTAGCGCCGCTCCGCGACGCTTGGAGCACGGAACGTGACATTCGTGGATCGAGGGAACGGGTGGTGACCGCGATGGCCAACTCCCTGCTTGACCGGCTGGAGCGGCAGGATCGGGCCTTCGCGCGCAAGGTGTGCGACGGGCTCCGGGAGGCGCTGGACGCGGCGGGTCTCAGGTTGCCCTCGCTGGGGGTGGAGCGGGCGGCCACGGGGGCGCACCTGGTGCAACTCGGCGGTGTGGCGCCGGGTTTGGCGAGTGAGTTGGCGACGCTGGTCTGGACGGGTGCGCCGTACGTGCGGGCCGTGCGGGGCGGGGAGTTCGGCGGAGGGCACC
>NZ_BAAANS010000088.1:0-23355 GCF_039529925.1 Kitasatospora saccharophila | reverse complement strand
CATCGTGGGCAACCCCCTGAAAGCCATGCCCGGCGTCTCTGGGCCTCTGGACCTTACGACGGCCCGTCCAACCCACCAACAACGTAGGACCCCCTGAACCGGCCCCGGCCGCGAGGTTCGCTGAGCACACCCGGGACTCCCACGGCACCGCCACCGTCGTCGCGGTCCGACGCCGGCCCCGCCCCTGACCGGCCGAGCAGGTCTCGGCCCTCAGTCCTTCCAGTCGAGTTGGTGCGCGGGCACGCCCACGCTCACCCCGTGGGCGACCGCTTCCGCGCGGCGGGGGTCGTCGGCGCCGGAGTAGCGGAAGACCCGGCCGGAGAAGACCACCACCCGTTCCTCGTCGCCCACCCGGTAGTCGGCGTACCAGCCCCCTTCGGCGGAGAGGGCGTCCGCCAGCGCCTCGGCGAGCGGGGCGTCGTCCTCCGCGTCGCTCTCGAACTCCAGCACCGTCCACACCGGAGGCTGGCTTCCGCGCGCCGTTGCGGACAGGTCCATGCGCGTCACCCGACAGACCCGCAGTCCCGTCAACTCCAGTACCGCACCCGACTTCAGGCTCTCCCCGATGACGCACCCCGTGATCACCGCGTCCCCCTCCAGGCGTCGACGTCTCGGCCACCAGCGTAGGCGTCGCACCCGGGCCCCGCGACCACCGCGGCGAAAGCGGGCCCGGGCGCCGTCCCACAACAGCGTCCGGGCCCGCACCCTGTCCGGGGGGAGCGGACAGGGAGTCGTCAAGTGCCTTACGAACGGCGGGGGTTGAACACCCACACCCGCAGCAGCACGAACCGCACCAGCGTCGCGGCCGCGTTCGCCGCCACCAGCACCACCAGCTCCACCCCGTGCCCGGCCTCCGGCGAGGCGGCGTGCAGGACGGCGACGGCGCCGCTGGTGAGGACCAGTCCGACCAGGAAGGCCAGCCCGCCCTCCAGTTGGTGCTTGAGGGCGTCCCGGCGGCCGGTCACGCCGAAGGTGAAGCGCCGGTTGGCGGCGGTGTTGAAGACCGCGGTGACGGCCAGCGCCAGCGCGTTGGCGACCAGCGCGGGCACCAGCCGCCGCAGCCCCAGGAACAGCAGCAGGTAGGCCAGCGTGCACAGGCCGCCGATCACCGCGAAGCTGACGGACTGCCAGCCGAGGCCGGGCGGCACCTGCGCCCGCCGGACGCGGTCTGGCAGGTCGACGCTGCCCTTGCCGGCCAGGGTGCGCCGGGCGACCCGGGCCATGCCCTTGAGGTCGTCGACGACGGTGCGGACGATGTCGACCCGGCTGTCCGGGTCGTCCACCCAGTCCACCGGCACCTCGTGGATCCGCAGCCCGGAGGCTTCGGCGAGCAGCAGCAGCTCGGTGTCGAAGAACCAGGCGTTGTCCTCGACCTGCTCCAGCAGCCGCTTGACCACCTCGGTGCGGCCCGCCTTGAACCCGCACTGGGCGTCGGAGAACTTGGCCGCCATGGTGGCCCGGAGCAGGAAGTTGTAGGTGCGCGAGATGAACTCCCGCTTGGGCCCGCGCACCACCGCCGAGCCGCGGTGCAGCCGGCTGCCGATGGCCAGGTCGCTGTGCCCGGACAGCAGCGGCGCGACCAGCGGCAGGAACGCCTCCAGCCCGGTCGACAGGTCGACGTCCATGTAGGCCACCACGTCGGCCTCGCTGTCGCCCCACACCTGCCGCAGCGCCCGCCCCCGCCCCTTGAGGTCGAGGTGCACGGCGCGCACCGGCCCGAGCTCCGCGGCCAGCGCGGTGGCGACCTCCCAGGTGCCGTCGACCGAGGCGTTGTCCGCCACGGTGATCAGGTAGTCGTACGGGAAGGTCTCCGCGAGGTAGGCGTGCAGCTCGCGGACGCAGCGCTCCAGCGAGTGCTGCTCGTTGTACACGGGTACGACGACCTCCACGAGCCTGGTCCTCACCACGGTGTCGGCCGGGTCCCGGCCGTCGACCGCCGGGACGGGCCGCAGGGTCTGGCGCATCGCTGGCTGTGTCATGGGAAGGAGGTTCACAGTCCCTGATGGGCCCGCGATGATGGCAGCCTGAGAGCGCGCTGAGAACCCGGGCTCCGTGGACTCCGGCCGGTGCCCGCACCGGCCCTGGCGGCAAGACGAACGGGAGAGACCGATGTCCGAGACGGAGTTCACCGCGGACGTGCTGGTGGTCGGCGCCGGCCCGACCGGCCTGCTGCTGGCCGGCGACCTGGCCGCGGCCGGGCTGCGGGTCACGGTGCTGGAGAAGCGGGCCGAGGAGTCCGGCCTGACCAGGGCGTTCGCCGTGCACGCCCGCACCCTGGAGCTGCTGGACGCCCGCGGCCTGGCCGACGAGCTGATCGCCACCGGCCGCCCGGTGCCCTCGATGCGGGTGTTCGGCCGGCTCCGGGTCGACTTCGCCGGCCTGCCCACCCGCTTCCCGTTCGTGCTGGTCACCCCGCAGTACAACACCGAGCGGGTGCTGCGCGAACGGGCCGTCAAGGCCGGTGCCGAACTGCGCCGCGGCACCGAGGTGACCGGCCTGCGGCAGGACGCCGCGGGCGTCACGCTGACCGCCCGCACCGCCGACGGCACCGAGCGGAGCCTCCGGGCCCGCTACGCGGTCGGCGCCGACGGCGTGCACTCCTCGGTGCGCGACCTGCTGGGCGTCCCGTTCCCCGGCGAGGCCGCGGTGCGCTCGGTGATGCTGGCCGACGTCCGGCTGGAGCGGGAGCCGGAGGAGCCGCTGACGGCCGGCGCGGGCGAGGCCGGCTTCGCCTTCCTGGCCCCGTTCGGCGACGGCTGGTACCGGGTGATCGGCTGGAGCCGCGAGCACCAGGTGCCGGACTCCGAGCCGGTGGTGCCGGGCGAACTCGCCGACCTGCTGCGCGAGGTGACGGGCCGGGACCTCGGCCTGGGCGAGGTCCGCTGGACCTCCCGCTTCCACAGCGACGAGCGCCAGGCCCCCGGCTACCGCTCCGGCCGGGTGCTGCTCGCGGGGGACGCCGCGCACTGCCACTCCCCGGCCGGCGGCCAGGGCATGAACACCGGCCTGCAGGACGCCGCCAACCTGAGCTGGAAGCTGGCCTCGGTGCTCCGCGGCTGGTCCCCCGACGCCCTGCTGGACACCTACCAGACCGAGCGCCACCCGGTCGGCCGGGCGGTGCTGCGCTCCTCCGGCGCCCTGGTCCGGCTCGCCCAGGGCCGGCACGCCCCGACCCGGGTGCTGCGCTCGGCGATCGGCGCGGCCGCCGACCACCTGGGCCCGCTGGCCGAGCTGGGCGCCAAGCAGGTCTCCGGCCTCGGGTACGCCTACCCGGCCGAGAAGGGCGCCCACCCGCTGGTCGGCCGCCGGGTCCCGGACCTGCGCCTGGCGGTGGACGCGCCGGGCGGCCCGGCCCGGCTGCACGAGGCGCTGCGCTCCGGGAAGGCGGTGCTGGTCAGCAACGACGAGCTGTCGGTGGCGGACTCCTGGGCGGAGCGGGTGGTCACCGCGGCCCCCGCCGACCCGCACGGCAAGCTGCGCGACACCGTGCTGCTGGTCCGTCCGGACGGGCACGCGGCCTGGGCCTGCGCCGACCCGACCAGGGGCGAGCTGCGGGCGGCGCTGAGCCACTGGCTCGGCCGCCCCTGACATTCAGTGTGCACCGGAGCGAAATGGGGTCAATTCACTGAATTGAATTCACGCTTCACAGTTGACTGTTTTTTAGTAAGCAATTGCCCGGGCATGGGCCTTTTCCCGCGAGTTCTCTGAGAGATTCTGGCGAGCGTTTTCGAAACCCGGAACGCCGCCAGATTTCCGGAGGAGCCCGTGCGACCCCGCTCGCTCGCCCTTGCCGCCGCCCTCGCGGTCCTTCCCCTCGCCGCCGTCTCCCTGGGCACCGCAACCGCCCAGGCCGCCCCCTCCCCCAACGCCACCGCCCGGGTGGCCCTGCCGCAGACCGTCACCCCGGCCGTCGCCCGCTCGCACCGGCAGGGCGACGTCCCGGCCGACCGCCGGATATCCGTGGCGGTCTCGCTGAAACTGCGCGACACCGCAGCACTGGACGCTTTCCTAGCGGCGGTCGCCACCCCCGGCACCGCCGAATACGGGCACTACCTGACGCCCGCGCAATTCACCGACCGGTTCGGCCCGACCGCGGCCGGTGTCGAGCAGGTCCGGGCTTTCCTCACCGCCCAGGGGCTGAAGGTCGACTCGGTCAGCGCCAACCGCCAGGTGGTGAACGCCACCGGCACCAGCGCGCAGCTCTCCGCCGCCTTCGGCACCCACGAGTCGACGTACACCGACCCGCAGCAGGGCGGCCGGACGTTCTTCGCCAACGACGCCGCCGCCTCGGTGCCGGCCGCGCTGGCGGGCGTGGTCGAGGGCGTCAGCGGCCTGAACGACCACACCGTGCGCACCACCCGGTTGGCGGAGCCGCAGGCGTCCGCCCCGCACGCCACCCCGTCCGGCTTCGGCCCGGCGACGTACGACGGCGCGTACCGGCTGAACCAGCTGGGCGCGGACGGCACCGGCTCCACCGTGGCGCTCTGGGAGTTCGACGGCTACAAGTCCTCGAACCTGACCACCTACGACAGCCAGTTCGGCCTGTCCGGCCCGGCGGTGAGCACCGTGTCGGTGGACGGCGCGAACTACGACGCCAAGCCCGGCGACGGCCAGGGCGAGGTGGAGCTGGACTCCGAGATCGTCCGCGGCGTCGCCCCGAAGGCCACCCAGCTGGTGTACGAGGCGCCCAACAGCGACCAGGGCGAGATCGACATGGCCGCCAAGATCGTCTCGGACAACCGGGTCTCGGTGATCTCCATCTCCTGGGGCTCCTGCGAGCCGGACACCACCGCCTCCTCGATGACGGCGGTGAACAACTCCTTCAAGCAGGCCGCCGCCCAGGGCATCTCGATCTTCTCGGCCTCCGGCGACGACGGCTCCCGGGACTGCACCCGCTCGACCTCCGGCTCGACCGTGAAGGCCGTGGACTTCCCCGCCTCCAGCCCCTACAACACCGGCGTCGGCGGCACCAACCTGAAGGTCTCCGGCACCGCGTACAGCTCGGAGAGCGCCTGGTCGACGGCGGGCGGCGGGGTCTCCACCCAGTTCGCCAAGCCGAGCTGGCAGACCGGCACCAACGTCACCGGCACCATGCGCACCGTCCCGGACGTCGCCTCGAACGCCGACCCGAACAGCGGCTTCGCGATCTACACCCAGGGCAGCTCCAGCCCCGGCTGGCAGGTCTACGGCGGCACCTCGGCGGCAGCCCCGCTGTGGTCCGGCTTCGCCGCGCTGTACAACCAGAAGGCGCTGGCCGCCGCCAAGCCGGTGCTCGGCGAGGCCAACCCGAAGATCTACGCCGTCACCAACTCCGCCTCCTACGGCAGCGCCTTCCACGACGTCACCAGCGGCGCCAACCAGGACTTCGGCACCAAGGCCGGCTACGACCAGGTCACCGGCTGGGGCAGCCCGGTCGCCGACGGCCTGGCCGCCGCCCTGCTCGGCTCCGGCGGCACCACCCCGCCGCCCACCGGCTCCTGCACCGCCGCCCAGCTGCTCGGCAACCCCGGCTTCGAGACCGGCAGCGCCGCTCCCTGGACCGGCACCTCGGGCGTGGTCGACAACTCCTCCTCCGAGGCCGCGCACGGCGGCTCCTGGAAGGCGTGGCTGGACGGCTACGGCTCCGCCCACACCGACAGCCTCGCCCAGACGGTGTCCGTCCCGTCCGGCTGCACCGCCAAGCTGAGCTTCTGGCTGCACGTGGACACCGCCGAGACCACCACCAGCACCGCGTACGACAAGCTGACCGTCTCGGTGAACGGCACCACCGTCGCGACCTACTCCAACCTGGACCGCGGCACCGGCTACGCGCAGCGGACGATCGACCTGAGCGCCTACGCCGGGCAGAGCGTCGCGGTGAAGTTCACCGGCGTCGAGGACTCCTCGCTGCAGACCTCGTTCGTGGTCGACGACACCGCGCTCAGCGTGTCCTGACCCCTCGCCGACAGCGGTGCCGGGAGGCCCTCCGGGGTTCTCCCGGCACCTCTGTGTCGGCGGTGTTGCCGGTTCGGTCCGCTTGCGAAATGCTTGTCGTGACCACTGTCATATGTCCTGATTAATGACGTAGCCTCTCAACCCTCATAGGGTTCCCACACGCTCGGCGACGCACCACCGAAGCACCGCCGAGCACCGTGGCGCCGGGGGTGATCCCGCCGAACCCGCCGGGTGGGGAAGGTGTCGCATGGGCTCGCAACAACCGCAGCACGCCGGCCGGCTCCGACTGGTCGGACAGCGCGACCACAGCGGCGAACCGCCGCCGCCCGCCCCGCCGACCGCACCGGCCCCGGCCGCCGCACCGGCCCCGCAGCCCTCCCGGGCCCCCCAGGCCGCGCCGGTCCCGCCGACCGCACCGGCCGCGACGACCGCGCCGGTCCCGCCCGGCGGTTTCGCCGAGGTGCTGAACGCCGCCGTCGAGAACAGCGGCCTCAGCCTCGACCGGATCCGCGCCGCGCTCGCCAAACAGGGCGTCAGGGTCAGCGTCACCACGCTCAGTTACTGGCGGCGCGGCCGCAGCCAGCCCGAACGCGCCACCTCGCTGCGCGCCGTGCACCTGCTGGAGGAGCTGCTCGGGCTGCGCCACACCGCGCTCACCGCCCTGCTCGGCCCGCCCCGCCCGCGCGGCCGCTGGGTCACCCAGGGCCCGGCCCCCGACGGCCTGCGGCTGGAGCAGGTCTGGCCCGGCCAGGCCGAACTGGTCGAGGTGTTCGCCGAGCTCGACGCCCCGCCGGCCGGCCAGCTGGAGCGCCAGTCCATCCACGACGCCTACTACGTCGACGCCTCCCGCCGCGGCCACCTGCTGCGGATGCGCCAGGTGGTGCGGGCCACCGTGGACGGCGTCACCCGGCACGTGGTCGTCCACAAGGCCGACGAGGGCGTGCAGAGCTGTCCCGAGATCACCTCCGTCCGGCACGCCCGGCTCGGCCGGGTCCGCCGCCGCCCGCTGAGCGGCCTGCTGGTCGCCGAGCTGCTGCTCGACCGGCCGCTGGCACTGGGCGACTCCACCGTCCTGGAGTACGAGGTGCAGATCCCCGACTCCGGCCCCACCACCGACTACGGCCGGTTCTTCCCCGCCCCGGTGCGCGAGTACGTCCTGCAGGTGCACTTCGACCCCGCCGCCGTCCCGGTCCAGTGCGAACGCTTCGACCGCGCCCCGGGCACCGAGGTCGACCGCCACCGCGAACCGCTGTGGATCGGCGCCTCGGCCAGCGCCCACGTGCTCACCGCCGACCAGCAGCCCGGCCAGATCGGCATCCGCTGGCAGTGGGAGTAGTCCCCCTCGCCCGCCGCTTCCCTCCCGAATCTTCCCTATCCTTCCCTTTCTTTCCCATTCGCTCCCCTTTATTACCTTTCCTTCCACTTCGTTCACTTTCGCCCCTTTCATCCCATTGGCCCCGTTTCGACCCTCGCCACGCCCGACCCCGCGGTGCGCGCGTTCACCCGAACCGCCCTGTCGGACGCCCCATCAGGTGGTCCGCGCCACCTCCGCCGGGGAACGTGAGTCCCACTCAGCGAGCTCACGAGGAAAGGCGGGACCCACCCGTGCTGATGGAGTTCAGCGATGTCGAGCCGGACGACTCCTGCGCCTGCGGCGGCTGCGCCGACCGCCGCCGGGCCCGGCTGCACGCCGTCCGCTCGCCCCGCCGCCGCCCCCTCGGGGCCCGCCGCGCGGCCTTCCTGCTGGCCGCCGCCGGCAGCGTGCTGGGCGGCTCCGCCGCCGCCCCGGCCGCGGCCGCGCCGCGCACCGACAGCAGCCCGCTGATACCCGACTCCCCGCAGGGCGAGGTGGCCGGACCCTACGGCGCGGACCCCGCCGCCCACCGCTCCATAGCCGCCCAGCCCGCCACCACCCGGGCCGAGATCCTGCGCCGGGCGCAGACCTGGGTGGACCAGAAGGTGCCGTACAGCATGAACAAGTACTGGTCGGACGGCTACCGGCAGGACTGCTCGGGCTTCGTCTCGATGGCCTGGGGCCTGGGCAGCAGCCAGACCACCTGGACGCTGCCGGACTTCGCCGACCGGATCACCAAGGACGACCTCCAGCCCGGCGACGCGCTGGTCTACAACAACCCCAAGGACCCGGAGGGCGGCTCGCACACCGTCCTGTTCGGCGGCTGGGTGGACGCCGCCCGCACCAAGTACACCGCCCTGGAGCAGACCCGCCCCGGCACCACCAAGCGCAGCACCCCGTACGCGTACTGGAGCAACGCGAGCGGCTACCTCCCCTACCGCTACAAGGGGCTGAGCCAGCCGATGCCCGCGCCGGACTCCGACGCCTTCCCGGGGGCGGACAAGTTCGGGCCCGGCCAGGTCAACCCGTACGTGACCCGGCTGGGGAAGATGCTGGTCGAGCGCGGCGGCGGCCGGTTCTACCGGGAGGGACCCAGCCCGGACTGGGGCGAGGCCGACCGGAAGGCCACCGAGGCGTTCCAGCTGGCGCAGGGCTGGCGCGGCACCGAGGCGGACGGCTACCCGGGCAAGGACACCTGGGACTACCTGGTGCACCACAAGGGCAAGGACATCCCGCCCGCGACCGCCCCGACCCCCGCCACCCCGGCCGACCCCGGCGCCCCGAAGCCCCCGCCGCCCGCACAGGCCCCGGCCCCGGCCTTCCCCGGCGCCGACCGGTTCGGCCCCGGCCAGGTCAACGACGACGTGCTGCTGCTCGGGCGGCAGCTGGTCGCCAAGGGCTTCGGCGCCGCCTACCGGGAGGGCCCGAGCCGGGACTGGGGCGAGGCCGACCGGCGGGGCGTGGCCGCCTTCCGGCGCGCCCGGGGCTGGAGCGGCGCCGAGGCCGACGGCTACCCCGGCCCGCACACCTGGAAGCTGCTGTTCTCCTGAGGCCGCCCGGCGGGGGCGCGCTCAGGAGGTGGCGGCGTGCTCCCGCACCCAGGCGTGCATGGCGATCGCGGCGGCCGCGCCCGCGTTGATCGAGCGGGTCGAGCCGAACTGCGCGATCGAGCAGACCGCCGCCGCGTGCTCCCACGCCTCGGCGGTCAGCCCCGGCCCCTCCTGCCCGAACAGCAGCACGCAGCGCTCCGGCAGCCGGAAGGTCTCCAGCGGCACCGCGCCCGGCAGGTTGTCGATCCCGATCACCGGCAGCCCGCGCTCCGCGGCGAAGGCGGCCAGCGAGGCCACCGAGCCGTGGTGGCGCACGTGCTGGTAGCGGTCGGTGACCATGGCCCCGCGCCGGTTCCACCGCCGCCGCCCGACGATGTGCACCTCCTCGGCCAGGAAGGCGTTCGCGGTGCGCACCACCGAGCCGATGTTGAAGTCGTGCTGCCAGTTCTCGACCGCGACGTGGAAGCCGTGCCGCCGGGTGTCCAGGTCCGCGACGATCGCCTCGTGCCGCCAGTACCGGTAGCCGTCCACCACGTTGCGCCGGTCGCCCGCGGCCAGCAGCTCCGGGTCCAGCCGGGGGTCGGCGGGCCACGGCTCCGGGTGCGGGCCGACGCCGATCTCCCGGTCGTCGCCAAGGTCGTCGTACTGCTCGCCCAGCTGGGGCACCGAGGTGTCGCTCACGCCCCCAACGGTACGGGCTCGGGCCGGGCCGCCCGCTGCCGCGTCCGCACCGAGCGCTCCAGCTCGGTCAGGGCCTGCATGACCAGCCGGGCCCCGGCCCGGGTGACGTCGATCCGGTCGTCCCGGGGCAGCCCGGCCAGCTGGTGGTCCCAGGTCCGGTGGGCCTCGCGCAGCAGGGTGAAGTCGACGTCCTGGCCGAGCAGCACCGCGGCGGCGGCCAGCGCGGTGGCGTCCCGCAGTTCCTCGCCGAACGCGGCGGCGCCGGGCACCGGCGGGGCGTCCTCCCCCGGCAGGTGGGCCTCCAGCAGGACGGTGGAGCGGTCCAGCATGCCGACCGCCGACCGGGCCTTGTCGAACTGCTTGCGGCTCAGCTCCCGCAGCACCTGCTCGTCGTGCCGCACCGGCTCCACCTCGGCCCGGTCCAGCGCCGCCAGCATCTCGCTGCGCGCCTCCCGCACGTCCAGCAGGGCCGGCCGCACGTCCTGCTCCGCGTGCCCGCCCGCCGGGTCCCCGTACGCGGTGAACACCGCCGCCGCGTACCGCCCCGCCGAGGCCAGCCACTCCGCCAGCCGCTCCGGCAGCCGGGCGGTCTGCCAGGTCGGGAACAGCGCGTACGCGGCGAGCGCGATGAACCCGCCCAGCAGCGTCATCGACACCCGGTCCACCGCCAGCCGCACCGGGTCGCCCGGCTGCAGGCCGAGCAGGAACACCACGTACGAGGAGATCGCCACCGTGGTCACCGCGTACCCGGTGCGCATGGTCAGGTAGGCCAGGCCCATGCAGCACACCGCCAGCACCGCCAGCACCCAGTCCCCCGGGTCGAACAGCTGCACCACGGTGGTGGACAGCAGCACCCCGGCGGCCGTCCCGGCCACCCGGGCCACGCCGCGGCTGAAGGTCTGCGCGAAGTCCGGGCGCATCACCATCGCCGTGGTCATCGGCGCCCAGTAGCCGTGCTCGATCCGCAGCAGCCGGGCCGCCAGGTAGGCGGAGGTCACCACCACCGCCATCCGCGCCGCGTGGTGGAAGATCGCCGAGTGCCGGTGCAGCTGCCGCCCGACGGTGGCCAGCGCGGCGGGCGCGACCTTGGCCAGCGGCGGGCGGCGCAGGCCGGTGGTGGGCTCGGTGCGGGTCTGCACGGTGCCGCGGTCCTGCCGGTCGAGCCGGTCGGCGGCCCGGCCCAGCAGGCCGGAGAGCCGGCGGGCCGAGCGGCGGGCGCCGCCGCGCAGCAGGTCCTCGCCGCTGCCGCTGCCGGGGCGGGCCAGCGTCAGACCCGGGGTGTCCTTGGGCAGCCGGAGCGGGTCGCCGCTGCGGATCGCCCGGGTCAGCGCGTCCAGCACCTCGGCGGCGGCGGCCAGCACCTCCCGGGCCCGGTCCCGCTCCGGGCCCTCCTCGGCGGCCCCGACCCGCGGATCGGCCAGCGCCGCCAGCGCCGGGCGGATCCGCTCGGCGATGGTCCGCAGCCCGCGCAGCTCGGGCGGGCGGCGCCGGGCCTGCCGGGCGGTCAGCCTGGCGGCCTGCCGGCCGACGATGAACGGCTCCGGATCGACCTGCGCCACCGGGTCGTGCCGCAGCCGGCGGGCGTAGTCGCCGAGCCCGGCGTAGATGTCGGCCAGCGCGTCGCGCTGGGCCCGCCAGCTGTCGATCGGCCAGAGCGTCACCACCAGGGCCTGGACCGCGCCGCCGACCGAGCAGAGCAGCCCGTGCTCGATCGCGGTGGGCACCGACACCGGTAGCTGCACCACCACCATCATCACCGCCAGCGTGTTCGCGGCCACCACGCCCGCGGTCGGCCCGATCGCCCAGGCCAGTCCGGCGCCGAACGCCCACAGCGCCAGCAGCACCGGGTACGCGCCCGGGATGCCGACCGCCACGTAGCCCAGGAAGGTCGACAGGCCCAGCCCGGCGGCGGCCACCAGCGCAAGCGAGGCGCGCGGCCGGAACGAGCGCTGGAAGGTCGCGGTGCCCGCGATGAACGCGCCCATCGCCGCCGAGGTGGCCTGCGCGGGCCCGAACAGCAGCAGCGTCGGGAAGACCACCAGCGCGGCCGCCACCGCCCCGCGCAGCGCCCGCTTCGGGTTGGTCAGCGAGCGGTCCACGGTCAGCCCGGCCTTCGCGGTGTCGCGCAGGGCCGTGAACCAGGACATACCGCGAGCTTAACGACTTTTCGCCCGGCGGCTCGTCAGTCGCCGGGCCCGCCCACCGGCTCGCCCGCCGACGCCCGCCCCGGCCCGGCTTGTACCGCCCCGGCCTCCGCTGCCCCGGCCTCTGCCGACCCGCCCGCCGACGCCTCCACCGGCCCGCCCGGCTCGCCCGGCCGCTCCGGGCGCCGGGCCGCCCACCACCCGGCCGCCCGCCCCCGCACCGCCAGCAGGAAGGCGGTCGGCAGGAACACCGCGTCCGCGGAGACCATCGCCAGCGAGAAGAACGGCAGCCCGAGCAGCAGCGCGATCGCCAGGTGCTCGACCACCATCACCGCCAGCAGCACGTTCTTCAGCCGCCGCGCGGCCAGCGAGAACGGGAAGCCGACCTGCATGACCACGGTGCCGTAGGTCAGCGCGAAGGTGACCAGCAGGCTGCCGCCGAGCAGCCCGGACAGCTCCGGCCAGGGCGTGAAGTAGCCCAGCTTCAGCGGGTAGAAGACCGCGGTGCCGTCCTGCCAGCGGGAGCCCTGCACCTTGTACCAGCCGGCCGTGGCGTACACCAGCACCACCTGGACGGCGATCACCAGCATCGCGCAGTTGTGCAGCATCGCGGCCAGCGCGTCGGCCAGCGCCCGCGGCTCGCCCCACTCGGACGGGTCCTTGCCGGGTCGGCGGGCCCGGCGGCGGGCGTCCAGCGACCAGACCCGGCCGCAGCGGGTGAACACCAGGTAGATCGCCATCAGGTGGACCAGGTTGTCGCCGCCGTCGCCGAGGAACACGTTCCGGTTCTGCAGCGACAGCACGGTCAGCGCGAACAGCACCGAGGAGGCCCTGGTCCGCCAGCCCAGCGCCAGCGCGAGGGCCGACAGCAGCGCCAGCAGGTAGACCGCCTCGAACCACCAGCGGCCGTCGCTCCAGGACAGCGCGGTGAACGCGTGGGTGTCGGCCAGCAGCCGCTCGTTCAGCGCCGCCGACCAGGGCGAGCGGTCCCCGTACAGCACCCGCCGGTTGGGCCACTCGCGCAGCAGGTAGGCGCCCCAGGTGCCGGCCACGCCGATCCGCACCACGGCGGCCTGGTGGGGGGCGAGGGTGGTCAGCAGGCGCGGCAGCGCGGCCCGGACGGCGGCGGGGCCCGTCACAGGCCCTCCCGGTCCTCGGGCTGGACCGGCCACCAGGGCAGCTCGCGGGAGTGCGGGGCGGTGTCCACCTGCTCGGTGCTCCAGGGCGGCGGGGCGACGGCGGTGAGCGTGACCCGCAGCTGGACCTGGATCACCCGGCCGCCGTCCCCGCCGATCCGCTGCAGCGCGATCCGCTCCAGGTACCGCTCGGCCAGCTGCCCGCGCGAACCGGGCACCGCCCGGACGTCGCCCTCGCCGTGGGTGGACTCGTAGAAGTCCCAGGCCCGGCGCAGCAGGTTCTGGTCCAGGTGGCTGGGCGCCGGGTCGTGCCGGATCGCCGCCCAGTCCTGCGCGGTCAGCCCGTGCCAGTCGCCGGTGACGACCTGCCCGTCGGCGCCGATGCTCTGCACCCGGGCGTCCACCGTGACGTTGCGCTGCAGCGGGTCCGGCGCGAACAGCTTCCAGTTCTGCTCGAACTCCGGGTAGACCACCCGGTCGATCTGGGTCCGGTACTCCTTGGACACCGAGTTCGCGGGCGCCACGTACAGGAAGAGCACGCCGAGGAACGCCAGGACGCCGCCCCCCAGGGCCACCCCGGCGAGCACCAGCACCACCCGGGCGGGCTTGGACCAGACGCGCACGGCGGCCATCCTGCCGTACCGCCCACGCGTTCGAACAGGGGCGCGGGCCCTTGCGTCCGCCCTACAGGACGAACGGCTGCTGCCCGGTGCCGCTCACCATCGGACGGCCCGCGGCCTCCCAGGCGAACATCCCGCCGTCCACGTTGACCGCGTCCCGGCCGCCCGCCACCAGGTACTGCACCACCTGGGCGGAGCGCCCGCCGACCCGGCACATCACGTACAGCCGCCCCTCGGGCAGCTCGTCGAGGCGGGCCACCACCTGGCCGATCGGGATGTGCAGCGCGCCGTCCACGTGCCCGGCGTCCCACTCGTCCTGCTCGCGGACGTCGAGCAGGACGGCGTCGGCGGGCACCGAGGCGGCGTCGGCGGTGGGCAGCTGAGCGAACATCGAGGGGTTCTCCCGGGGTGCGTGGTCGGACGGGTCGTTCGGGCCATTGTCGGGCAGCAGCGCGGCCAGCCGCGCCTGCCGCTCGGCGGCGGTGGCCAGCAGCCGCTCGGCGAGGTCCTCCAGCAGCCGCTCCGGCTCCTCCGGGCGCAGCAGCAGCAGTTCGCCCATCGGCGTCCGCTCCAGCCGCACCCGCTCCACCGCCAGCGCGGTGATCCGGCCGGACAGCCACTCCAGGCGCTGGCGCAGCCAGCCCAGCCGGTCCGGGGAGTCGGCGGCGGGCGCCGAGTCCGGGGAGGAGGACCACTCCTCGGCGAGCCGCTCCAGCTCCGCCGCGTCGGCCAGCGCGTACGCCTCGTTGACCCGGGCGATGAACGCCGAGCGGCGCTCCTGCTCGGCCGGGTCGGTGGTCAGGTCGGGGTGGGCCCGGCGGGCCAGCTCGCGGTAGACCCGCTGGGCGTCCTTGTCCGGACGGACCCGCCGGGCCTCCGGCTCGCCCTCGCGCGGACCGCGCTCCTCGGCGGGCTCGACCCGCTCGCGGGCCTCCCGGGCCCGCCGCAGGTCCTCCGGGTCGCCGCTGAGCGCCGCCACCGACTCGGCGATCAGCGCGTCCAGCTCGTCCAGCTCGGCGTACAGCGGGCCGAGCAGCTGGTGGTGGGCCAGCGCGAAGTTGTCGATCCCCACCCGCAGGGTGGCCACGTCGACGTCCAGGGTCAGCCAGGCCAGCTCGGCCGCCGCGACCCGTTCCTCCAGGTCCCGCCGCTCCGGGTCCGCCCACACCTCGACGCTCGGTACGCTCACCCTGGCCACCCTACCGGGGCGCGCCGCGCACCCGATCGGGTGGCGCCGTAGCACCCCGGGGGCGCACGGCGGGCGACACGCAACTGATACGGACGAATCTGCCCGATTGACTACCTCCTCCAGCCGTCTCCGTGCTTCATTGGAGGGCGCGCGCAAGGACGCGCGCACCGGCCAGGAGGAGCAGCAAGCACAACAAAGGGGCAGACCGATACCCATGGTGGACCAGCCCGACTCCACACCACCCGCCGGAGTGGTCGCCCTGCTCCGGGTCGCCGCCGTACTGGTCGACCCGGACGGCCGGATCGCACTGTGGAACCGCACCGCGGAGGAGCTGTTCGGCCACCGCGCCGAGGTCACCCTCGGCCGCGCCGCGCGCGGCCTGCTGCCCGCCGTCGACCCCCGCCCGGACGGCACCGGCCAGGCCCACCGCGGCGACGCCCTCGACACCCTCGACGACCTGGTGCTGGACGGCCCGTGGGCCGGCCCGCTCACCGTGCACGACCGCGAGGAGCGCCCGCGCGACGTGCTGTGGTGGGCCTACCCGCTGGTCGAACCGGTCGGCCGCTCGCTGCTCCTGCTGGCCACCGACGCCCGGCCGCTGCGCGCCGCCGGCCCCCGGATCGCCCTCGGCGAACGCCTCGTGCCGTACGCCGCCGCGCCCGCCGCGGCCCGCCCGCAGCAGGTCGACGCCGCCTTCGCCCCGCCCGGCCCGGCCGCCGCCGAGGCGCTCGCCGCGCTGCTCCCGCCGGGCTCCGAGGAGCGCCGCCGCCGACTGCTGGACGCCCTCGCCCAGGCCGGCCCGCCCGCCCTGCGGGTGGACGCCGCGACCCGGCTGCCGGTGGTGCCCTACCAGTCCTCCCCGGAGGGCGGCGGCACCGCCCGGATCGCCGCCGGCCTCGGCCGCCGCTACCCCACCCCGCAGCAGCGCGCCGCCCGCCGCCCGGACGGACCGCCGCCGGGCGCGGGTGCCCCGGCCCGCCCCGGGGTACGGATACCGCCCGCCGGGCCGGTGGACCCGCGGCCCGGCAGCTCCGTCCCCGCACCGCGCGACGCCGCCGCCCACGGCCCGACCCCGGGAGTCCCCGCCATCGACCCCGCCGCCGCCCCCGAACTCACCGCCGCCCTCGCCGCCCCCGCCGCCGTCCCGCCGAGCCGGACGGCCGCCCCCGCCCCCGGCTCCGACACCGGCGTGGAGGTGGTCCGCGGGCTGCCCGACGACGGCGACCTCGCGCTGCTCGCCTCGGTCGGCAGCCAGGTCGGCACCACCCTGGACCTGGACACCACCGCCCGCGAACTGTGCGAGGTGCTGGTCCCCCGGGTCGCCGACTTCGCCTGCGTCGACCTGCTCGACAGCCTGATCTCGGACGCCGAACTGCCGGTCGGCTCCCCCGACGACGCCACCATGCTGCGCCGGGTCGCCCGCACCTTCAACGCCTCCTCGCAGCGCTGGAACCACGTCCTGGACGAGGGCTCGCTGCTCGCCATGCCGCGCTCCACCCCGCCCGGCCTGGCCCTGCAGGAGAACCAGCCGGTGCTGGTGCCGCTGATCTCGGCGGACGTCGCGGTCGACTACGCCGCCTCGCTCGGCGGCCCCGAGCTGGAGCCCGCCGTGATCGGCCGCTCGATGCTGGTGCTGCCGCTGTCCGCCCGGGGCGCCGTGCTGGGCATCCTCAAGCTGCTGCGGCTCTCCGACCGGACGCCGTTCACCCGCTCCGACGCCGACACCCTCAAGGAGATCGCCGCCCGGGCCGCGCTCTCGCTGGACAACGCCCGGCTGCACCGCGCCGAGTCCAAGGTCGCCACCACCCTGCAGCGCTCGATGATCCCGACCCGGCCGCCGCGGATCCCCGGCGTGCAGGTCGCCCACCGCTACATGCCGGGCGACCGCAAGGCCGAGGTCGGCGGCGACTGGTTCGACGCCATCCAACTGCCCGGCAGCCGGGTCGCCCTGGTGGTCGGCGACGTGATGGGCCACGGCCTGCACTCGGCCGCCGCGATGGGCCGCTTCCGCACCGCCATGCAGACCCTGGCCGCCCTCGACCTGCCGCCCGGCCAGCTGCTGCGCCACCTCGACAACCTGGCCCACAAGCTCGGCGACGACCACCTGGCGACCTGCCTGTACGCCGTCTACGACCCGATCAACCGCACCTGCGAGCTCGCCTCGGCCGGCCACGTCCCGCCGGTCCTGGTGCACCCCGACGGCCGCGGCGAACTGCTGGAGCTGCCCTCCGGCGCGCCGATCGGCGTCGGCGGGGTGCCGTTCCAGACCAAGAAGATCGACGTCTCGGACGGCTCGATGCTGGTGCTGTGCACCGACGGCCTGGTCGAGGTCCGCGGCGGCGACATAGGGGAGGGCCTGGCGGCGCTCTGCGGCAACCTGATCGACCCCGGGCAGACCCCGGACGAGGCCTGCGACACCGTGCTGAACACCCTGCACTCGGACGACCGGCAGGACGACATCGCGCTGCTGGTGGCCCGCTTCGACGGCGTCCCGCCGACCGAGGTCGCCACCTGGCAGCTCGGCGTCACCGAGCTGGAGGTCGGCCGGGCCCGCCGGCTGGTGCGCGACCAGCTCGCCACCTGGCAGCTCGACGCCCTCGCCGAGACCGTCGAACTGCTGGTCTCCGAGCTGGTCACCAACGCGGTCCGGGTGGCCCGGGCCGAGGTGCAGCTCCAGCTGATCCGGGTCGACAAGCTGCTGGTCGAGGTCAGCGACGACAACCACAACCTGCCCTCGCTGGAGCCCGCCGAGTCGATGTCCGAGCGCGGCCGCGGCCTCAACCTGGTCAGCAAGCTGGCCGAGAAGTGGGGCACCTCCCGCAAGGCGGTCGGCAAGGTCGTCTACTTCGAGATGCCGCTGCCGCGCGGCTGAACCCCCGGGAGCCGGATCAGGGCGGGCCTACGGCGCGACCGCCGCCCTGGTCCGGCCCTTCGCGGCCACCGAGGCGGCCGCCCCGACCCCGGTCAGCACCCGCGGCCAGTAGTCGCCGAACACCTCGACCCAGACCGCGATCAGCACCGCCGCGCTGATCGCCACCAGGTGCTCCAAACCGGCCAGGTTCGGCAGCACCAGCGCCTCCGCCGTCATCGCCAGCACCACCGCCCCGCCGGTCCACCAGGCCCGGCAGCGCAGCGCCACCACCACGGCCAGCGCCACCACCGCCGCCGAGGGCCCGGTGTCGCGCACGTGCGCCACCCAGCGCGGGAAGCCCAGCGCGTGGTGCGGGCCGAGCGCCACCCCGATCCGGGCGAACAGCGTGCCCGCCAGGGTGCAGACGTACGCCACCACCAGGGTCAGCCGCCGCCCCAGCACCACCTCGGCGATCCCGAACACCAGGAACACCTGCGCCAGCGCCCCCCACACCGGCAGGTCCAGGGCCGGCACGTACAGCGACAGCGGGGTGCGCAGCAGCGACACGTCCAGCGGCAGCGCCGCCTTCACCACCCCGATGTCGGACACGAACCGGTCCCCGCCCGGCAGGTGCTGCACCACCGAGAACAGCAGCACCAGCGCGGTCGCCGCGGTCGCCAGCGGCACGGCGGCGAATTTCCGCCGCACCAGCTGCTCCTTCACGGAAGCGAACAGCTCCCCCCACTCCGCGACCGCGGCCCGGCGGAATACCGCCCACCACTTCGGTCGCACGCCCCCCGCGTGGGTGATCTGCTTCACGAGCCGTTTCTCCCGTCGATTCCGTTCCTACCCGGGTCACCGCTTCCTCCGCGCCCCGTATCCGACCCTACGCACCGGGCCGCCCCGCGGCATCGGCTCCGGGAACCGCTCCCGGGGTCATCCCCTGGGCTGACCCCGGGCCCGCTCCGCCCCCCGGCGGAGGGACCACCCCCCTTCCCCTGCCGTACCCGGCCGGGAAGCCCGCTCACCCGTGCCTGCGGCGGAACAGCGCCGGCATGCTCGGCGCCGTGATGAACCCCTCCGCGCGGGCCGAGGCGATGCCGATCCGGGGAATCTCGCCGCTCTTCTCGAAGAGCAGGTAGCGCGGTTCCCAGATCGGCCGGTACTTCGCGTTCGCCCGGTACAGCGACTCGATCTGCCACCAGCGGGAGAAGAATCCCAGCACCGAACGCCAGAGCCGCAGCACCGGACCGGCGCCCAACTTCGAACCGCGCTCGAAAACCGACCGGAACATCGCGAAATTCAGCGAGACGCGTTCCAGTTCCACCTCCGGCGCGCGCTGCAGGAGTTCGATCACCATGAACTCCATCAGGCCGTTCTCGCTGTCCCGGTCGCGCCGCATCAGGTCCAGCGACAGCCCGTGCCGGCCCCACGGGACGAAGCTCAGCAGCGCCCGCAGCTCGCCGTCCCCGTCGAAGCACTCCAGCATCACGCAGCGCCCGTCGCCCGCGTCGCCGAGCCGCCCCAGCGCCATCGAGAAGCCGCGCTCGGTCGCGCCGTCCCGCCAGTGGTCGGCCCTGGCCACCAGCTCGGCCATCTCGCACTCGGGGATGTCCCCGTGCCGGCGGATCCGCACCGTGTACCCGGCCCGCTTGACCCGGTTGTACGCCTGCCGGACCACCCGCATCGCCCGGCCGTCCAGCGAGAACTCGTCCAGCTCGACGATCGCCTCGTCGCCCAGCTCCAGCGCGTCCATCCCGTGCCGGGCGTAGATCACCCCGGCCTCCTCGGAGGCGCCCATCACGGCCGGCACCCAGGCGTGCTCGCGGGCCTCCGCCAGCCAGGCGTCGATCGCCCCCGGCCAGGCCTCCGGGTCGCCGATCGGGTCGCCGGAGGCCAGCGTGACGCCGCCGACCACCCGGTAGGCGATCGCCGCCTTCCCCGACGGGGAGAACACCACCGCCTTGTCCCGGCGCAGCGCGAAGTAGCCCAGCGAGTCCCGCTCGCCCTGCTTCTCCAGCAGCTCGCGCAGCCGGGCCTGGTCCTCGTCGGTCTGCAGCTCCTCGCCGCGCGGCGAGCGGAACGCCACGTACAGCACGAGCAGGAACAGCACCGCGCTCATCACGTTGATCGCCGCGTTGACCCAGGTCGGCACCAGCACCACGTCGCGGACCCGCTCGGACGGGTTCAGCGTGATCATCCGGTGCACCGCGTAGCTGAACCGGGTGCCGAAGCCGGCGCCGGAGACCTCGTTGGTCAGCTGCACCAGCACCGAGCCGACCAGCCCGCCCACCAGCAGCCCGCCGACCGCGGCGGCGGCCGCGGTCCCCGGGTTGGAGCGGTCCCCCTTGGAGGTGAACTCCTTGCGGGAGACCAGCAGCGCCACCAGGAACAGGCCGGTCAGCACCACCGAGAAGTAGTTCCAGACGTGGTCCTTGTACCGGTCGCCCCAGGCCAGCAGGGCCAGGAAGCCCAGGAACGTCACCCCGGCCAGGCCGAAGTTGAAGATCCACGCCGCCCGCTTGCGCCGGCGCATCGCCACCGCCAGGAACAGCGCCAGGAGCACCGAGACCAGGCCGGCGGTCATCAGGTAGGGGGTGAAGAACTCACCCGTGTTGTGGCGCCGCACCTCGGCCCGGAACGGCACCGACAGCACCGCCGCCAGGTTCAGCAGGGCCATCAGCCGCAGGTACCAGACGGTCGACGCGGCGGCCCGCGGCCGCCACCGTGCCAGCGGACCGGGGCCCTCGCCGTTGGTGGGGGACACGGCCGGGGAAGCCGTCTTCACAGTGGACACAGCAACCATTCCAGACGATCGATCACAGGGGCGCATCCGCTCGCGGTCCCGCGCACTCCACCCCGATTTCCATGGTTGCCCAGCGGAGATGAGAATTGCGTGAATCCGGTAGCGGATTCCCACCCCCGCCGATCGGCGGGGGTACCGGACCGCCCCGGGCCCGAACCCGCCCCCACCAGGGAGAGACATGCCGCCGACCCGGGTCCTGATCGTGGACGACGAGGTGCTGGTCCGTTCCGGGCTCGGCCTGATCGTCGGCACCGCACCCGACCTGGAGGTGGTCGGCGGCTGCTCCGGCGGCCAGGCCGAGCTGCTGACCCGCCAGCTCGCCCCGCAGGTGGTCCTGCTCGACGTCCGGATGCCCGACCTGGACGGCATCAGCGTGCTGCGCCGGCTGCGCGCGCTGCCCGACCCGCCCGCCGTCGCGATGCTCACCACCTTCGACACCGACGAGCACATCGGCACCGCGCTGCGGGCCGGCGCCGCCGGGTTCCTGCTCAAGGACACCGCCCCCGAACAGCTGGTGCACGCCGTCCGGGTGCTCGCGGCCGGCGGCAGCGTGCTCTCCCCGAGCGTGGCCCGCACCGTGATCAGCGGCTACGTCGAGGGCGGCGGCCCCGACACCACCGCCGCCACCCTCACCGGCCGGCTCACCGGCCGCGAACTGGACGTGCTGGCGCTGCTCGGCGAGGGCCTGTCCAACGCCGAGATAGCCGACCGGCTGTTCCTCGGCACCGGCACCGTCAAGGACCACATCAGCGCCATCCTGGGCAAGCTCGGCGCCGCCAACCGGGTCCAGGCCGCCGTCATCGCCCACCGCGCCGGGCTGGTCCGCGACCGGCGGGACGGGGAGTGACCCCCGAGGAGCCCGCCGCGCCCCGCCGCCGCGCCCCGGCCTGGCTGCGCTCCCCGCGCGCCGCCCTGCTCGCCCCGGTGCTGCTCGCCGCGATGGACTCCGCCCTGGTCGCCAAGGACTCCGCGCCCTGGCAGCTGGCCCTCTCCGCGCTCTCCGTCGTCGTCCTGCTGTGGCGCCGCCGCCACCCCCTGCCGGTGGCCCTGCTCACCCTGCCCGGGGCGTTCTTCAACGAGATCTGGCTCGCCCCGCTCACCGCCGTCTACGCGGTGGCCGCCGCCTGGCCCCGGCCCCGCGTCCCGGTCGCCTGCGCCACCGCCTTCGCCCTGGTCGAGTTCTTCCACTGGCCGTTCGACCCCGACCTGTTCGAACTCAGCCGGGACAACGCGCTGTACGCCATCCAGTCCGTGATGCTCGGCGCCGGACCGGCCGCCCTCGGCATGCTCGCCCGCACCCGCCGCGAGCTCGCCGAACGCGTCACCGAACTCACCGCCGGCCGACAGCGCGAGAGCCGGCTGCTCGCCGAGAAGGTGCTCACCGCCGAACGGGCCCGGCTGGCCCGCGAGATGCACGACGTGGTCTCGCACCAGGTCAGCCTGATCTCGATCCAGGCCGGGGCGGTCCAGGTCTCCAGCACCGACCCGGCCGCCCGCGAGGGCGCCCGCACCATCCGCGAGCTCTCCGTCCGCACCCTCGACGAACTGCGGCAGATGGTCGGCGTGCTGCGCGCCGCCGGCGTCCCGGGCACCCCGCTCGCCCCGCAGCCCACCCTGGCCGACCTGCCCCGGCTGATCGAGGGCAGCGGGCTGGCCGTCAGCAGCCGGCTCGACCCCGGCCGCCGGTCCTGGCCCGAGGCCGTCGAGCGGGCCGCCTACCGCACCGTCCAGGAGGGCCTGACCAACATCAGCAAGCACGCCCCCGGCGCCCCGGTCACCGTCAAGGTCGCCGCCCGCGGCGGCAGGCTGCACGTCGAGGTCCGCAACGGCCCCCCGCCGGCCCTCCCCCCGGACCCGGAGCCGGTCGGCGCCCCGCTCCCCGGCGGCGGCCACGGCCTGATCGGCCTGCGCGAACGCGCCGCCCTGCTCGGCGGCACCTTCACCGCCGCCCCCGCCCCCGACGGCGGCTTCGTCCTGCACGCGGTGCTGCCCGCGCACTGAGCCGATCGGCCGTCAGCCGGACCGGCCCGGGTCGGCCCGGTTCTGGTGCACCGAAATCGGAGAACGAGAAAGCCCCCCAGATCCGAAGATCTGGGGGGCTTCGCTGTGCGCGAGGGGGGAGTTGAACCCCCACGCCCTTTCGGGCACTGGAACCTGAATCCAGCGCGTCTGCCTATTCCGCCACCCGCGCATGGGTGTTTGTCTTCAGTTGCTTACCGCTTCTTCCGACCTGTCGAGAAGCTTACCGCATCTCTCGAGGTCTTCCGTTCGGCTCCCTTGCGGGCGCCCCTTCCGACATGGAAAACATTAGCACGCCCCGAGCCGTACCTGCGAATCCATTCCCCGGGCCCTCCCTGCACGGCTCCCGGCGGCCCGCAACCGGAGGCCGGGCGAACGAGTGAGCGGGCCGTCCGGCGGGTACCCCTCCGGGCGCGACCTAGGCGGGGAACCGTACGGAAGGGCCGGGCGTGGATACGATCAGTACGGAAGTACCGCTTTCCAGCCGACGAGCCGGCCCGTCCGACGCCCTGAGAGGGGGTGCCCCGTGGGAGTCCTGAAGAAGTTCGAGCAGCGACTCGAAGGTCTCGTGAACGGCACCTTCGCGAAGGTGTTCAAGTCCGAGGTCCAACCGGTGGAGATCGCCGGCGCCCTGCAGCGCGAGTGCGACAACAACGCCACCATCTGGAACCGGGACCGCACGGTCGTCCCGAACGACTTCATCGTCGAGCTCAGCCCGCACGACCACGAGCGGCTCAGCCCCTACTCCACCCAGCTCGGCAACGAGCTGGCCGGGATGGTCCGCGAGTACGCGGAGGCGCAGCGGTACAGCTTCATGGGTCCGCTCCAGGTCGCCCTGGAGAAGGCCGACGACCTGGACACCGGCCTCTACCGGGTGCGCAGCCGCACGCTGACCGCCGAGGAGCCCCAGCGGCCCGCCCCGGCCCAGCCGCCCGCCGCCCCGCCCGGCTACGGCCGCCCGCCGACCCCGCCCGCGCCCGGCGCGCCCTGGCACCAGGGGGCGGCCGCCGCCCCGGACGGCGCCCCGCCGCTGGTCTGGGACCGGCTGATGCGCAGCGGGACCATCCCGGC
>NZ_BAAANS010000087.1:0-23865 GCF_039529925.1 Kitasatospora saccharophila | reverse complement strand
CGCCCCGCCCGCGCCCGCCGCACCGCCCGCCGTGCCGCCCGTCCCGAGCGCGCCGCCCGTCCCGGTGTCCGGCGCCACCGCCGCCGCGACCCCGGCCGCCGCACCCGCCGCGGACTGACCCGGCCGCCGACGGCACCAGCGGCGACCGCACCGACGACACCACGACCACCGCCACCGCCACCGCCACCGACCCTCCGGCAGAGGAGCTCTCCGCATGGCCTCGTTGTCCAAGCCCGACGCGCCCCGGTTCGACGTCGACGTCTTCCAGAACGAGTACCTCGCCCAGGGCGCCCAGGAGGTCAACGCCATCGTCACGGTCACCGCGACCGGCGGCGGCACCTCCGGCGGGCGGCCGATCGGCGCCCCCGGGCCGGACGCCGCCGTGGTGCTGGTGATCGACTGCTCCGGCTCGATGGAGTACCCGGGCACCAAGATGCGGCACGCCCGCGAGGCCACCGCCGTCGCCGTCGACGAACTGCGCGACGGCGTCGCCTTCGCCGTGGTCGCCGGCACCCACGAGGCCGTCGACGTCTATCCCGGCAACGGCCGGCTGGCCGTCGCCGGCCGGCACACCCGCGAGCAGGCCAAGGACGCGCTGCGCCGGCTCGACCCGTCCGGCGGCACCGCGATCGGCACCTGGATAGCCAAGGCGCAGCAGCTGTTCGCCTCCCGCCCGGGAAGCGCGATCCGGCACGCCGTCCTGCTCACCGACGGCCGCAACGAGCACGAGAAGCCCGCCGACCTGCAGCGCGCCCTGGACGCCGCCGCCGGGTACTTCACCGCCGACTGCCGGGGCGTCGGCACCGACTGGGAGGTCGCCGAGCTGCGGAAGGTCGCCTCCGCGCTGCTCGGCACCGTCGACATCGTCGCCGAGTCCGCGGGCCTGGCCGACGACTTCCGGGCCGTCATGTCCACCACGATGGGCAAGCAGGTCGCCGACGTCGCCCTGCGGGTGTGGACCCCGGCCGGGGCCCGGGTCCGGTTCGTCAAGCAGGCCGCCCCGGCGTTCGAGGACCTCACCGACCGCCGCAGCGCGGCGGGCACCCGGGCCGCGGACTACCCGACCGGCTCCTGGGGCGACGAGTCCCGGGACTACCACGTGTGCGTGGAGGTCCCGCCGGCGGCCGTCGGCAGCGAGATGCTGGCGGCCCGGATCAGCCTGGTCCTGCCGCACCCCGACGGCACCGCCGAGGTGCTCGGCCAGGGCCTGGTGCGCGCCGTGTGGACGGACGACCCGGCCTCCTCGACCCGGATCAACCAGCAGGTCGCGCACTACACCGGGCAGGCCGAACTGGCCGACTCGATCCGCGACGGCCTGGAGGCCCACCGGGCGGGCGACTTGGCGCTGGCGAGCGCCAGACTCGGAACCGCCGTCCGACTCGCATACGCCAGCGGCAACGAGGGCACCCTCAAGCTGCTGCGGAAGGTGGTGGACGTGGTCGACGAGCGGGAGGGTACCGTTCGGTTCCGTAAGAACGTGAGCGAGGCCGACTCGATGACCCTTGAGACCCGGTCGACCAAGACCGTGCGCGTGAAGAAGTGAGCCGGACACCCGCCGGACCCGAACCTGCTGGAGTGGGGACCTGATGCCGATCTGCCCTAGGGGACACGAGTCACAGGCCGAGGACTGGTGCGACTACTGCGGCTTCCCGATGACGCCGCCGCCCGGCCTGGCGATCCCCGGCTTCCCGAACGGCCCGGCCCAGCCCGGCGCCCAGGGGCAGCCGGGTGCCCAGGCGCACCCCGGCGGCCCCGCCGCGCCACCGCCGGGCCCGCCCGGCCCGCCCCCGTACACCTCCTCCGGCTACCCGCCGGTCGGGCCGGGCCCGGGCAGCACCCCGCCGTCCGGCACCCCCGCCGGCGGTGGCGGCTACTTCGAGCCGCGCCGCACCCCGACCCCGCCCGCCGGCACGCCCACCGGGCCCGCCGCGGGCGCGCCCGGCGCCCCCGGCCCGTACGGCGCTCCGCCGCCGCCCCCGCCCACCACCGGGCTGGTCACCTGCCCGATCTGCCGCAGCCCGCAGACCGGCCGGTACTGCGAGGAGTGCGGCTACGACTACAACCTGGCCACCTCCGCCCGCCCGCCGGGCGCCGGGCCGGGCCACCAGCCGCCGCCCGCGCCCCCGCAGGCCCAGCGGCCCCCGCAGCCGCAGCCGCAGCCGCAGCAGGGCTACGGCTTCCCGCCGCCCGCCGCCACGCCCCCGGCCGCGCCGTCCGCGTTCGAGCCCCCGGCCCCGCCGCCGTACGAGCAGCGTCCGCCGCAGCCGCCGCAGTCGCCGTACGAGCAGCACCAGCAGCAGCACCAGCAGCGGCCCCCGTACGAGCAGCCGCAGCAGCCCCAGCAGCCGCACGCGCCGCAGTCCCCGTACGAGCAGCAGCGGCCCCCGTACGAGCAGCCGCAGCAGCCGCAGTCGCCGTACGGCCAGCCCGGACACCCCGGGCGCCCCGGTTACCCGGCGGCGCAGGCCGCGCCGGCCGCCCCGCCCGCGCCGGCCTTCGACAAGCCGCCGGCGGCGGGGTTCCCGGACATCGACTACGAGCGCACCGGCCCGGTGTACCCCGAGCCGTCCGCGCCCCCGGCGGGTCGGCCGGCGCAGTCGGGCTCCGACTCGGGGACGTCGTTCCGGCTCTCCCCGCCCGGGCAGCAGCCCGGGGCCGCGCCGCAGCAGCAGCGCGCCACCTGGTTCGCCGTGGTGGCGCCCGACCACGAGTACTTCACCGACATGATGACCCGCAGCGGTCCGGAGGCGGCGGGGCTGTACTTCCCGCAGTACACCTCCGAGCGGCGGATCCAGCTGACCGGCCGCGGCCAGCTGCGGATCGGACGGCGCAGCCAGCAGCGCGGCACCGTGCCGGAGATCGACCTGTCGGTCTCCCCGGAGGACCCGGGCGCCTCGCACCACCACGCCCTGCTGGCCGAACAGCCGGACGGCAGCTGGGTGGTGGTCGACCAGGACTCCACCAACGGCACCACGATGAACGGCGGCGCCGACACCCTGCCGCCGCACACCGCGATCCCGCTGAACGACGGCGACCGGATCCACGTCGGCGCCTGGACCACCATCACGGTGCACCTGGCCTGACACCGCGGCAGTTGACGCTCAGTCACCACCGGCCCGCGGCGGGGAGCCCGACTCCCCCGCCGCGGGCCGGTCCCGTCCACCGGGCGGTCGCAGAACGCTCAACTTTCGCACAAAAGTGCCTATGAGAACTGTCGGAGCCCCTAGGCTCGGCCCATGAGTGAAGCAATAACCGCGGACGGGATCCGGAAGCGGTACGGGGATGTCCAGGCCGTCGACGGGGTGTCACTCTCCGTCGCGACTGGCGAGTTCTACGGTCTGCTCGGACCGAACGGGGCCGGCAAGACCACCACCTTGGAGATCCTGGAGGGGATCCGGGAGGCCGACGAGGGACGGGTGGAGATCCTCGGCCTGGCGCCGTGGCCGCGCAACCCGAAGCTGCTGCCGCGGATGGGCGTGCAGTTCCAGGCGTCCGCCTTCTTCGCCAAGCTGACCGCGCGCGAGACCATCCGCACCTTCGCCTCCTTCTACGGCATCGGCGCCCGAGCGGCCGACGCGATGCTGGAGCGGGTCGGCCTGACCGAGTCCGCGGCGGTGCTGACCACCAAGATGTCCGGCGGCCAGGCCCAGCGCCTGTCCATCGCCTGCGCGCTGGTGCACGACCCGGAGCTGGTGTTCCTGGACGAGCCGACCACCGGCCTCGACCCGCAGGCCCGCCGCAACCTGTGGGACCTGCTGCGCGACATCAACGGCGAGGGCCGCACGGTGGTCCTCACCACGCACTACCTGGACGAGGCCGAGGTGCTCTGCGACCGCGTCTCGGTGATGGACCACGGCAAGGTGCTGAAGACCGGCGCCCCCGCCGCGCTGGTCCGCGAGATCGACGACACCGTCCGGGTCCGGATCGAGTCCGGGCTGCTGTCCCGGGACCGGGCCCGCGAACTGCTCACCGCCGCGGGCGCGGTGTTCTCCGGTCTGGAGGACGACGGCGTCACCCTGGCGCTGTCCACCGTCGAGCCCGGCCCGGTGCTGTCCGTGCTGGCCGAGCAGAACGCGCTGCGCGGCCTGGAGGTCCGCGGCGCCACCCTGGAGGACGTCTTCCTCCAGCTGACCGGACGGGAGTACCGGGCATGACCGCCACCGAACGGCCCGCCGCCCCGGCCCCGGCCCCGGCCCCCGAGGGCGAGGAGAAGGCCAACGCCTTCGTCGGCCTGTCCCGGGTGATGCTGCTGGGCTTCGTCCGCGACAAGGGCACCCTGTTCTTCACCCTCGCGCTGCCGCTGATGTTCCTGCTGCTGTTCGGCGTCCTCTACAAGGGCGGCGGCAGCACCCACGTCAAGGTCGCCGAGGTCGGCCAGGTCAAGGTGCTGGACGACGCCCGCGCCCAGGCCGGGGGCGCGTTGGACGCGCTGGAGATCACCACCGGCCTGAGCGAGGAGGACGCCCTCACCAAGGTCAAGAAGGGCGACCTGGACGGCCTGGTCCTGCAGAAGCCGGACGGCACCCTGGTGCTCCGCTTCAGCCAGGCCGACCAGGTGAAGTCCGGCACCGTGCAGGGCATCGTCAACTCGGTGGTGCAGAACGCCAACCAGGCGGCCGCGAACGTCACCCCGAAGTACGCCCTGGACGCCGCCAAGGTCGAGGACGACTCCACCAAGCCGATCCAGTACCTCACCCCGGGCCTGCTCGCCTACGCGGTCGCCATGGGCGCGGTCTACGGCGCCTCCTTCACGCTGGTCACCTGGCGCAAGAGCCGGGTGCTGCGCCGCCTGCGGCTGGCCCCCATCTCGGCGGGCACCATCGTCGGCGCCCGGGTGCTGGTCAGCGTGCTGGTCGCGCTCGCCCAGACCGCGCTGTTCCTGATGGTCGCGCAGCTCGACTACTTCGGGCTCAAGCTCACCGGCAACTGGTGGCTGGTGGTCCCGCTGGTGGTCTGCGCCACCGTGGCGTTCATGTCGATCGGCCTGGTCACCGGTTCGCTGGCGAAGACCGAGGAGTCGGCGAACGGCATGAACCAGCTGATCATCCTGCCGATGTCCTTCCTCGGCGGCGCCTTCATCCCGCTGGACTTCGCCCCGAACTGGCTGCAGGACGTCTCCCGGGCGCTGCCGCTGCGCTACCTGATCGTCCCGGCGAAGTCGGTGCTCAGCCAGGGCGGCGGCCTCGCCGAGGCACTGCCCGCGATGGGCATCCTGCTGGGCTTCACCGCGGTGCTGTGCGCCGTCGCGTGGCGCTTCTTCAACTGGGACGACGCGTAGCCGCCGACCGCCCCGGGACGGGGGTCGTACGCCGGAAGTCCCGGTGTACGGCCCCCGTCGGCGTCTGCGACCATGGACGGGTGACTGACACCGGGCGAGAGACCACCACCGCACCCGAGGAGACCCTCTACGACCAGGTCGGCGGCGAGGCGACCTTCCGCAGGCTGGTCCACCTCTTCTACCGGGGTGTCGCCCAGGACGAACTGCTCCGCCCGATGTACCCGGAGGAGGACCTCGGCCCGGCCGAGGAGCGCTTCGCACTGTTCCTGATGCAGTACTGGGGCGGCCCGCGCACCTACAGCGAGCGCCGCGGCCACCCCCGGCTGCGGATGCGGCACGCCCCGTTCACCGTCGACCGGGCCGCGCACGACGCCTGGCTGAAGCACATGCGCGCCGCCCTGGACGAGCTGGCGCTGCCCGCCGGGGCCGACCACGAGCTGTGGAGCTACATGACGTACGCCGCCGCCTCGATGATCAACACCGCGGGCTGAGGCCACGGCACCGGCCCGGCCGTTCCGCCCGACCCGGTCTCCGTACGGGCCGGCTCAGCGCAGCGGGCTGAGGCCCAGGCCCGCGCCGGGCGCGGCCGCCGTGCGCAGCAGGACGGACCCGGCGGGCGCGTCCAACCGCAGCCAGGCCCCGGCCCGGTACGCGGCGAGCGGGGCGCCGGGCCGCAGGAACCCGATCGTGTGGGCGGCGTGCGCGGCCCGCAGCGGCAGGTCGGCGGCGGCGCCCAGCGGCCGGGACCAGATCTCGTCGGCGACCGCGTCGATCGCCTGCCGACTGCGGTGGTGCTCCGGCACCTCGGCGACCCGGCGCTTGAACTCCTCGACGGCGGAGCGCACTTCGCCGACCACCCGGTCGACGGGGGGCCGTCCGACCGGCCGCCAGCCGGAGCGCGGCGGGAGCAGCCCGGCCCAGGACGGGCCGGTGACCGGGGCGGGCAGCCCGAGCGCGGCGCCCGACTCGTCCACGGACTCCAGCAGTTGCCCGGCGGAGACGGTCAGGTCGGCGGCCGCGACCGGCCCGGCCAGCCGCACGGTGCGCACCACCAGGACGGCGGACTCGCCGAGCGGCAGCCGCCCGAACACGGCCAGCACCCCGCCGTCCGGCCCCGGCACGGCCTGCAGCCGGACCGCCGCGGCCCGGTCGTAGCGCAGCAGCCGGCCGAGGAAGGCGGCCAGGTCGGCGCCCTCGCGCTGATCGGCGAGGTCGAGTCGGGTCTGCACGGTCACCGGGGGTCAGCTCGTTTCATCGGCGCGGCGGCGGTCGGCGGAGGTCGGCGTGGGGTCCGCGGTGCGCGGGGCCCGGTCAGGCGGCGCAGCCGGCCGGCTGCTCGTCGGTGAACCGGCTCAGGAACTCCCGCTCGACGGGGCTGATCCGGCGCGGCCGGGCCTCGGCGAGGTCGTAGGGGACGACCACGGTGGAGGCGGTGACGTACACCGTCTCGGTGCCGTCCTCGGCGACGTCCTTGATCTCGTAGCAGACGGTCAGCGAGGCGCCGCCGATCTTCGTCACCCAGGTCTCGATGGTGACCGGCGCGGGGCGGTGCACCAGCGGCCGCTTGTAGTCGATCTCGTGCCGCGCCACCACCGAGCCGCCCGCGAACTCCCCGGCCCCGGCCTCGGCGGCCTGGGTGAACATGAAGTCGATCCGGGCCTCCTCCAGGTAGCGCAGGAAGACCACGTTGTTGACGTGTCCGAAGGCGTCCATGTCGGACCACCGCAGGGGGCAGGCGTAGATGTGGCGGGCCACGGCGTTCTCCTCAAAACTCCATTCGTACCCGTGGGTACCTACTGGCAGCCTACGGGCAGCGGCCCGGCAGCCCGCCCGCGGGGGCGTGCTGCCGGGCCGGCGCTGCGACCGTCGGCGGTCAGTCGCGGGTCAGCTTCTTGTAGCTGGCGCGGTGCGGGCGGGCCGCGTCGGCGCCGAGGCGCTCGATCTTGTTCTTCTCGTAGGACTCGAAGTTGCCCTCGAACCAGAACCACTTGCTCTCGCCCTCGTAGGCGAGGATGTGGGTGGCCACCCGGTCCAGGAACCAGCGGTCGTGGGAGATGACCACGGCGCAGCCGGGGAACTCCAGCAGCGCGTTCTCCAGCGAGGACAGCGTCTCGACGTCGAGGTCGTTGGTCGGCTCGTCGAGGAGCAGCAGGTTGCCGCCCTGCTTGAGGGTGAGCGCCAGGTTGAGGCGGTTGCGCTCACCGCCGGAGAGCACGCCGGCCGGCTTCTGCTGGTCCGGGCCCTTGAAGCCGAACGCGGACACGTAGGCCCGGGACGGCATCTCGACCTGGCCGACGTTGATCCAGTCGAGGCCGTCGGAGACGACCTCCCACAGGGTCTTCTTCGGGTCGATGTTGGAGCGGGTCTGGTCGACGTAGCTGATCTTGACGGTCTCGCCGACCTTGACCGTGCCGCTGTCCGGGGTCTCCAGGTCCTGGAGCATCTTGAACAGGGTGGTCTTGCCGGCGCCGTTGGGGCCGATCACGCCGACGATGCCGTTGCGCGGCAGGGTGAAGCTGAGGCCGTCGATCAGGACCTTCTCGCCGAAGGACTTGTGCAGGTCGTCGACCTCGATGACGACGCTGCCCAGGCGCGGGCCCGGCGGGATCTGGATCTCCTCGAAGTCCAGCTTCCGCATCTTGTCGGCCTCGGCCGCCATCTCCTCGTAGCGGGCGAGGCGGGCCTTGGACTTGGCCTGGCGGCCCTTGGCGTTGGAGCGGACCCACTCCAGCTCTTCCCTGAGCCGCTTGGCGCGCTTGGCGTCCTTCTGGCCCTCGACCTTGAGACGGGTCTGCTTGGTCTCCAGGTAGGTGGAGTAGTTGCCCTCGTACGGGTAGGCGCGGCCGCGGTCGAGTTCGAGGATCCACTCGGCGACGTTGTCCAGGAAGTACCGGTCGTGGGTGACGGCGACGACGGTTCCGGGGTACTTCTCCAGGTGCTGCTCCAGCCAGTTCACCGACTCGGCGTCCAGGTGGTTGGTGGGCTCGTCGAGCAGCAGCAGGTCGGGCTGCTCCAGCAGCAGCTTGCACAGCGCGACGCGGCGCTTCTCGCCGCCGGAGAGCTTGGTGACCGGCCAGTCGCCGGGCGGGCAGCCCAGCGCGTCCATGGCCTGCTCCAGCTGGACGTCGAGGTCCCAGGCGTTGGCGTGGTCCAGGTCCTCCTGGAGGGTGCCCATCTCGGCGAGCAGCTCGTCGGAGTAGTCGGTCGCCATCAGCTCGGCGATCTCGTTGAACCGGTCGAGCTTGGTCTTGATCTCCTTGACGCCGTCCTGGACGTTCTCCAGGACCGTCTTGGACTCGTCGAGCGGGGGCTCCTGCTGGAGCATGCCGACGGTGAAGCCCGGCGAGAGGAAGGCGTCGCCGTTGGAGGGCTGGTCGAAGCCCGCCATCATCCGCAGCACGGTCGACTTACCGGCGCCGTTGGGGCCGACGACGCCGATCTTCGCCCCGGGGAGGAAGCTGAGCGTCACGTCGTCAAGGATGACCTTGTCGCCGTGTGCCTTGCGCACCTTGCGCATGGTGTAGATGTATTCCGCCACGTTGAGATCGCTCCGGCGTCGTCGTGAGTAATCGGCTTGCAGCCTTCCATTGTGCCGTAAGGGCGAAGCCGTCCCGAACGCCCCATATTCCGGGCACTCGGTGCGCGGCCCCCGGGCCGCGGCTGCGGGCGGCCCGGTACGCGAACGGCCCCGCCTCCCTGTCCCGGGAGGCGGGGCCGTTCCCGTCCGCCCGGCGCGGGGGCCGGGCGGACGGGTTCAGCTGGTCGTTCAGGAGGCCCGGCTGTGGCGGCCGCGACGGCGCAGGCCGTAGACCGCGGCACCGCCGGCGGCGACCAGCACGGCCGCCATGGCGGCGGTCAGGCCGGTGCCCATGCCGCCACCGGTGGAGGCCAGCTCAGGGCCGGTCGGGCTGGCCGACGGGGCCGGGGAGCCCGGGGTGGTGGGGGAGACCGGGGCGGAGGTCGACGGCGCCGGGGACTGGGTGGAGCTGTCGGTCTTGCAGTTCAGCAGGCCGGTGAAGGTCTTGGAGAAGTCGTCCGGGCCGGTGACGGTGACGGTGTACTTCTCGTCCTCCTTGGCGGGGACGCTCACGGTCTGGGTGCCGCCGGGCTTGACGGTGTAGTCCTTGCCGCCGACCTTGAAGGCCGCGTCCTTGTCGCCCTTGTTTCCGAGGGTGACCACCACGGACTCCTTGGCGCAGTCGACCGCGACGTCGGCGGTCGGGACGGCGCCCAGGCCCCAGCTGAGGGACGCGGAGGCAGCGACCGGAACGGTGCCGTGACCGGCCAGGATCAGGGTCTGGCTGCGCTCGCCCTTGCTGTTCTGGCCGACGAAGGCCCGGCCGACGGAGGTCTTGGCGGTGCCCGTCGCGGTGATGGAAGCGGTGCCCGCGGGGGTGTCGGCCGGAACCTTGGCGTAGATCTTGTCGCCGGACTTCACGTTCTTGACCGCGGCGCCCTTGTCGTCGACCAGGGCGACCTTGGCGGCGGTGCCCTTCTCGTCCAGGGCGACGGCGACCGATGCCGCGCCGCCGCCCGCCGTGACGGTGATCGGGCCCAGCGTGCTGCCCGACTTCCCGCCGACGGAGGCCGGTTCGAGGCTCAGGGTCGGCTTGGGCTCCTCGGCCTTGCCGTTCTGGTTGGCCTGGTCGATCAGCCAGGTGGTGAACTGCTGGGCCAGCGGGTGTTCCTTCTGCGTGATCTTGATGCCGGGGTCGGAGAAGGACCAGATCGCCACCTGGGTCGCGGCGGCGGCGTCCTGCTCGCTCAGGCCCTTGATCTTCGAGGCGGCGGCCAGCTCGTCGACGCCGACGGCCGGATAGGAGTGCTGGAGGATCCAGAGGACCTTGGGCCCGGCGCCCGGGTTGTCCTGGAGCGAGCTGGAGTTCCAGTCGGTCTCCTGGTACTCGGCGTCCTTCTTGGTCTCGTTGAGCAGGTCGATGCAGTAGACGGGGAGCTTCTCGTCGCTGTCGCCGATCGAGATGTAGAAGGGCCCGGCCTGGAGGCTCACGTCCCCCTGGGTGCGCGGGTCGAAACGCTGGACGTTCTCCCAGACGTCCGACCACTTGGTGATCCTCGCGGTGACCGGCTTCGTGTCGGCCGCGGCCGCGGCCGCCGCACCGGCCGTGAGCAGGCCCGATCCGACCGTCAGACCGGACGCGAGCATGACAGCAACGATGCGGGAGACGACCCGCCCCTGCTTGTGGAACATGTGGGATCCCTTCGGGCGGCGACGTGCCACCGGCAACCCGCCCCTGGCAAAGCGGCACCCCCTGTGGCGCCGCTGCACTTGTGTGGACCCGACGCATCCTATGAGCGGGGCCCCGCCGCTCCAGGGCCGTAGCGAATCAGGACGATATCGTGGCTGTTCCGTTATCAAATAGCTGATCGCCGAGGTCAGTTGATGTGTCGACATACCGCCACGGGGCGCCACCGCGGCAATCATGATTGCACTCACCGACTCAGAAAGTGCCCCGAATCCGTCAGTTCAGAACCTCCTGCGCCACATCCGCACCTCCCTCCCCGGCCGCCCCGGCCTCCTCCGCCCGGCGCCGGGCCGCGACCGCCGCCACGATCCAGTCCGGCACCGCCTCCTCCACCAGTCGCACCGCCCGCGGCCCGCCCGCCGCCGGCCCCCGGCCCTCGGAACGGTCCTCGGAACGACCCGTCGAGCTCCCGTCCGAACGACCGTCCACCCCCGAACTCCCCTGCGGCGGGGCCGGATCGCCCCCCAGTCCGCGCCGGAAGGCGGACGTCCCGCGGGCCAGGTCGTGGCCGACCGAGCGGGCGTCGATCTCCACCTCCACCCGCCGGCTCCCCTCCTGCTCCCACTCGCGCACCCGCAACCGCCCGCTCACCAGCAGCGGGTCGCCCTTGCTCACCGAACTGACCAGGTTGACCGCGAGCCGCCGCCAGGCCACCACCGTCACCCAGGTCGTCGCGCCGTCCGTCCAGTCGCCGCGCTCGCGGTCGTAGCGCCGCTCCCGCGCGGCGAAGCGGAAGTTGGCCACCGACACCCCGCCCGCCGTCTCCCGGTACGTCACGCCCGACGCGGCGTTCCCGACCATCGTCACCAGGGCCTCGTCCATTCCGATTCCTCCGTCCCCGGCCGCGGCGACCGGCGGTCCTTGCCGGCGGAATCTCCGCCGCGAAAGGATCCTCCGCCTTCCGGGAAATCCGTACCAGCACCTTCCGCGCCCCTGTGGAAAACCCCGGCCTGTGGAAAACCCCGGTCGCTCTCCGGAGTGAATTCACTGCGTTTTCCGGTCGAAAATCGACCATTTCATTGCCGTGCCCACGACAAAGGTCCGACCGCGCCGCCCCCGGCGCCTCCCGCCGCCCCGCGCCCGCCGTCCCGCGCCACCCGCATCCGCCACCCCGCACCACCCCGCACCGCACCCGCCACCCCTGCCGGTGGCCCCGCGCCCACCCCGCGGCCGCCCCCGCTCCACCCCGCGAAACCACGAACGGGTGGCCACGGGTTCGCCCCGTCCATGTCATCCGACCGATGGAACCCCTAAACGCGCCCCCACCCGCGGGCCGCCCCGGGCGATTGCCCCGCCGAATCCATAACGGGTGGGGTTGCAGCCCCGTAACGACTGCACAACGTCCCGCACCGAGGGCCGGTAGACCGCTGCACTCCACGGCACTACCTGCGATTATCGGACCGCCCCGCGGAGACCGACACACCCCGGTCCGGTCTTCGAAGTCCAGGTGGCGGAACTGAACACCCGTATCCTGTCCCGGAACATCCCGTCCCGGCCCAGGCCCGGCAAGCGGGCCGACGTCACACCCCGGCCCCCATAGCTCAGCGGATAGAGCACCCGCCTTCTAAGCGGTAGGTCGCAGGTTCGAATCCTGCTGGGGGCGCCCACACGGCCCGACCGGCCCCGACGCCGCAGGGTGAGCACTCGCCCACCGTACGCGGCGGTCCTCCGCCCACTGCCCCCGGCCCCCCGCACCGGCGGCCCGCCGCCCCGCGCGCGGCTACTCCCGTCCCGTCGCCAGGTCCGCCAGGAACCCGTCCAGCAGCGCGCGTTGGCGCTCCGGCGGGAACTCCTCCGGGGCGAACAGCGCCTGCACCACCAGCCCGAGGACGAAGGACTGGGCCAGCGCGGCGAGGTCGCCGGCCGGGCGGCGGGCCGGGAGTTCGCCGAGTTCCTGGGCCTGGGCGCAGAGTTCGGCCATCCTGCGGCGGGCCCGGCGGTAGCGCTCGGCGTGCCCGGCGGTGAGTTCGGCGTCGCCGAGGGCGGCGTCCCAGGAGCCGACCCAGATCCGGTTCCCGGCGGCGCCCGCGGCGTCCAGCGGGAGGACGTCGAGCAGGGCGGCGCGCAGCGCGACCAGGCCGCGGGCGGCACCGGCGGCCTCGGTGGCGGGCCGGTGGCGTCCGGCGGCCTGCCGGTCGAGGACCTCCAGCGCGTGCGCGACCAGGGCCCGCTTGCTGGGGAAGTAGTGGGTGAGCAGGCCGGTGGAGGCGCCGAGTTCGGCGGCCACCGCGCGCAGCGTCAGGCCGCCGAAGCCGCGTTCGGCGAGGACCCGCCCGACGGCTTCCGAGACGTCGCGGCGGCGGGCTTCGTGGTCGCCCCTGGCGGGTGGAGTCATGCGCGCTAGGGTACCTACCAAACGTTTGTTACGTACCCGGGGGCGCGCCCCGCGGTACGGCCCCGTGACCCGAAGGGACGCCGACCATGTACGCCGTAGCGCTCGCCGAGGACGCCGAGCTGCGCCCGCTGGAACCGTGGCAGGCCGGGGAGTTCCTGGCGCACATGGACCGCGCCCGGGCCGGGGTCGACCCGTGGATCCCGTGGGCCACCCGCAGCACCGACCTGGAGTCCGCCCGGGCGACGCTGCGGAAGTTCGCCGACAAGCAGGCCGCGGACACCGGCCGGATCCACGGCATCTGGCTGGCGGGCACCCTGGTCGGCGGCGTGATGTTCGTCGGCTTCGACGCCCCGGGCGGGGTGTGCGAGATCGGCGTGTGGACCGAGCCGGCCGCCCGGGGCCGCGGCCTGGTCACCGCGGCCGCCCGCCACCTGCTGGACTACGCGCTGCTGGAGCGCGGCCTGTACCGCGCCGAGTGGTGGAACAGCACGGTCAACCTGCGCAGCCGGGCGGTCGCCGAGCGGCTGGGCATGACGCTGGACGGCACGCTCCGCAAGCACACCGAACACCTGGGCGTCCGGCTGGACTTGGAGGTCTGGTCGATGCTGGCCCCGGAGTGGCGGGCGGCCCGCGCGGCGTAGCGGGGGGGGGTTGACGCGGGTCACGTCGCCCGGCGCGGGCCCGCGTGGGAGCCTGGGGCGGCACCCGCCGTCCCCCGAGAGGCCCGTCATGCCCGCGCGCACCGCCCACCCGCTCGACCGCCCGGGCCCGGGCGACGCCGAACTGCCCACCGGTACGCCGGGCCTGCGCTGCTGGGTGGGCCAGGACCGGGTGGCGGTGCTGCTGCTGGAGCGCCCGGAGCGGCGCAACGCGGTGACCGGCGCGATGTGGCGGGCGCTGCCCGGGGTGCTGGCGTCGCTGGCGGAGCGCCCGGACGTCCGGGCGCTGGTGCTGACCGGCGCGGGCGGCGCGTTCTCGGCGGGCGCGGACATCGCCGAACTGGCCGGGGTGTACGCGGACCCGGCGGCCGCCGACGCCTACCACGCGCTGAACGTGGCCGCGGAGGAGGCGCTGGCGGCGTTCCCGCGCCCGACGCTGGCGGCGGTCCGGGGCGCCTGCGTGGGCGGGGGCTGCCAGTTGGCGCTGGCCTGCGACCTGCGGCTGGCCGCCGAGGACGCCCGGCTGGGCATCACCCCGGCGAAGCTGGGCGTGGTGTACCCGGCGGTGCCGACGCTGCGGCTGGCCGCGCTGGTGGGCCCGGCCCGGGCCAAGTACCTGCTGTTCTCCGGCGAGTTGCTGTCCGCGGACCGGGCGGAGCGGTTCGGTCTGCTGGACGAGGTGCTGCCGTCCGCCGGGTTGGACGCCCGGGTCCGGGAGTTCGCCGCGCTGCTGGCCCGCCGTTCGGCGCAGACGATCGGCGCGGTGAAGGCGGCGCTGTCGGTCGCCCCGGCGGACGCGGCGGCGGCGCTGGCCCCGTGGGAGCGCGCCTCCCGGACGGCGCCGGACGTCCGGGAGGGCCTGGCGGCGTTCCTGGAGCGCCGCGAACCCCGGTTCTGAGGTCCGCCGGGGCGCGGGTGGGGCGCCGGTGAGGCGCCGGTGAGGCGCCGGCGGGGCCCCGCCGGACCGTCAGCGGATCGGCGCGCCCGAGATCGCCCGGGCGATGACCAGCCGCTGGATCTCGCTGGTGCCCTCGAAGACGGTGTAGATGGCGCTGTCGCGGTGCATCCGCTCGACCGGGTACTCGCGGGTGTAGCCGTTGCCGCCGAGGATCTGCATGGCCTGCGCGGTGACGTACTTGGCGGTCTCCCCGGCGTACAGCTTGGACATCGAGCCCTCGGCGCTGGTGAACGGCTTGTTGTTGACGGCCATCCAGGAGGCGCGCCAGACCAGCAGCCGGGCGGCGTCGATCCGGGTCTTCATGTCGGCGAGCTGGAAGGCGACGCCCTGGTTCTCGATGATCGGCTTCCCGAACTGGACGCGGGTCCCGGCGTAGTCGAGGGCGACCTCGTAGGCGGCCCGGGCGATGCCGATGGCCTGGGCGCCGACGGCGGGGCGGGAGGCTTCGAAGGTGGCCATGGCGGCGTTCTTCCCGCCGCCCTTGGCGCCTTCGCGGGCGCGGGCGAGGCGGGCGTCGAGCTTCTCCTTGCCGCCGAGCAGGCAGTGGCCGGGGACCCGGACGCCGTCGAGGACGACCTCGGCGGTGTGCGAGGCGCGGATGCCGTGCTTCTTGAACTTCTGGCCCTGGCTGAGGCCGGCGGTGCCGGGCGGGACGACGAAGGACGCCTGGCCGCGGGAGCCGAGTTCGGGGTCGACGGTGGCGACCACCACGTGGACGTGCGCGATGCCGCCGTTGGTGGCCCAGGTCTTGGTGCCGTTGAGCACCCACTCGTCCTTGGCCTGGTCGTAGACGGCGCGGGTGCGCAGCGCGGAGACGTCGGAGCCGGCGTCGGGTTCGGAGGAGCAGAACGCGGCGACCTTGACGTCCTCGGGGGTGCCGAACATCTGCGGGGCCCAGGTGCCGATCTGCTCGTCGGTGCCGTTGGCGAGGACGGCGACGGCGGCCAGCGTGGTGCCGGTGATGGCGAGGCCGATGCCGGCGTCGCCCCAGAACAGCTCCTCCATGGCGATCGGGATGCCGACGCCGGAGGGGTCGAAGAACTGCTGGGCGTAGAAGTCGAGGGAGTAGATGCCCAGCTTGGCGGCCTCCTGGATGATCGGCCAGGGGGTCTCCTCGCGCTCGTCCCACTCCGCGGCGGCGGGGCGGATGACGTCGGCGGCGAAGCCGTGCAGCCAGTCGCGGACGGCGATCTGGTCCGGCCCGGGGTCGAGCGAGAAGGTGGTCATGTCGGCCTCCAGGAGACGGGGTGCGGGCCGGAGGGATCGCGCCACTGTGCTGTTACCTCCGGTAACATGGCGGCGAGTCTGCTACCGATAGGTAACCGGTGTCAACGCCCGACGAGCCGCATACCCGCCCGCACGAGGAGCAGCGCATGACCACCGAACCCCGCCGCGAACAACTGCTCAACGCCGCCGACCGGGTCGTCCAGCGCGAGGGCCCGAGCGCGAGCATGAACGCGATCGCCGCCGAGGCCGGCATCACCAAGCCCATCCTGTACCGGCACTTCGGCGACCGGAACGGCCTGATCGGCGCGCTGACCGAGCGCCACACCGCCGGACTGCTGGCCGCCGTCCGCTCGGCCCTGAACGAGCCGCTGGAGCGCCGCGACCGGGTCGAGCACGTGCTGGACGTCTACCTGGCCGCGATCGAGTCCCGCCCGCAGGTGTACCGGCTGCTCACCCACCCCGAGCCCGGCGACCCCACCGGCGCGGGCAACGCGCTGGCGCCCGCGCTGCGGCAGATCGCCGAGGAGATCACCCGCGCCATCCAGCAGCAGATCGACCTCGGCCAGGACGGCCCGCTGCTCTCCGAGACCTGGGGGCGCTCGATCACCGGCATGGTGCTGGCCGCCGGCGACTGGTGGCTGGAGACCCGCCCCTGCCCGCGCGCCCGGATGGTGCAGGCCCTCGCCGACCTGCTGTGGGGACGGCTCTCCGCGGCCGCCGACCTGCCGCCGATGCTGGCCGCCCCGGAGGTCTGACCCCGCCCGGCCCCCTCGTTCCTCCCCGCCCCCGCGCCCCCGCGCCCCGCCGGGGCGCGGGGAACCGCGCGGGCGACCGCGCCCGGCCGTTCCCGGTCCCCGCCCGCCGTGCGGCCGGCTACTCCAGCCCGCGCCGCGCCAGCAGCGGACCGATCTCCGGCTCCCGCCCCAGCACGTCCCGCACGCACTCCAGCGCGTCCCGGCTGCCGCCCCGGGACAGCAGCCGCTCCCGGAACAGCTGCCCGCTCTCCCGCACGCCGCGCCCGTTCGCGCCGAACCACTCCACCGTCTCGGCGTCCAGCACCTCGGACCAGATGTACGCGTAGTACCCGGCGCTGTACCCGTTCGAGAACACGTGGTTGAAGTACCCGGTGCGGTAGCGCGGCGGCACCGCCGCGAGGGCGATGCCCGCCCCGGCGAGCGCCCGCGCCTCGAACTCCTCCGGATCGGCGACCACCGGGTCCGCGGCCGTCCGGGTGTGCCAGGCCCAGTCGAGCAGCGCCGCGGCCAGGTACTCGACGGTCCGGAAGCCCTGCCCGTAGTTCTCGGCGGCGAGCATCCGCTCGACCACGGCGGCGTCCAGCGGCTCGCCGGTGACGTGGTGCCGGGCGTAGTGGGCGAGCACCTCGGGCCGGGTCATCCACATCTCGTTGACCTGGGACGGGAACTCGACGAAGTCGCGCGGCACCTCGGTCCCGGCGAAGGACGGGTAGTGGACGTCCGAGAACAGGCCGTGCAGCGCGTGCCCGAACTCGTGGAACAGGGTGCGCACCTCGTCCCAGCTGAGCAGCGCGGCCTCGCCGGGGGCCGGGCGCGCGATGTTGAGGTTGTTGACGACGACCGGGCGGGTGCCCAGCAGCCGGGACTGCGGGACGAGTTCGTTCATCCAGGCGCCGCCGCGCTTGGACTCGCGGGCGTGGAAGTCGCCGATGAACAGGCCCAGCGCCGAGCCGTCCGCGTCGAACACCTCGAAGACCCGGGCGTCGGGGTGGTACGCGGTCAGGTCGGGCCGCTCGGTGAAGGTCAGCCCGTAGGCGAGGTTCGCGGCGTGGAAGACGCCGTCGCGCAGCACCCGCTCCAGTTCGAAGTAGGGCCGCAGCGCCGCGGTGTCCACCTCGTAGCGTTCGGCGCGCACCTTCTCGGCGTAGAACGCCCAGTCGTGCGCGGCGAGTTCGGCGATGCCGTCGGCGGCCGCGGCGGCGGCCAGGTCGGCGGCCTCGCGCTCGGCGTTGGCGACGGCGGGGGCGACCAGCCGGCCGAGCATGGCGCTCACCGCCTCGACGGTGCCGGCGGTCTCGTCGGCGACCACGTACGAGGCGTGGCTGGGGTGGCCGAGCAGGGCGGCGCGTTCGGCGCGCAGCGCGGCCATCCGGGCGGCGAGCGGGCCGTTGGTGTCCAGGCCGCGGCGGAGCGAGGCGGTGAGCAGGCGCTCGCGCAGGGCGCGGTCGGTGAGGGCGGCGAGTTCGCTCTGGTTGGAGAAGTTCTTCAGGCTGAGCACCCAGCGGCCGTCCTGGCCGAGCGCGCGGGCGTTCTCGGCGGCGGCGGCGACCGCGGTGGCGGACAGGCCGTCGAGGGCGGCGGCGCTGTCCACGGCGACCGCGCCGGCCAGCGAGGCGTCGTGCGTGTTCTTGCGGAACGCGGCGGCGTCGGCGGCGAGTTCGGCGTTGATCTCGCGCAGCCGCCGCTGGCCGTCGGCGTCCAGCCGGGCGCCGGCCCGGACGAAGGCGGTGTGCCGGCGTTCCAGCAGGCGCAGCGACTCGGCGTCCAGGCCCAGCTCGTGGCGGGCCGCGTGCAGGGCGTCGAGGCGGGCGAACAGCGCGGCGTCGAGGTGGATCGCGTCGGCGTGGGCGGCCAGCCGGGGGCTGATCTCGGCGTCGAGTTCCTGGATGCCGGGGGTGGTGTCGGAGGAGTCCTGGTTGAAGAAGGCCGCCGTCACCCGGCGCAGCACCGCTCCCGAACGCTCCAGCGCCACCACGGTGTTCTCGAAGGTCGGCGGCTCGGGGTTCGCGGCGATCGCGGCGGCCTCGGCGAGCTGGTCGGCCATGCCCCGGTCGAAGGCGGGGCGGTAGTGCTCTTCCCGGATCTCGGCGAAGGGCGGGAGCTCGTACACCAGGGTGCTGGGCGCGAAGAAGGGGTTGTCGCTCATAACGGCGACATTACGGGCCACCGGGCCCTGGCGGAACACTGTCACGTCAAGCCGCCGCCGCACCCCCGCCGCCCGCGCGCCGCCCCCGGCGGTGCGGCGCCGTCAGCCGCCGCCGCACCCCCGTCGCCCGCGTCGTGGCGCCGCCTGTCACCGCCACCGGCTACCGTCGACAGGTCCTGCCCGTACCCCCGAACACGTACCCGAACCGGCCCTGGCCCCCGGCCCGTCCCGGCCCGTCCCCGAGAGGAGCCGTCGCCCGTGCGCTACGCCCTGGTGCCCGATCCGCACGGCCCCGGCGGCCGGCTGCAGCCGCTCGACGAGGAGGGCGCGCCACTGGGCCCGCCCGAGCCCGCGCCGCGGCTGGCCGAGGCGGTGGCCGCGGTGGAGGCCGCGCACGCCCCGCGCTGGGTGTGGCCGGCGGCCGACGCCGCGTACGGGCCGCTGCTGGCCGCGCTGCCCGAGCGGCTGGCGCGCTGCCACGACCTGCGGCTGACCGAGGCGCTGCTGCTGGGCCGGGAGGGCCGGTTCGGGGCGCCGCGTTCGCTGGGCGCGGCCTGGGCGCGGTTGCGCGCCCTGCCGGTGCCGGCCGACCTGCCGGAGGGCGCGCTGCCCGACGAGGACGGCCTGTTCGCTCCGGACCGGCTGCAACTGCCGCCGGGCACAGACCAGTTGGAGGCCACCGTCGCGGTGCACGCCGAGCAGCTGCGGCGGCTGGCGGCGATCGCCGACCCGGCGGCCCGGTCCCGGCTGCGGCTGCTGGTGGCGGCCGAGTCGGCGGGCGCGCTGCTGGCCTGCGAGATGGCGCACGACGGGCTGCCCTGGCGCACGGACGTGCACGACGCGCTGCTGACCGAGCTGCTGGGCCCGCGTCCGACCATCCCGGGCACCCAGCCGACGAAGCTCGCCGAGCTGGCACTGGAGGTGCAGCGGGCGCTGGGCGCCCGCCCGTTCAACCTGGACTCGCACACCCAGGTGATCAAGGCGTTCGCGGACCGCGGCGTCCAGCTGTCCTCGACCCGCTCCTGGGAGTTGAAGGCGGTGGACCACCCGGCGGCGGCCCTGATGGTCCGCTACAAGGAGCTGTCCCGGCTGCACGCCGCGCACGGCTGGGCCTGGCAGGCGGCCTGGGCGCGCGGCGGCCGGTTCCGCCCGGAGTACGTGGTGGGCGGCGTGGTGACCGGCCGCTGGGCCTCGCGCGGCGGCGGCGCGCTGCAGATCCCGCGCACGATGCGCCGGGCGGTGGTGGCCGATCCGGGCTGGCTGCTGGTGGTCGCGGACGCGGCGCAGCTGGAGCCGCGGGTGCTGGCCGCCCTGTCGGGCGACGCCGGGCTGGCCCGGACGGCGGCCGGCGGCGACCTGTACGCGGCGCTGGCCGCGAGCGCCTTCCAGGGCGACCGGGAGAAGGCGAAGCTGGGCCTGCTGGGCGCGATGTACGGCCAGACCGGCGGCGGCATCGGCCCGCTGCTGCACACGCTGCGCCGCCGCTACCCGGCGGCGATGGGGTACGTGGAGGCGGCGGCCCGCACCGGGGAGGACGGCGGGGTGGTCTCCTCCCGGCTGGGCCGGGTCTGCCCGCCGCCCTCGGCGGACTGGCTGGACCTGACGGAGGCCCCGGAGGCCGGGGAGGCGGGCGGCCGTTCGGCCCGCGCCCGGGGCCGGTTCACCCGCAACTTCGTGATCCAGGGCAGCGGCGCGGACTGGGCGCTGGCGCTGCTCGCGGCGCTGCGCCGCCGGCTGGCCGCGCTGCGCTCCGGCGGGGACCGGCCGCACCTGGTGTTCTTCCAGCACGACGAGGTGGTGGTGCACACCCCCGCCGACCTGTCGGACGCGGTGGCCGCGGCGGTCGCGGAGGCCGCCGAGGAGGCCACCGCGCTGGTCTTCGGGGACACCCCGGTGCGCTTCCCGCTGACCACCGCCGTGGTGGACTGCTACGGCGACGCCAAGTGAGCGTCCCGTTCAGTCCGCCGCGTCCGGTCCGGGCCGGGTGACCAGCAGCAGCAGCGCGTCGTCGCCGAGTTCGCCGCCGGTGTGGGCCAGCAGGTCGGCGTACAGGCGGGCGACGGCGGCGTCGAGGTCGGCGAGCGAGCGCCAGCCGTCGCGCACCAGCGGCCCGGCGCGTTCGGCCAGCGGGTAGAACCCGCCGCCGCGGGCGCCCCTGGCCTCGACCACGCCGTCGGTGCACAGCACCAGGACGTCCCGCGGGCCGAACGGCACGGCGGTCGGGCGGGGCCGGCCGGAGACCAGGTGCCCGAGGCCGAGCGGCACCCAGGGTTCGGCGAAGTCGACCACCTCGGCGCTGCCGTCGGCGTGCACCCGCAGCGGCGGGACGTGGCCCAGGTGCAGCAGGTCGACGCTGCCCGGCTCGCGGAACCCGGCGAACATCGCGGTGGTGAACTCCCCGTCGGGGACGTGCCGGCGCATGCTGGCCTCGATCCGCCCGGCCACCGCGGGCAGCCGCTCCTCGTCGTAGGCGGCCTCCCGGAACGCGCCGAGCACCACGGCGGCGGTCTGCACCGCCCCGAGCCCCTTGCCGCGGACGTCGCCGACCAGCACCCGGGTGCCGTACGGGGTGTCCAGGACGGAGTACAGGTCGCCGCCGATCCGGCCGGCGTCCGCGGCGGAGACGTAGCGCACGGCCAGCCGCAGCGGCCCGACCACCGGTTCGGGCTGGCGCAGCAGTGCGCGCTGGGCGGCCTCCGCGACCGAGCTGACGGCCGCGAAGGCCGCGGCTCGTCGCATCCGCAGTTCGGCGATCCAGGCGCTGAGCGCGGTGACGGCGACGTAGCTGACGATCGCCCCGTACAGGAAGCGGCTGTCGCTGAAGTCGACGACCTGGTCGAAGTGGCTGAGGCCGAACAGGGCCATCAGGCCGAGGAAGCAGACCGCGAGCAGTTCGCGCGGCCGCAGGGTGAGCGCGGCCACCGAGGGGACGACGACCATCAGCGGGGCCAGGTAGCGGTCCCGTCCGGACAGGTAGTCGGCGACCGAGACCAGGGCGATGGCGACCAGCGCGGGTCCGGCCCGGCGCAGCAGCGACAGGTCCTGCAGGTCGGCCGCCAGCAGGGCGTTGCGCTGCCTGCTGGGCGGCAGCCCGCCGGTCCGGCCGGACGGTGCTCCGTCCCCGTCTCGAAGGTGCACCTTCCGAACATATCGGACGTCCGGAGGCCCTGCTCCGTCCGGGCGAAATTCCGACATTGCAGGCCAATCACCCCAAATTGTCATACCGTACGTTCACCACAGCTACGCGGCGACGGAAGGGCTCCCGGATGTCCGGTTACGGCACGACACCCCCGAGTTACGGCAACCCGAGCGGCCGCCGGAACGTACCCCCGCCCCGCCGGGGCAGCGCCGCACCCACCCGCTACTGGCTGAAGGTCCTGCTGACCGGCCTGGCCCTGTGGGTGGCCACCGTGCTGGTCACCTTCGCCACCTCCAACAGCAACCTGGTGCCGACGATCGTGCTGCTCGGCAGCTTCCTGGTCCCGGCCACCTTCACCGTCTGGGCGTACGAGCGGTTCGCCTCGGACGTCGGCCCGGGCCGGATCCTGGCCTGCTTCGGCGTCGGCGGGATCATCGGCGTGCTGGGCGCCTCGGTGCTGGAGACCTACCTGCTCTCCCCCTCGGTGTGGATGTACCTCGGGGTCGGCCTGATCGAGGAGGCGGTGAAGCTCTTCGCGCTGGTGCTGGTGGCCCGCGGCATCCCGGTCCGCGGCCTCAAGCACGGCCTGGTGCTGGGCGCCACGGTCGGCGCCGGCTTCGCCGCGTTCGAGAGCGCCGGGTACGCGTTCAACGCGGTGCTGACCATCCACGGCCTGTCGCTGAAGAACCTGGTGGAGACCGAGATCCTGCGCGGCCTGCTCGCCCCGGTCGGCCACATCCTGTGGACCGGCCTCCTCGGCGGCGTGCTGTTCCGCGAGCGCCGCGGCGCGCACTTCCGCTTCACCGCCCCGGTGCTGCTCACCTACCTGGGCGTCTCCCTGCTGCACGCGCTGTGGGACAGCATGAACGGCATCGCGGTCTGGCTGGTGGTCCGCACCACCACCACCGACCTGCAGGAGCGGCTGTTCGCCAACGGCTACCTGCCGCAGCCCACCCAGCAGCAGGTGCACCTGTACACCCTGTACGACACCCTCGGCCTGGTCGTCGTCTCGCTGCTGGGCCTGCTGTGGCTGCGCACGCTGGTGCGCCGCGAGGAGCGGGCGCCCGCCGCGACCTGACCGTTCGGATGACCGACGGCGGGCGGCCCGGCGCGGTGCCGCCCGCCGTTGCCGTTCCCGGTCCGGTGCGCACTACCCTCGGGGGCGGGCCGCGGACCGCGCGCGCACGAACGCGCCACCCCCTGGACGGAATACCCCCAGGGGGTATTGTGGTTGTTGTCAGCGCACCGCACCCGGCCCAGCCCGAGCGCGTCCTTGGAGGTCCCCATGTCCAGCACCGTCACCTACACCGTCGCCGGGATGACCTGCGGCCACTGCGAGAAGGCCGTCAACGGCGAGGTCTCGACCCTGCCCGGCGTCACCGCGGTCGCCGCCGACGCCGCGGCCGGCACCGTCACCGTCACCGCCGAACCCGTCCCCAGCGACGAGCAGATCGCCGCCGCCGTGGACGAGGCCGGCTACGAACTGGTCGGCCGGGCCTCCTGACCCGCCCGCGGGGGCGGCCCGGGCCGCCCCCGCACCCCTCCCTCCGTGCACCGAGCGAAGCGGACCAGCTGATGAGCACCACCACCGACCCCGCGGCCACCCCGCACGAGAGCGTCGAGCTGTCCATCGGCGGCATGACCTGTGCGTCCTGCGCCGCCCGGATCGAGAAGAAGCTCAACCGGATGGACGGCGTCGCGGCCAGCGTCAACTACGCGACCGAGAAGGCCCGGGTGGAGTTCGGCCCCGGCACCAGCGTCGCCGACCTGATCGCCACCGTGGAGCGGACCGGCTACACCGCCGAGCTCCCGCCGCCACCCGCCGCCCCCGAACCCGCGGCGGAACCGGCCCGGGAGCCCGACCCGCTACGCGATCGGCTGCTGGTCAGCGCCGTGCTCAGCGTCCCCGTCGTGCTGCTCTCGATGGTCCCCGCCCTGCAGTTCGACAACTGGCAGTGGCTGGCGTTCGCCCTCACCGGCCCGGTCGTCGTGTACGGCGGCCTCCCCTTCCACCGGGCCGCCTGGACCAACGCCCGGCACGGCGCCGCGACCATGGACACCCTGGTCTCGCTCGGCACCCTGGCCGCCTTCGGCTGGTCGGTGT
>NZ_BAAANS010000086.1:0-25078 GCF_039529925.1 Kitasatospora saccharophila | reverse complement strand
GCACCGACGCCACCCTCACCACCACCCCCACCGGCTACCGCGTCGAACTCGCCATCACCCGCCCCCACGGCACCGACGACCACCTGGCCGTCCTCAAGGCGCTCGCCCTCGGCGACCGCTGGGGACACACCTACTCCCCGCCCTCCCGCAACAACGGCACCGCCCGCGAAACCGTCTGGAGCGAGATCCACACCGCGCCGGACCCCGCCCCTTCCGAGGGCTGAACCAGCCGCTCACGGAGCCGAGTCGGGGACGTCCTTGCTGCGGTCGTACGCCTGGCTCGGGGTCATGGCGCCCAGGCCGGGGAGGGGGGCCGTGGCATCGTGGCTGACGTTGGCGCAGCCGCTGGTGTCGTCGGCGGTGCGGACGTCGGCGTTCTTCAGGGCGACGGACCGGTCGGGGGTGGGTGTCTCGGGAGCGGTGCCGCCGGCGGTGGCGGGGTAGCTGGTGCCGGTGGTCCAGTCGGTGCCGATCAGCAGCTCGATCGAGCCGCCCTGCCCGGCGCGGACGGCGCTGCTGGGGAGGCCGAGGTCCGCCGCGACCTGTTGGGCGGCGGCTTCCTTGCCGGCGGGGTAGGTGACCGCGCTGCGGTCGGCGGTGACGCCCTGCCCGGTGGTGGTGTTCTTGGCGAAGCCGTCCTGCCGGAGCTTGTCGACGAGCGCCCCGGCCCGGCCGGTGATGCCGGTGCCGTTGCGCACCACGACGGTGATGCCGCTACGGGCCGGGCCGCTCGCGGCGGGAGGCGTGGCGGTTGCGGGGGTCGACGGCGCCGCAGGGGCGGAGGGCGCCGCAGGGGCGGAGGGCGTGGCGGGGTCGCCGGTGAGCGGGCGGTCGTCCTTGATCATCCGGAACAGTTCGGCCGCGCCGGGGCCGATCACCCGCCGGTTGGTGTCCGCGGGGTCGGGCACGACCTGCATGGTGGTGAAGGTGATCCGCTCGGTGGGCACCTTGCTGATGTCCTCGCCGAGTCCGACCAGTCTGGTGATGCCCTTCAGTCCGGGGTCGACGGTGAGCGCGCTGGTGGCCGCGTCGGCCAGTGACAGCAGCTCGGCCGGGTTGGTGAGCGTCCCGGCGCTCTTCAACTGGCGGATCATCGAGCCGAGGAAGAGGTGCTGGGCCGAGGCGCGGCCGATGTCGGTGCCGTCGCCGAAGCCGTACCTGGTCCGGACGAACTGGAGCGCCGCCATGCCCTGCAGGGTGTGTTCGCCCTTCGAGAGCTTGAGGTGCGAGCGCGGGTCGTAGATGTCGTCGTCGACGCAGACCGGGACGCCGCCCACCGCGTCCGACATCTTGATCACGCCGCCGAAGTCGACCTGCACGAAGTGGTCGATCGGCAGGTCGGTCAGCTTGCGCACGGCCGCCACGGTGCAGCCGGGGCCGCCCTGCAGGGAGGAGTTGATCATGGCGTGCCTCTGCGCCTTGAACACCTGCTTGCCCGACTCGTCCTTGCAGGCCGGCAGGTCGGTCCGCAGGTCGCGCGGGATGCTCATCACGGTGGCGTTGCTGCGGTCCGCGGAAACGTGCAGCAACAGGTTGACGTCGGCGTTCGCGCCGCCGCCGCACTCGGCGCCGCCGATGTTGCAGTCCTCCGGGTTGTCGCGGGTGTCGGAGCCGATCACCAGCACGTTGATGGGGGTGCGGCCGAAGGCGTCCGGCGTCTCGTGCCCGGCGTCGCCCTCCTCGCCCGCGAACAGCGGCGCCTCCTTGATGTTGGCGTTCAGCCGGTAGTAGACGTAGCCGCCCGCCGCGACGGTCAGCACCACCACCCCGGCCGTCCCGTACACCAGCGCCTTCTGCCAGCGCCGCATCCGCCGCCGGCCCCGCTGCCCCCGCTGCCGGGCCGCCTCCCGCCGCGCGGCCCGGCCGCCGGTCGTGCCGTCCGCCGCCGCGCCCCCGGGCCCGTCCCCCGCCGGCCGGGCGGTCCCGGCCTGTCCGCGCTTCACATCGCACCCCCGTGGCCCGGCCGTTCCGGGCTCGTCCACCCCTATAGATGCACGGCCCCCCACGGGTGTTTCACGGCTCTCCGAACACTTTTCCGGCCGACCGGGACGTCCCGCCCGGGACGGCGCCGGGGCCGGGACGCGGTTCAGGCGGTGCGGGCGTCGTAGCTCTCGCGGTGGGCGAGCACGTCGTCCATGTGCCCCTCGGCCCAGGCTTTGACGCCGCGCACCATCCCGTGCAGCGACCGGCCGAGGTCGGTCAGCTCGTAGGAGACCGTCACCGGCACGGTCGCCACCACGGTGCGCGAGACCAGGCCGTCGCGCTCCAGGGAGCGCAGCGTCTGGGTGAGCATCTTCTGGCTCACCCCGGCCAGCAGGCGCTGGAGTTCCGAGTAGCGCATCGCCCGGGGCTCACCGGCGCAGTCGGCGCCGGGCTCCTGCGGGCCGCCGCCGCCGAGCGCGGCCAGGACCAGCGTGACCCACTTGTCGGAGATCCGGTCCAGCAGCTTGCGGCTGGGGCAGACCGCGAGGAAGGCGTCGTACTCCGCCTTGGCCCGGGCCCGCTGCTGGGCCGCCGTCGTCGCCATCCGGACCTCTCCTCCCACCCACCCGGGGGTGCCCTACGCACTTCGAAGTGCCCACTTCCCGAAAGGAAGTTGCGAACCAATGATGGGGCAAGGAGCTCCCGGGAACCACCCCCGGTCCGACCGGAAAGGCACCACATGAACACCCCGTCCGCGCCGCTCCCCGGCGGCACCTGGCCCCTGGGCGACCTGCCCGTCAGCCGGTTCGGCTACGGCGCCATGCAACTCGCCGGCCCCGGTGTGACGGGTCCCCCGGCCGACCACGAGGGCGCGCTCGCCGTCCTGCGCGAGGCCGTCGACCTCGGCGTCACCCACGTCGACACCGCCGACGCCTACGGGCCGCACGTCACCAACCGGCTGATCCGCGAGGCGCTGCACCCGTACCCGGACTCGCTGCGCCTGGTGACCAAGGTCGGCGCGACCCGGGACGCGGCGGGCGGCTGGCCCCCGGCGCGCAGGCCCGAGGAGCTGCGCCGGGCCGTCCGGGAGAACCTGGAGAACCTCGGCCTCGACGCGCTGGACGTGGTCAACCTCCGGCTCGGCGACGCGGCCGGCCCGGTGCCCGGTTCGCTCGCGGAGGCGTTCGGGGCGCTCGTCGAACTCCAGCGGCAAGGGCTCGTCCGGCACCTCGGGGTGAGCAACGCGACGCCGGAGCAGGTCGCCGAGGCCCGTTCGATCGCACCGATCGTGTGCGTGCAGAACATGTACAACCTCGCCCACCGCCAGGACGACGCCCTGATCGACGAACTCGCCGGGCAAGGCATCGCCTACGTGCCCTTCTTCCCGCTCGGCGGCTTCAGCCCGCTGCAGTCCTCGGCGCTCACCGCCGTGGCCGCCCGGCTGGGCGGGACGCCGATGTCGGTCGCCCTGGCCTGGCTGCTGCAGCGGTCGCCGAACATCCTGCTGATCCCCGGCACTTCGTCGGTGGCGCACCTGCGCGAGAACGTCGCGGGCGCGGGGCTCCGGCTCTCCGCCGACGACCTCGCCGAGCTGGACGGGATCGGCCGCTGACCCGCACGCCTCCGGCCGGGCCGCTGCGGACCGAAAAGGCTCCGCCCCGCAGCGGCCCGGCCGGGGGCGGCCGTCAGAAGTCCACCGGCTCGCGGATCAGCGGGCAGGTCATGCAGTGCCCGCCGCCGCGCCCCCGGCCGAGTTCCGCGCCGACGATGGTGATCACCTCGATGCCGGCCCGGCGGAGCAGCGCGTTGGTGGTGGTGTTGCGGTCGTACGTGATCACCACGCCCGGTTCGAGCGCGACGGCGTTGTTGCCGCTGTCCCACTGCTGCCGCTCGGAGGCGTAGACGTCGCCGCCGGTGCCGATCACCCGCAGCGCGGACAGCCCCAGCGCCTCGGCCACCACCTGGGTGAACGGGCGGGAGCCCTCGTCCACCACCTCCACGCCGGGGGCCCGGTCGGTGGGGTAGAGGGAGAAGGCGTGCACCCGGTCCATGATCGCCGGGTAGAGGGTGACGGTCTCCCGGTCGGCGAAGGTGAACACGGTGTCCAGGTGCATCGCCGAACGCAGCTTGGGCATCCCGGCGACCACCACCCGGCGGGCCGCGCCCCGGGCGAACAGCGCGGCGGCGACCTGGGTGATCGCCTGCCGGGAGGTGCGCTCGCTCATGCCCATCAGCACCACGCCGTTGCCGATCGGCATGACGTCGCCGCCCTCGAAGGTGGACTGGCCCCAGTCCCGCTCGGGGTCGCCCCACCAGACGGTGGCGCCGGTGAAGTCCGGGTGGAAGGCGTACACCGCCTTCATCAGCAGCGTCTCGTCGTGCCGGGCGGGCCAGTACAGCGGGTTGAGGGTGACGCCGCCGTACAGCCAGCAGGTGGTGTCGCGGGTGTAGAGGGTGTTGGGCAGCGGCGGCATCAGGTACTCGCGGACCCCGGTGGCCTCCCGGGCCAGCGCCAGGTAGCCGGAGCGGTACTCCTCGGGCAGGTCGGTGGTGGCCAGGCCGCCGATCAGGAACTCGGCCAGCGCCGCCGGGTCCAGCGTCTCCAGGTACTCCCGGGTGCCGTCGACCAGCCCCAGGCCGACCTGGTCCGGGACGATCTTGCGGTCCAGCAGCCAGTCCCGGGCGCCCGGCACCGCGACGGTCCGCGCCAGCAGGTCGTGCAGCTCGACCACCTCGACGCCGCGCCCGGTCAGCCGGTCCACGAAGTCGGCGTGGTCGCGCTGGGCGTTCTCCACCCACATCACGTCGTCGAACAGCAGGTCGTCGGCGTTGCCGGGGGTGAGCCGCCGGTGCGCGAGCCCCGGCCGGCAGACCAGCACCTTGCGCAGCCGGCCCACCTCGGAGTGGACACCCAGAGCGGTCGGAGCAGTCATCAACGCGATCCCTTCGCAACGTACGGAACGGAAGTCATCTCGACGGGGCGGGCCCGACGGACCCGCGCGGCCTCACAGGTCGATCCACCCGGCGGCCAGCGCCACCACGCCCACCACCGCGCCGGCCACCGACACCACCAGCACCACCAGTTCGCGCGGCGAGAACAGCCGCCGCCCCTGCTCCCGGCGGGCCATCACGAACAGCACGGTCGCGGGCGCGTAGATGATCAGCGACACCAGCAGGTACGCCCAGCCCGCCGCGTACACCAGGAAGGCCGTGTACGCCGTCGCCAGCCCGGACACCAGCCAGGCCCCGGCCCCGGCCCGGTCCTGCCGGGCCACCAGCACCGCGTACCCGGCGGCCAGCAGGTACGGGATCAGGCTGAGCGTGCTGGTCAGGTCGAGCGCGAAGTCGAAGGCGTCGTCCGAGAAGGCCGTCACCACCAGCATCACCTGCGACAGCGCGGTGGTCAGCAGCAGCGCGGGCACCGGCACGTCCTGGTCGGTGGCGCGGGCCAGGAAGCGCGGCATGTCCTCGTCCTTGGCCGCGACGAACAGCACCTCGGCGGCCATCAGCGTCCACGCCAGGTAGGCGCCCAGCACCGAGACGATCAGCCCGACGCTGACCAGCACCTTCCCCCAGGTGCCGACCGCCGCCTCCAGCACGCCCGCCATCGACGGCTGCCGCAGCGCGGCGATCTCGCCCATCGGCAGGATGCCGTACGAGACGATCGTCACCGAGGCGAACACCGCGAAGACGCTCAGGAAGCCGAGCACGGTGGCCCGGCCGACGTCCGAACGCCGCTTCGCGTGCCGGGAGTAGACGCTCGCGCCCTCCACCCCGAGGAACACGAACACGGTGGCCAGCATCGTCCCGTGCACCTGGTCGTACAGCGAGCCCGCGTAGGAGGCGCCCTGGAAGTTGGCGGCGAACACGTCCGCCTTGAAGGTGAACAGCGCCAGCAGGACGAACACCAGGATCGGCACCAGCTTGGCCACCGTGACGATCCGGTTGATCATCGCGGCCTCCTTCACGCCGCGCCGCACCAGCAGGAAGAACCCCCACAGCCCGCACGAGGACAGCACCACCGCCAGCGCCGTGTCGCCGTCCCCGAGCGCCGGGGCGAGCGCCCCGACCGTCGACATGATCAGCACCCAGTACGTCACGTTGCCGACGCAGGCGCTCGCCCAGTAGCCGAACGCCGAGAAGAAGCCCAGGTACTCGCCGAAACCGGCCTTCGCGTAGGCGTACACGCCCGCGTCCAGCTTCGGCCGCCGCACCGACAGGGTCTGGAACACCAGCGCCAGCATCAGCATGCCCGTCCCGGCGATCAGCCAGGCGATCAGCGCGCCCAGCACGCCGGTCTCCTGCGCGAACCGCCCCGGCAGCGAGAAGACCCCCGCGCCGACCATCGAACCGACCACCAGCATGGTCAGCGTCGGCAGCGCCAGCTTCGCCGCCCCGACCTCCGGCCCCCGGACCGTCTCCTCCGTCGCCACCCGCACCGCTCCCTCTCGCTCGCGACGCCCGGGCACCCGGACGCCCCGGACGCCCCGGAAACCGCGGACGCCCCGGGCGTCGGCGGACCGGGCGGCACCGCCGCGGGCGCCATCGCCGCGGGCGGAACGCTACCAACCGGATGTCCGATTCACCCGACTATGTACCCCGTCCGCGTGCCGCCCCCGGCCTCGCCCCGGGCCTCGCCCCGGGACCGCACCCCCGCCGACCCCCGTCCCGGCTCGCCGTAGGCTGATGCCCCGTCACGTCCGCGACGGTTCCGCAGTGGCGCGGGCCGGCGGTCCGGCGGTCGATGGGAGACGGGCATGGAATTCACCGAACAGGACGGCCCGCTGCGCCTGGTGGTCACCGGCGGCGGCACCGGCGGGCACACCTACCCCGCGCTGACCGCGGTGCGGGCGCTGCAGGAGCGGCTGGCCGCGCGCGGCCGGGCGGTCGAGGTGCTGTGGATCGGCACCGCGGCCGGCCTGGAGGCCCGGGTCGCCCCCGCCGAGGGCATCCGGTTCGCACCCGTCGCGACCGGCAAGATCCGGCGCTCCTCCAACCCGCTGAAGCTGGTCTCCCCGGCCAACGTCCGGGACATGTGCCGCGTCCCGCTCGGCGCCTGGCAGGCCCGCGCGCTGATCGCCGAGTTCGCCCCGGACGTGGTGCTGGCCACCGGCGGCTACGTGGCGGTGCCGGTCGGCCTGGCCGCCCGCTCCTGCCGGGCCCCGCTGGTGGTGCACGAGCAGACCGTGCGCCTCGGGCTGGCCAACAGGGTGCTGGCCCGCGCCGCGACCCGGGTGGCGGTCTCCTCGGAGTCCACCCTGCCGCTGCTGCCCGGGTCCGCCCGGCCCACCGCCGCGGTGACCGGCAACCCGGTGCGTCCCGCCGTGCTCGCCGGGCAGGCCGACAAGGCCGTCAGCGCCCTCGACCTGTACGGGTTCAACCGCTCGCTGCCGACGGTCTACGTCACCGGCGGCGCCCAGGGCTCGGTGCAGATCAACACCCTGGTCTCGGCGGTCCTGCCCGACCTCCTGCAACGGGCCAACGTCGTCCACCAGTGCGGCCCGGCCAACGAGGCCGCCCTGCGCGAGCACGCCCGCGCACTGCCCCCGCACCTGGCCGGCCGCTACCTGCTCACCGGCTACCTCGGCGCCGAACTCCCCGACGTCCTGGCCCTCGCCGACGTGGTCGTCAGCCGCAGCGGCGCCGGCACCCTCGCCGAACTCACCGCCCTCGGCAAGGCCGCCGTCTTCGTCCCGCTCGCCTCCTCCGCGGGCAACGAGCAGGCCCACAACGCCACCCACCTCCAGCAGGCGGGCGCCGCCACCGCCCTCCTCGGCGAGGTCACCCCCGCCGACCTGCAGGCCGCCCTCGCCCCCCTGCTCGCCGACCCCCGCCACCGCGCGACGATGGCCGCCAACTCCCGCGCCCACGGCCGCCCGGACGCCGCCGACCGCCTGGTCGACGTCCTGCTCTCGGTGGTCGGCACCCGCCGCTGAGCCCCGGCCGGGGGCCGCCCGACCCCGGGGCGGTCCCCGTCAGCGGTCCCCGTCAGCGGTGCCCGTCAGCGGTGCCGGCGCGGCCGGGGCGGGCCGCCGTCGACGAACCCGACCGGCCCGCGGGACGGCAGCAGGAGGGTCAGCGCCACGGAGGCGACCACCCAGACGAGCACACCGAGCAGCACCGCGAGCAGGCCGGGCATCCGGGTACCGGAGAGCAGGACGGTCGCGAGGGCGCCGTTCGCCAGGCCCGCGCCGACCGCCGTCTGCACGTCGGGTCGCTGTCGCGCGAAGACCCGGCCGAGCCTGCGGACGAGGGGGCCCTGCACCGTCCACAGGACGGGAGCGCCCACGAGACTCAGGATCAGCACCCCCCACCAGGGCAGCGGCGTGAAGAACAGGAACAGCGGGCAGGAGAGCACGGTCACGCCCAGCGCGACGGCGAGCCCGGCCATGTCCTCCTCGCCCTCCTTGACGGACCGGTCGACCTCCATCCCGAAAGCCAGGGCCAGGCCCGTGACGACGGCGACCGGCGCCGCCCAGAACACGGGCCACTCGGCGAAGGCGAACAGTTGGACGCCGATCAGCACGGCGCCCGCCAGCGCGCTCCGCCCGATGGCGGCCGGTTTCTTCGCCAGTGCTTCCCCGGCGCCGTCCTCCGGCCCCTCCTGCTCCTCCGGCTCCTCCGGCTCCTCGACCGGGGGCGCGTCGAGCACCGTCGGCGGGAACGGGCCCGCCGGTTCGGCCCGGTGCGCGGTCTCGGTCGCGGCGGCGTGCAGGCCCGGGGACGGCGGGCGGGGCGGGGCGGGGCGGCGCTCCTGCGGACGGCCCGCCAGCAGGGCCGTGACCGCCTCGATCACCTCGGCGGTGTCGGCGGGCCGGTCCGCGGGCTCCTTCTCCAGGAGGTGCAGGACGAGCCGGTCGACGTCGGCGGGGACCGCGGCGCGGTGCCGGCCGGGCGCCTCGGGCCGCCGGGTCAGGTGCTGGTGGAGGACGGCCAGCGGGGCGCCGGTGAAGGGCGGGCGGCCGGTCAGCAGGGTGTGCAGCAGGCAGCCGACGGCGTAGAGGTCGGCGGCGGGCCCGATGTCCCGGTCGCCCCGGGCCTGTTCGGGGGCCATGTAGGCGGCGGTGCCGACGGCGTGGCCGGTACCGGTGAGCGCGAGGTCCTCGTACAGGTGCTTGGCGATCCCGAAGTCGAGGATCTTGACCGTCCCGTCGGCCAGCAGCATGGCGTTGGCCGGCTTGATGTCCCGGTGCACCAGCCCCGCCCGGTGCGCGGAGGCCAGGCCGGTGCACACCTGGAGGACCCATTCGAGGGCGTCCCGCACCGGCGGCAGGGCACCCTCCGCGACCACCTCGTCCAACGACCGGCCGTCGAGGAACTCCATCACCAGGAACGGCGCGTGGCCGTCCTCGGGGCCGGTCCGCCCGAAGTCGTGGACCGTCACGATGTGCGGACTGCTGAGGTTGCCCGCGGCCCTGGCCTCGGCGGCGAACCGCTCCACGCTGACCGAAGCCGAGTCGGCGTTCGTCAGCAACTTCACCGCCACCGGCCGACCGACCCGCTCGTCGAAGGCCCGCCACACCTGGCCCATCCCGCCGGACCCCAGAACCGACTCCAACCGGTACCGGCCGTCCAACCTCGTTCCGTGCATCTCCACCCCGTCACGGCCTCGGCAACGCGCCCCTCCAACCGTGCACTCTATCCAGCCGACCGACCCCCCCACCCCCGCCCGACCACCCCGCAAAACACCGCAGCCCCCGGGCCGTTACCCCCGCCCAGCTACTGCACGCCAGGTCACCGACCGTCCGACCTGATCCTCCACGGTGGGCCGCCAGGGGTTCGAACTCCCTCCGGCATCCTGGTCCGAGTTCGACATCAGATCCGGACCACGTGGACGTCCTGGGCGTCCAGGGCCTTCAGGCAAGCCGTGAGGCCAGCCGGGTCACTGGTGAAGGCAACAGCGCTGCCGTGTCGGGCCGCAGTCAGCGCGACCAAGGCGTCCACGGCGTCCGGACGCTTCTTCGGGGGCAACTCGGCCGCAGCGAGCGCGACCGCGCGGTGCGGCGTGTCCTTGAGGCCGGCGTGCAGCCGTACCGCCTTGGGCTTCCGGTCAGCGAGCGCGCTCAGCACGTCAGCACACCGGCTCACGCCCCACCCCAAAAGCACAGCAGCACCCCGAGCCAGAGAATCAGCCGGGGTGCTGCGTACAGGTCAGAGGCGCTATGACCGCCTCGTGCCAGGTGGGCCGCCAGGGGTTCGAACCCTGAACCTACGGATTAAAAGTCCGCAGCTCTGCCAATTGAGCTAGCGGCCCGCGGCAGGCGCGGACCGGGTGGGAGAGCGCCTGCCGGGGTGATCCTACCTGGTGCCCGGTGGGGGAGGAGCAGTGGATTGCCGGGCGGGTCGCGGGGGTTCGCGACCGGGGGTGGCGGGTGGTCAGGCCGGGGGGAGGTGGGCGGTTCGGACGCGTTGGAGCCATGCCTCGACGGGGCGTTCGTCGGGGGCGGCGGGGAGGACGCCGGGGCGGTCGAAGCGGGTCTCGGCGTCGGCGAGGAGGGCCGTGGCGTCCTCCGGGCGGTCGGCGTAGCGCTCGCCGAGGGCGCGGACGTGCTCCGGGTCGGGGAGGCGGATCTCCAACCGGCCGGTCTCGTGCAGGGCGACGCCCTGCCGGACCAGCCGGACCAGGTGCCGGGCGTGCTTGGCGGCCCTGGCTCGGCCCGCCGGGTCGGTGCGGTCGCGGGCGGTGAGTTTGCGGAACTGCTGGCCGGCGTAGCCCAGGTAGGAGCTCCGGACGGCCGGGCCGCACAGGAGGGCCTCCCGCAGGCCGATCAGCTCCTCGCCGAGCGGCGTCCGGACTTCGTACAACTCCGCGGGCAGCCAGACCAGTTCGCTGGCGGTCGGGTTGCCGGAGAGGGCCAGTCGGCACCACTTGGCGGCCTCGTGCAGGGTGCGGTCGGGCCGGGTGGTGACGTGCGACTCGGCGGGGCGGTGCAGGCCGTGGAAGGCGGTGGTGGGCGCGGCGAACAGGCCGAGCCGGTCGAGGTCGGACCCGGCGTGCGCCAGGCCGTACGCGGTGGAGCCGACGATGCCGGAGAGCAGGACGTGCACGGGCGAACGCCTCCTCGGCGGTCGTGGAGGGGCAGGGGCGGAAGGAGCGGCAGGAGTGGCAGTGTGTCCCGGACCGGACCGCCCGCGCGAGCGATTTCCGCACCGGGGACAGGGCCGCAGAGCCACGGGCGGGCGGAAGACGCGGCCCGGACGGCCGGAAGGCGGGCCCCGGGAGACAGAACCCGGCGTACGGGCCGACTCCGGGCCGGGTTACCGGTCGCGGACCGGCCCCGCGCCGATACTGGCCCCATGGCGAACGGCGAGGTCCCGGCGGCGAAGCTGCGCGCCTGGTGGGCGCACCGGCAGTGGTTGGACGGCGGGCGGCACCGGGGCGCGTCGGCGGCCGAGGTGCTGGCGGCCACGGGGTGGGCCAGGTCGGGCGGCGGTTCGGCGCCGTACCTGGGGCTGTTCGCCCGGGCCGGGTTGCGGCGGGCGGAGGTGGACGCGGCGCTGGCCGCGCTGGAGGTGCAGGAGCTGCCGGCCGCCCGGGGGCGGAGCTACCTGCTGCCCGCCGACGACTTCGCGCTGGGCCTGGCGGCGGGCGCGGGCGCGGTGGAGACGGAGTTGGGCGCGGCCGAGCGGCAGCTCGGGGTGTCCCGGGACGAGATCGAGCAGCTCTGCCTGGCGGTGTCCCAACTGCTGTCCCCCACCGAGCCGTTGACCTCGACCGAGCTGCACGCGCAGGCCGGTTCGGCGGTGCGCGCGCTGGGTGGGGCGGGCCGTCGGCGCGGGGTGGCGACCACGCTGCCGCTGGCGCTCGACCTGCTGCGCTCGCGCGGCCTGGCCCGCCGGGTGCCGCTCGACGGGCGGCTCGACCGCCAGCGGCACGGGTACCTGCGCTGGGACCGGGCCGTGCACGGGGAGGCCGCCGACCTGGCCCGGCGCTACTTCGCCTGGGCGGCCCCGGCCTCGGTGCGGCACTTCCGCTGGTTCTCCGGCTTCGGCGCCGCGACCGCGAAGGCCGCGCTGGCCCCGCTGGAACTGGTCCGGCTGCCCGGCAGCGAGCTGCTGCTGCCCGCCGAACTGGCCGACGAGTTCGCCGGGTTCGCCGTCCCGGCCGAGCCCGCGTACGCCCTGCTGGCGGCCGCCGACGGCCTGCACCTGCTGCACCGCGACCTGGCCCGGCTGGTCGATCCGCGGGACGCCGACCGGCCCGTCCCGGCCGCCCGGTCCGAGCGGGGCCTGGGCGCGGAGCGCGACCCGCGGACCCACCTGGTGGTGGACCGGGGCCGGATCGTCGGCTTCTGGGAGTACGACCCCGAACTTCCGGAGCTGGTGCACCAGTTGTTCGTGCCGATGAACCCCGCCCTGCGGGCCGCGATCGACGCCGCCGGGGACTTCGTCCGCACGGATCTCGGCGACGCCCGCGGCTCGGGCCCGGACTCGCCGCGCGGCCGGGCCCCGCGGCTGGCCGCGCTGCGTGCCGCAGGCGAGTGAACCGCCTTTCCTACTGCGGGAGTTCGAGCGGCAGGTAGCCGTAGCCGGTGGAGTTCGGGACGGCCGCGCGCAGACCGTCCAGCAGTGCCTCGGGCGGCGCGGCGTACACCGTGGTGTAGTGGTGCTCGCCGAGCGCCGGATCGTTGGCCCAGGCGGGCCGCTCCTCGGCGGGGGTGGTGGCGAAGTGCCCGTCGGCGCCGTTCCGGTTCCCCCGGCCGTCCAGCCGCACCCACCACGAACTGCCGGGCAGCAGAACGCCGTTGAGCCCGTGCAGGACTTCGAGCCGCTGGTAGCACAGGCCCGCCGGGATGCCGTTGGCGCGCAGCAGCGCGGCCAGCAGGTGCGACTTGCCGTGGCAGATCGCGTTCCCGGCGGCGAGCACGTCGGAGGCCCGGTAGGCGGCCGACCAGTGGCCGACGTCCGCCGAGTGGTCGATCCGGTCGCGGACGTACTCGAACACCGCCTCGGCGGTCCGCACCGGGTCGTCCTGCCGCAGCCGCGCGGCGAGGGCGACGATCTCGGGATGGCCGTGGTCGACGACCTCGTCCGCGGCGAGGTACGCGGACGGGTCCGACCGGTCGGCCCGCAGCGGGCCGTGGGGGGAGACTGAGAGATCCATGGCAGTGATGCTCGGCCGCCGACTGTCCGGCCCGCAAAGGGTTTCCAGCGGGTGGGATAGCGTCGGGACGACACCGTCGTGGACGAAGGAGCGGACGACATGGCGCAGGACGCGGCGCGGGACGAGGTACTGGTGGTCACCGGCGGCGGCCGCGGCATCGGGGCGGCCACCGCGCTGCTCGCCGGCGAACGCGGCTACCGGGTGTGCGTCAACTACCGCAGCGACCAGGACGCGGCGGACGCCGTGGTGGAGCGGATCCGGGCCGCCGGCGGCACCGCGATCGCCGTCCGCGCGGACGTCTCGCGCACCGCCGGGGTGACCGCGCTCTTCGACGCCGTCGACCGCGAACTCGGCACCCTCACCGCGCTGGTGAACAACGCGGGCACGCTGGAGCAGCAGTGCCGGCTGGACGAGCTCGACGAGGACCGGTTGAACCGGATCTGGGCCGCCAACATCACCGGCCCGTTCCTGTGCGCGGCCGCGGCGGTGCGCCGGATGTCCACCCGGTACGGCGGCCGGGGCGGCGCGATCGTCAACGTCGGCTCGGCGGCGTCCCGGCTCGGCTCGCCGAACGAGTACGTCGACTACGCGGCGTCCAAGGGCGCCCTGGACTCGATGACCACCGGCCTGTCGCTGGAGGTCGCGGCCGAGGGCATCCGGGTCAACGCCGTCCGCCCCGGCCTGATCCACACCGGCATCCACGCCCTCGGCGGCGAACCCGGCCGGGTCGACCGGGTCGGCCCCAACCTCCCGATGGGGCGCGGCGGACAGCCCGAGGAGATCGCCGAGGCGATCCTCTACCTGCTCTCCCCCGCCGCCTCGTACGTCACCGGCGCCTTCCTGGACGCGGCCGGCGGACGCTGACCGCCCCGGCCCGGCGCCGCCCCGACCCGGCGCACCCGGTCCCGCCTCGGTACCGGTTCGGTGAACGCCCCGGCCCGACGTCCGCCCCGGCGCCTACCGTGGGACGCATGACCGAGACCGAGATCGCCGCCGCGCCCTTCCTCGACATCCCCGACGTCCCCAACCTCCGCGACGCCGGGGCCGGCGTCTACCGCCCCGGGCTGCTCTACCGCTCGGCCACCCTCCACCACCTCACCGACGAGGGCCTGCGGCGCTTCGCGGAACTCGGCGTCCGCACCGTCCTCGACCTGCGCAGCACCCCGGAGGTCGAGGCGCACCCGGACCACCTGCCGGACGGCGTCGACTACCTGCACCTGCCGATGCTGCCCGACCCGGCCACCACCGACCGGGTCTGGCCCGAGGACCAGGCCGCGCTCTACCCGTTCATGGCCGAGACCGGCGGCATCGCCGTCGCCGCCGCCGTCCGCGCCCTGGCCACCGGCGCCCCGCTGCTGGTGCACTGCGCCGTCGGCAAGGACCGCACCGGCCTGACCATCGCCGTCCTGCAGACCCTGGCCGGCCTCCCGCTCGAAGCCGTCACCGCCGACTTCCTCCGCTCCAACCCCGGCCTCGGCCTCGACCGCGGCCCCGTCCCCTACTTCGACACCGCCGGCGTCGAACGCCTCTCCCGCCCCGTCGAAGCCGCCCACCTGCACGCCGCCCTCACCCACGCCACCACCCGCCACGGCTCCCTCGCCGCCTACCTCCGCGACCACGGCGCCACCGACACCGACCTCGCCACCCTCCGCACCCTGGGACCCGCATGACGACGCCCGACATCCCGCGCACCGAAGCCGAACTGCGGGACGCCCTGCGCACGCTGAACCGCTCCGGCCTGCGCGGGGGCGGGCGCGCCCCGCACAAGCCGCTGCTGCTGCTCTGGCTGATCGACCACCGGCTCGCCGTGTCCGGCACCACCGAGACCCGGTACGAGGAGGCCGCGGAGCCGGTCGGCCAGCTGATCGCCCAGCACACCGAGCGCGTGTCGACTCCCGACGGGCAGCGCGCCGCACTGCCGTTCCGGCTGCTGGAGGCCGAGCTGTGGCAGGCCACCGACGCGTTCTCCGCGCCGCTGCCCGAAAAGGCCGGCCACCGCCTGCTGCTCGAACTGGGCGCCCGCGGCCGCCTGCACCCGGCGGTCGAGGAACTGCTGGGTGACCGGGGCGTCCGGGACCGGATGCGCACCCTGCTGCTCGCCGAGGTCGTCGGCAGCGGCACCGGCAGCACGCTGGAGCAGTCCCTCCGGGACGCCCTGCCGCCCGCCGAGCCCCGGTACCGGCAGGTGACCCAGCGGATCCGCGACAGCCGGTTCGCCCGCGCGGTCCTCCCCTCGTACGGGAACGCCTGCGCCGTCTGCGGGTTCGGCGGCCTGCTCGACGGCGTCCCGGTGGGCGTGGAGGCCGCCCACGTCCACGCGCACGCCGCCGGCGGGCCGGACGTGGTGCAGAACGGGATCGCGCTGTGCGGCCTGCACCACGCCCTGTTCGACCACGGGGTGCTCGGGTTGAGCGAGGAGCTGACGCTGATGGTGTCGCCGCTCTTCGTCGACGGCGGGGGGAACGGGGGCGGTCCGGTCGCCGGGCTCCACGGAGTCCCGGTGCGGCAGCCCTCGGAGACCGCGCTGCGGATCGGGGCGGAGTACGTCGGCTGGCACACGGAGCACGTCTTCCGCGGCTGACGGCCGCCGGCGGCCCTCCGCCCGGAGGAGCGGCGCCCGTACCGCCCCGGCGTCCCACCAGCAGGTGCCCCGCCGCGGGCCGCCCGGGTGTCCCAATCGCCGTTCCCCGGGCGGTGGGCGGCTCGTTAGGAGCGTTACCGTGGGCGGGACGTCCATCGGTGTGTCCGGCTTGTCGTCGTGAAGCCGTGCGGTCGTGAGGCCGTGCAGTCGTGAAGGAGTCCGTCCATGGCCCGTTTTCCCGCCACCGCCGCCGTTGCCGCCACCGGGCTGATCGGTGGGTACGCGACCGCGCGGTTCAGTGGCCGTCGCGAGCTGGGGGGTGCCGTGCTGGCGGTGGCCGGGGCGGCGGCCGCGGTGCGCTGGGGGCGGCGGTCGGGGGTGCCGGCCGCGGCGGGGCTGACCGCGCTGTACCTGGGGGCGTTCGGCGGCTCGCACCCGCTGGCGAAGAAGATCGGGGCCTGGCCGGCCGTGCTGACCGTGACGGGTGTGGTGGCCGCCGCCTCCGCGCTGGCCACCGGCGACTGAGCGGGGGCCGGTCAGCCGGCGAAGCGCCGTTCGAAGGCCGTCCGGTTCGCGGAGGGCGAGTTGCGGTCCCAGACCGCGAACACCACCCGGTCGAAGGCCGCGCCCCACGCGTCCAGGGCGTGCCCGAAGGCGTCCGCGACCTCGGCCGGGTCGTTGCGGAACACCCCGCAGCCCCAGGCGCCCAGCACCAGTTCCCGCCCGCCGTTCTCGGCGGCGACGGCCAGCACCCGGGCGGCCCGGGCGGCCAGCACCGGGGCGAGGTCGAGCCGGCGGCCGGGCGAACGCAGCGCCAGTTGGCCCGCGTTGGGCGCGGGCGAGGTCAGGAAGCCGACCCGGTGGGTGCGTTCGAGCAGGTCCCCCCGGCCGTCCCGGATCACCGGCACGCCGGGCGACCAGATCACCCGGTGGCTGTAGTGCAGGTCGGTGGAGGCCCGGTGCGCCTCGTAGTAGTCCGGGGCCTCCAGCAGGCAGCGGTAGAGCAGCGCGGTGCGGCAGACGTCCTCCTCCTGGGCCTTCGCGCCGCGCAGGTACCCGCCGCCGGGGTTGCGCGCGGACGCGAAGTTGAGCACCGCGACGCCGCTCCCGCCGTCCTCCACCAGCCGCCGGGCGGCCTGCATGCTGCCCTCGCCGGTCACCTCGACCACCGCCCCGGCCGCCAGCGGCCCCGGGCCGGACCCGAACTCCGCGTCCGCCGGGTACGAGACCGTGCCGGCCCTGGCCTCGGCCAGCTCCTCGGCGATCCGCACCACCGCCCCGCCCGGGCTCCGGTACTCGCCCCGGTCGGCGATCTGCTCGTTCTGCGCGGCCACGGCCTGCTGCCTACTACTCATGCCTGGGCACGCTAATCGCCAACTCCCGCGCCCACCAATGATTTTCGGCCCGGAAACGCGGGCGGACCCGCCCCACCGAAGTGGAGCGGGCCCGGTCCTGCCGACCTGCGGCAGGTCAGTTCTTCCAGCGCGGCTTGCGGTCGCCGCCACCGTTGTAGCCGCCGCGGTCGTCGCGGTTGAAGCCGCCGCGCTCGCGGTCGCCACCGAAGGAACGGCCACCACGGTCGTCACGGTTGAAGCCGCCACCCTGCGGGCGCCCACCGGAGCGGTGGTCGTCGCGCCGCACGAACGGGCGGCTGCCGCCACCGGCCTGGCCGCGGTCCCGGTCGCCGAACGAACGGCCGCCGCGGTCGTCGCGGTTGAAGCCGCCACCCTGCGGGCGGTCACCGAAGGAACGGCCGCCGCGGTCGTCACGGTTGAAACCGCCGCGCTCGCCACGGTCCCGGTCGCCGAACGAACGGGCCGGACGGTCGCCACCGAAGGAACGGCCGCCGCGGTCGTCGCGGTTGAAGCCGCCACCCTGCGGGCGGTCACCGAAGGAACGGCCACCGCGGTCGTCCCGGTTGAAACCGCCGCGCTCACGGTCGCCACCGAAGGAACGGCCACCACGGTCGTCGCGGTTGAAGCCACCGCGCTCGCGGTCGCCACCGAAGGAACGGCCACCACGGTCGTCACGGTTGAAACCGCCGCGCTCGCCACGGTCCCGGTCGCCGAACGAACGGCCGCCACGGTCACCGCGGTCGTCACGGTTGAAACCGCCGCGCTCGCCGCGGTCCCGGTTGTTGTAGGCCGGGCGCTCGCTGCGGGCCTCGCGGTAGGACGGGGCGCGCTCCTCGGTCACCGGCTCGGCCTCGGCCGGGGCGGCGACGGCGGCAGCGGGGGTCTCGGCGTCGGCCTCGGCGGCCGGCTCCTCGTCCTCGATGCCCAGCTCGGCCCGCTCGCGGGCGGCACGGGAGGCCAGGCGGTCGGCCTCCTCGCGCAGCTCGGTGGCGCGGCGCTGGGCGCGCTCCAGCTCACGGGTGAGCTCGGCGACCTCGCGCTCGGCGGCGCCGGCGATGCCGGACGCGCTCTCGGCCTGGACCTCGACCAGCGAGCGGGCGCCGGTGATCTTGGCGACCTCGGCGTCGAAGGCGTGGTCGAGGATGTGGCGCGAGGCGTCGACGCCCGCGTCCTCCATCAGGCGGAACACGCCGCGGCGCTGGTGCGGCAGCACCAGGGTGACGACGGTGCCGGAGCGGCCGGCCCGGGCGGTGCGGCCGGAGCGGTGCAGGTAGTCCTTGTGGTCACCGGCCGGGTCGACGTTCAGCACCAGGTCGATGCCGTCGACGTGGATGCCGCGGGCGGCGACGTCGGTGGCGACGACCACGTTCAGGTAGCCGTCCTTGAAGTCGCCGAGGACGCGGGTGCGGGCGCCCTGGGTCATGCCGCCGTGCAGGGCGTCGGCCTTGACCCCGGACTCCACCAGCTGCTGGGCGACCCGGTCCGCGCCCATCTGGGTGCGGACGAAGATGATGGTGCGGCCCTTGCGGGCGGCGATCGCGCTGGTGATCGGCGCCTTGTCCTTGGGCTTCACGACCAGGATGTGGTGGGTCATGGTGGTGACCGCGCCGGCCGACGGGTCGACCTCGTGGGTGACCGGGTTCTTCAGGTAGCGCTTGACCAGGGTGTCGATCTCGTTCTCCAGCGTGGCGGAGAACAGCAGGCGCTGGCCGCCGGCCGGCACCAGGTCGAGGATCTCGGTGACCTCGGGCAGGAAGCCCATGTCGGCCATCTGGTCGGCCTCGTCCAGGACGGCGACCTCGACCTCGTCCATCTTGGCGGAGCCGCGGTTGATCAGGTCGCGCAGGCGGCCGGGGGTGGCCACCAGGACGTCGACGCCGCGCTCCAGCGCGTAGATCTGGTTCGACATCGAGGTGCCGCCGCAGACCACCTTCAGGCGCAGGCCGAGCACCGAGCCGAACGGCTCCAGCGCGTCGGCGACCTGCATGGCCAGCTCGCGGGTCGGGACGAGGATCAGGCCGCGCGGGTGCTTGGCCTTGGTGCGCTCGCCGCCGGCCAGGCGGGTCAGCAGCGGGAGGCCGAAGCTCAGGGTCTTGCCGGAGCCGGTGCGGCCGCGGCCGAGCACGTCCTTGCCGGCCAGCGCGTCCGGGATGGTCGCGGCCTGGATCGGGAACGGGGTGGTGACGCCGCGCTTGGCGAGCGCCCGGACGACGTCGTCGTGCAGGCCCAGGTCACCGAAGGTGATGGTGGGCTCGGCGTCGGTGTCGTCGGCGCTGTCGTCGGCGTCGGTGTCGGTGTCGAACTCGGCGCCGGCGTCGGTGAGCTCGGCGAGCTCCGCGTCCAGCGCGTCGGTGTCGAGGGAGTCGGTGTCGGCGGCGTCGGAGCCGTTCGCGGGCATGGCGAAGCGGGCGTCGTCAACGAGAGACATGCAAAACCTTCCGGAAGTGGCACGCGCCAAAGTCCGGTGGGTCTGTTGAAAAACCGCCTCTATGCGGTCAGCCACGGATCGCCGGAACGCGCCAAGGGCGCTCAAAGGTGTATGAGGAGCGCCAGCCAAATAGGATCAAACGAACGATCTACCACCATAGGGGAACCTCGGGATCAGAGGCAAATCCCCTGGTCAGCACCCTCGAACGAAGGCCCGGACGGCGACCGCCCGGACCCCGGCCGCCCGGACCGCCACCACCCGGACGGCGGCGGGCCGGACGGCGGACCGAACAGCGGGCCGGACGGTCGGCCGCTCAGTGCGCCGACGGCGACTCGCTCGGCGCCTCCGACCCCGGACCGCTGGGCGTCGCGGACGGCACCGCCGAGTGCGAGGAGGCCGGCGGGCTGCTCGGCGGGCTCGGCGGCGCCGCCGTCCCGCCCCCGCCGCCGGAACCACCGGACCCGCCGGAGCCGGCGGGCTGGCTGGGCGCCGACGAGGACGGTCCGGACGGCGACCCGGCCGGGGCCGGACCGCTCGCCGAGGGCCCGGGCACCTGGACGGGCGCGCCCGGCACCCCCTCCGCCGACGGCGCGGACCCGGGCGCCGGGGCAACCGTGCCGGGCGAAGCGCCCGGTGACGCGCCGTCAAGGCTCAACGCGCCGCCGTGCTCACCGGACCGGGCGCCCGGCCGCGCCGCCGGGGCGCCGCCCGGCTTGGCGCTGGCCGCGGCGGCGCCCGTCCCGGACGGCTTCACCCGGACCGTCCCGCCGGGGGCGTCCGCGCCCACCGACATGCACCCGCTCAGTCCGAGCACGGCCAGCGCCACCGCCACCGAACCCGCCGCCGTCCGCCGCCGCGTCGACCGACCCGTCGACCAGCCCGCCGAACCCGCCACCATCGAGCCACCTCCCGCGCGGCCCGACCCGGGCCGCCACCATTTCCGGTGCCCAACGCGCGGCCGCCCACCGGGACACGGGTAGCGCCCCACTCACCCCCAGATCGCGTGCCCGACGCCCGCCCCCGCGTACACCGCCGCCAGGCCCGCCCCCAGCGACAGCGCCACGTTGCCCAGCGCCGCGCCGCGCGAGCCGTTCTGGGCCAGCTTCAGCGTCTCGAACGAGAAGGTCGAGTACGTGCTGAGCGCCCCGCACAGGCCGGTCCCGAGCAGCAGCCGGACGTCCGGCGGGGCGACCGCGGTGAGCAGGCCGAGCAGCGCGCAGCCGGAGACGTTGACGGTCAGCGTGCCCCACGGGAAGCCGAAGCCGACCCGGGAGTGCACCGTCCGGTCGGTCAGGTAGCGCAGCGGCGCGCCGACCGCGGCGCCCACCACCACCAGCAGCCAGTTCACTCCGCCGCCTCCCGCCCGGCCGCGGCCGGGTCCGTGCCCTCCGCCGCGCCCCCGGCCCGTTCGCTCCGGCCCAGCAGCACCGCCCGGGTCGCGCCCGCGGCCGCCCACACGGCGACCAGCGCGGCCAGCAGCGTCCCGGCCAGGTAGAGCAGCGCCCTGCCGGGCAGCGCGTGGTCGAACAGCTGCTGGGCGTCCACCGCGTACGTCGAGAAGGTGGTGAAGCCGCCGAGGATCCCGGTGGCCAGGAACGGCCGCAGCAGCGGGTGCGGCGTGCGCCGCCCCTCGGTGAGCACCACCAGCACCACCCCGATGAGCGCGCAGCCGAGCGCGTTGACGAGCAGCGTGGTCCACGGGAAGGCGTCCCTCGCGGTCGGCCACAGCAGCCCCGCCCCGTACCGGGCGCTCGCCCCGAGCACGCCGCCCGCGGAGACCGCCGCCACCACCCGGTCCTGCCCGCGCAGCACCGGTTCCCTCGTCGCCATGCCGCCAAGTCAAGCACCCGCCACCGCCCGGATGGCCTGGCGCCCCGTCAGCGGAACTCCGACAATGGGGCGCGTGGAGATGACCAGGGACGAGTTCGAGGCGCTGGTGTCCGACGCGCTGGACCGGATTCCGCCGCGGCTGGCCGCGATGATGGACAACGTCGCGGTGTTCGTCGAGGACGAGCCCGACCCCGCCACCCCCGACCTGCTCGGCCTCTACGAGGGCATCCCGCTCACCGAGCGCGGCGAGTGGTACGCCGGCGTCCTCCCCGACCGGATCATGGTCTACATGGGCCCGACCCTCCGCTACTGCGAGACCCGCGAGGAGGCCGTCGAGGAGGTCCGCACCACCGTCATCCACGAGGTCGCCCACCACTTCGGCTTCGACGACGACGAGCTCCACGAACTCGGCTGGTCCTGACCCCACCGCCCCCGCCGCGCCGACCACCGGAAACCGTTTTGGCGTTCCCGCCCGGCATCCCATATGCTTCTCGACGTCCCCGAACGCCGGATGATCCGGCCGGAAGGGCCGCAAGCCCTCATCGTCTAGTGGCCCAGGACGCCGCCCTTTCAAGGCGGTAGCACGGGTTCGAATCCCGTTGGGGGTACGCAGTACCGTAGTAAGGTCCTGTGCGGAGCGATCCGCATGAGGTCCCGTGGAGCAGTTGGTTAGCTCGCCACCCTGTCAAGGTGGAGGTCGCGGGTTCAAGTCCCGTCGGGATCGCTCGTCTCGCAAGAGACGGTGCAGTACGGCCAGGTAGCTCAGTTGGTACGAGCGTCCGCCTGAAAAGCGGAAGGTCGCCGGTTCGACCCCGGCCCTGGCCACATAGCCTGACCAGGCACGATGCCCTCGAAGCAAGTCGCTTCGAGGGCATTTGCGTGCCGGTTGACGCCAGCACTGACGCCAACGGCCCCGAATCGCGGCACACCGGGCCGCTCGTCCTCGGGCATCCGATGATCGACATCAAGTGATGTACATCACATTCGGGGTCCGCCGGGGCCCGCCGTCGACATCCCCGGAGGCACACGCCTCCAGCCCGAGTCCGGCCATTCACGGAGCAGGCAGGGCGCAAGAGCAGCAGCCTTCCTCGCCTGCGACCAGGGCAAACGGGTCACGGCTGCAGCCGACCGAGAGAACCGCGAGCACGCGCTCCCGTTCAGAATGCCGCCTTCACCCCAAGTGGCATGAATTCGAAAATATATTCGCTTTCTGCTTTTTGTCGGTGGCCCCTTCTAAGGTGGGCGCTGCCCGCCTTCCGTAGGCGGGCGTGGTGCCGAACGCGTGCGATCCAGGGTGGGGCTGCATGGAATTCGATGACGTCACTGGTCTACTCGACCATCCGGCATGGCGGCTGCTGCGGGCGGAGAACGCCCCGCTGGTGCTGGGGTTCTGCGGCACGGTCTTCGTCGATGAGAACGTGCGAGGCGTACCCGAGAACGTGCTGGTCTCCCGCCTGGACGATCAGCTGTATGACCTCAACGAACGGGGAATGGGCTCATTCCCACGCCCTGCTGCCGCATATCTGACGGAGTGGACCAACAGTGGCTGGCTGCGTAAGTACTACCCGCCCGACGAGGACGAGGCCCATTTCGACGCGACCAGCGCCCTGGAGAAGGCCGTCGCCTGGGTCCGGGGGTTGCCCGCTCGTTCCTTCATCGGCACCGAGTCACGGCTGAGCACCATCGTCGCCCTGCTGCGGCAGATGACATTCGGTACCGAGACCGATCCGCAGGCGCGTATCGACGAACTCCGTCGCGAACGTGATCGGATCGATGAGCAGATCGCGCAGCTCCTCGCGGGCGAAGTCGATCTCCTGTCCCCGGTGGCCCTGCTGGACCGCTACCAGCAGGTCGAAAACACGGCGGTCGAGTTGCTGCGGGACTTCCGGGAGGTCGAGGCGAATCTGAGGGAACTGGATCGGCGGCTTCGTCAGGACGTGGCAACCGCGGAGGGAAGCAAGGGCGAGCTCCTGGCCTCATTCCTCATGGACCGGGAGATGATCGCCGAATCCGATCAGGGCCGCAGCTTCCAGGCGTTCTTCGATCACCTCCTCTCCCCTCAACGCCAGGAAGAGCTACGAGGCCTCCTGGAGCAGGTACACCAGTTGCCGCAGTTGGGCGGCAGAGCCAACAGGAACCTGCTGAAGATCCCATTCGCATGGCTGGAAGCGGCGGAGAGCACTCAGGACACAGTGCGGCAGCTCACCGAGCAGCTCCGCCGGTTCCTGGCCGACCACGGCCGCGAGGAGGACCGCAGGGTCGTGGCGCTGGTTCGCTCTGTGCAGCGCCACGTGGCAGCCCTCGACGGCCGAAGTGATCTTCCCGGCATCGAGCTGGAGGTCCCCCAAGTGGAGCTGGCTCTGCCGATGGAGCGCCGGCTGTACATGCCGGTCGAACGAGTGGAGCTGGACAGCACTGCCGTCGAAGCGTTCGACGACTCGGAGGTGGACGTCTCCGAACTGTTTGCCGGCGTCCATGTGGACCACGAGACTTTGGTCGCACAGGTACTGGAGCTGATCCAGGCCAGCCCGAGTGGTCAGGCGAACCTACCCACCGTCGTCGAAAAGTACCCGTTGGCCCTGGGACTCGCGGAACTGCTGGCGTACTTCCAACTGGACCAAGGGGGCCTGGACATCGTGATCGACCCCAGCCACACCCACAACCTGGTCTACGAGCGATTCCACTCTCCAGGGCACTCCATGGCCACCGTCCCGCAGGTGACGTTCGTGCTCAACGAGGGCGGCGTGACCGCCGGAGAGGTAGAGCAGGCATGAATGACGCTTTGACCGTACCCATCGTGAACCTGCTGAAGGCAGGCGTGCTCTACCAGAGCGACGTGCCCGCGATCTGGGACCAGCTCACAGCCCACCAAGCAGCCATCGGTGACTACCTGCGTGTGATCGGCCTGGACGTCGTGGTCGACCGTGCCGAAGGCTATGCCTACACGCGCCAGCTCGACCCGGATACCCGCGATGACGGCGTGACCGTACCGCGGTTGGTGACACGCCACCGGCTCTCTTTCCCCGTCAGCTTGATGCTCGCCCTCCTGCGTGGGCGACTGGCGGAGAGCGATGCCACCTCATCGGACCCCCGTCTTCTTCTGACTCGTGACGACCTCGTGGAAATGGTCCGTAGTTTCCTCCCTCCTCGCAGCAACGAGGCACACCTGGTCGACCAGATCGACAGCAACATCAAGAAGTTGTGCGAGCTCAAGGTGCTCCGCCAGACCAAGCAGCCGGGCTTGTTCGAGGTACGGCGCCACATCAAGGCCCTGGTGGACGCCCAGGTTCTCAACGACTTCAACGAGCTGCTCGCCACCTACCGCGGCACCATCGCGACGCCGGAGGACAACGAATGAGCCTCATCTCCTCGGAACTGCCCCTCATCCCGCAGCAGTCAGGTCCAAGCGACGACACCCTCGGCATCGGCCCCGGCTTCCGGCTCACCCGCCTGGAGGTGCTGAACTGGGGGACCTTCCACCGCAGCATCTGGTCTTTCACCGTCGACGGGCGAAGCGCTCTGTTGACGGGCGGCGTCGGATCCGGCAAGTCGACACTGGTGGACGCGATGACCACCCTCCTGCTCCCAGCTCACAAGATCGCGTACAACAAGGCTGCCGGCGCCGAGGCAAAGGAACGGGATCTGCGCTCGTACGTGCTGGGCCACTACAAGAACGAGCGGGTCGAGGCGACCAACAGCACCCGTCCGGTCGGGCTGCGCAACGCCTCCTCGTACAGCGTGATCCTTGGCGTGTTCAGTAAGAAGCGATTCCCAAACTGATGGACACGGCTGCTGCTCGAACCTTCGTACGCATCAGCCTCGTTCGGGTGATCGCTCCGCAGCTGGCGCATGGAAGA
>NZ_BAAANS010000085.1:0-26163 GCF_039529925.1 Kitasatospora saccharophila | reverse complement strand
TTCCAGGCAGTCACACCGAGCCCGGCCGCCGCAGCGGCATGACCCGATCACTGGGCGTCACCACCCCGGCTTGACAATGCCATTGGGAATCTCCTTCCGGTGGTCGGCCACGGCGGCCAGGTCCCGCCAGGCCGCCTCCGGCCTGCGGGTCTCCTCCGGGTCGCCGTGGTAGGGGTCGAGGACCACGGCCCGCGCGCCCAGCGCGCGCAACTGCCGCAGGTCGTCCAGCACCTGCTCCGGGGAGCCCGTCCCGGCGGGTCGGTCGGGACCGCCGACCGGCCCCGGGGTCAGCCGGAACGCGATCCGCGGGGCGAAGCCGGGCAGTGCGTGCGCGGCGAGGACGGCCCGCATCGCGGGCAGGGTCAGCCGCAGCGGGTGCCAGGCGTCCCCGAACCGGGCGACCCGGCGCAGCGCGGCCGGGCTGTGCCCGCCCACCCAGAGCGGCACCCCGGCCGGCCCGGACTCGCGCAGCACCCGCAGGCACCCGTCCGTCCGCCGCCCGCGCTCGGCGAACGGCACCCCGAGCGCCGCGAACTCCTGCCGGGCCCAGCCGCTGCCCACGCCGAGCACCAGGCGGCCGCCGCTCAGCCGGTCCAGGCCCGCGACCATCCGGACGGTCAGCAGCGGGTCGCGGTACGGCAGCACCAGCACCGTGGTGCCCAGCCGCACCCGGGTGGTCAGGGCGGCCAGCCAGGACAGCGTGGTGAACGGCTCGTGGAAGGGCTCCGGGTAGCGCTCGGCCACGTCCGGGGTGACGGCCACGTGGTCGGACACCATCAGCAGGTCGTACCCCAGCCCCTCGACGGTCCGGGCCCACTCGCGCAGCACGCCGGGATCGGTGCCGGGGCCGAAGTTCGGTACGTTGACGCCCAGTTGCATGCGGCGAGGCTATCCGCGCGGAGCCCGGCCGGTGAATGGGCGATCCCCGGCGTTCGGCCCCTTCCGCCGTGGATCCACCGGTAGCATCGCCGGATGGCCGGGGACCTCGACGACATCGACTGGGCGATCATCGGACAGTTGCAGGCGGACGCCAGGCTGCCGATCAGCGAACTGGGGCGGCGGGTCAACCTCGGCGCCTCGGCCACCGCCGAACGGGTGCGCGCGCTGGAGGCCCGGGGCGTCGTCACCGGCTACCACGCGGCGGTCGACCTCGCCCGGATCGGCTACCCCGTGCTGGCCGTCGTCCGGCTGAAGTACCCCGGCAGCCACCACCAACCCCTGCACCGACTGCTCGCCGAACGGCGTGAGATCCTGGAGTGCCTGCGCACCACCGGCGACGACTGCTACACCCTCAAGCTCGCCGCCACCTCCATGGAGCACCTGGAGACCCTCGTCGACGAGCTCTGCGCCTTCGGCTCCACCACCACCAGCGTCGTCTACCGCCAGACCCTCCCCTACCGGGGCCCGGCCCGCCCCCGCTGAGCCCCGCCGCAGCGGCTCCTCACGGCCGGGGCGGCAGCGGCGGTCGGCGCAGGTCGGGGCGGGGGGTGTCGCGGGGCGGGGGAGCGGCGGCGGGGGTCGCGGCGAGGAGGGTGAGGGCGAGGTCGACGGCGGCGGCGAGGTCGGTGTGGTCGCCGCGGGCCCAGTCGTGGGGGGTGCGGACGACCTCGACGTCGGGGTCGACGCCGCGGTTCTCGATCGAGAAGCCGATGCCGTCGGTGAACCAGCTAGCGTTCTTGGGGACGGAGATCTGGGTGCCGTCGCCGAGCGCGTGCCGTCCGGTCATGCCGACCACGCCGCCCCAGGTGCGGGTGCCGACGACGGGGCCGAGCGCGAGGGCCTTGATGGCGGCGATGATGACGTCGCCGTCGGAGCTGGTGGCGTGGTCGGCGAGGGCGACGACCGGGCCGCGCGGGGCGTCCCGGGGCCAGCGGACGGGCTGCCGGCCGCGGGTGAAGTCCCAAGCCAGGACGCGGCGGTGGAGCTTCTCCAGGACGAGTTCGGAGACGTTGCCGCCCGCGTTGCCCCGGACGTCCAGGACGAGCGCGGGGCGGGCGAGTTCGGAGCGCAGGTCGCGGTTGAACTGGGCCCAGCCGGAGCCGCCGAGGTCGGGGATGTGCAGGTAGCCGCAGACGCCGTCGCTGAACTCCCGTACCAGGTGCCGCCGTCTGGCCACCCAGTCCTGGTAGCGGATGGGCCGTTCGTCGGTGAGCGGGGTGACCGCGATCCGCCGCACCCGGCCGTCGTGCCGGACGGTCAGTTCGACCGTGGTGCCGCCGGTGCCGGCCAGCAGCGGGGTGGGGCCGCGGACCGGGTCGGGCGGGCGGCCGTCGACGGCCAGCAGTTCGTCGCCGTCGTGCAGGCCGTGGCCGGCCAGCGGGGCGCGGGCCTTGGGATCGGAGGACTCGCCGGGCAGGATCCGGTCGACCAGCCAGCGGCCCTCCGCGTCGCGGTGGGCGTTGGCGCCGAGCAGGCCGAGCGGCTGCTGGGCGATGGCGGGGCCCTCGCCGCGCCGGGACGGGGTGACGTAGGCGTGCGAGGTGCCGAGTTCGCCGAGCAGTTCGCGCAGCAGGTCGGCGAAGTCGTCGGGGGAGGCGATCCGTTCCAGCAGCGGGGCGTACTGCTCGGTGAGGGCGGGCCAGTCCAGGCCGCACATGCCCTCGTCCCAGAACTGGTCGGCGACGATCCGGGCCGCCTCCGCGTAGGACTGCCGCCACTCGGCGGCCGGGTGCACGGTGTGGGTGATCCGGCGCAGGTCGACGGGGAGCGGGGCGCCCGGGGCGGCCAGCGGGTACAGCTTGAGCGCGCCGGCCGAGAACACCGAGACCGCCGAGCCGTCCGCGGAGACCGCGAAGCCGTCGAGCTGCTCGACCAGGGTGCTGCGGCGGCCCCGGGCCAGGTCGAAGTGCTCCAGGGCGGGGCGCCCCGAGGTGTCCTCCGGGTTGGCGAAGGTCTGGCCGAGGGCGCCGGAGATCGGCCAGCGCAGCCACACCACGCCGCCGCGCACCGCCGCGGTCGCCGAGTACTTGGAGGCGATCACCGGGAACGGCACCAGCCGCTTGCTCAGCCCCTCCTCGTCGACGTGCACGGTGCCGTCGCCGGTGGCCTCCTCCGGGTCCAGGCCGACCGGCGGGCGGCCCTCGGCGGGCGAGGCGAACGGGGACGGGGTGCCGGCGGCCAGCGGGACGAGGTACGGGCGGCAGCCGAGCGGGAAGGACAGGTCGCCGGTGTGCACGTCGTGCACCGGGTCGAAGCCCCGCCAGGACAGGAACACCAGGAAGCGGCCGTCCCGGGTGAAGACCGGGTGCTCGTCCTCGAACCGGCCGCCGGTGACGGCGACCTTGTGCTCCGGCCGGTCGGTGCGGGCCAGCCGGATCGCCCGCAGTGACCGGCCCGCGACCGGTTCGGACCAGGTCAGCCAGCGCGAGTCGGGGGAGAAGGCCGGGCTGGAGACCGGGCCGAACCGGGACGCGGCGACCTCGGTGACCGTGCCGTCCGCGGTGTCCACCAGCAGCAGTCGGCCGTCCGAGCAGGCCACCGCCAGGCGCCCGCCGTCCGGGGCGGCGGCCAGCTCCTGCACCCGGCCGATCCGGCCGCCGGCGATCCGCCGGTGCGGGGGGTGCTCGTCCGCGGCGTCCGGGCCGGACAGCGCGTCCTTCCCGGGCGGCGCGTCCTTGCCGGGCAGCGCGGCCAGCTCGATCGCGTCCGCGCCGTCGGCGTCGGTCACCCAGGCGGCCCGGTTGCCGTAGCCGAGCACCAGCGGCAGCCGGCAGCGCACGCCCGGGGTGTCGGCGAGCACCCGGGCCGGGCCGTCGCGGTGGGTCAGCCAGTACAGCGAGCCGCGCACGTTCAGCACCCCGGCCCGGCCGGTGGCGTCGCAGGCCAGGTCCTTGACGTTGTTGGCGGCGCTGACCTGGTACGGCCGCCGCCCGGCCCGGGCGCCGCCCAGCGGGACGTCCAGCCGGCGCGGGGCGGGGGCGTCCAGCGAGTCGAGCAGCCAGAGGTCCCCGGCGTGCTGGTAGACCACCCGGACGCCGTCGCTCGCCGCCTCCCGGGCGTAGTACGAGGCGTGGTCGGTGTGCCGGCGCAGGCCGGTGCCGTCCGGGCGGACCGAGTACAGGTTGCCGACGCCCTCGTGGTCGGAGAGGAACGCGATCCGGGTGCCCTCGGCGCAGACCACCGGCATCGGCGAGGCCAGGTGCCCGGGCAGGCCGGGCAGCAGCAGGTCGTGGTCCACCCAGAGCCGGCCGGTCGCGCCGCCCCGGTAGCGCTTCCAGAACGCGGGCTCGTGCGGCGCCGCGTCGGTCAGCAGCACCGTGCGGCCCGCGCCGACCTGGGCGTCCGCGACCGGCCCCCACGGCATCCGCCGCCCCGGCGCGCCGTCCGCCGGCAGCTCCCACGCCCAGGCGTAGTGCGCGAACGGCTCGTGGTACGAGGTCACCGCCAGCACCTCGCCGTTCGGCAGCCAGCCGCGCACCCGGGTGTCCTGGCTGCCCCAGTACGTCAGCCGGACCGCCTCCCCGCCGTCCACCGGCGCGGTGAACACCTCGGGCGTCAGCGCGAACCAGCTGGTCCAGGCCAGTGCGGTGCCGTCCGGCGACAGCCGGGGGTGGCTCACCCTGGTCCGGTCCGCGCTCACCCGCCAGGCCCGCCCCACCGAGCCGTCCGCCGCCAGCGGCGCGGCCCAGACGTCGTCCTCGGCGGTGAAGGCGAGCAGACCGCCGCGTACATGGGGGTACCGCAGGTATCCGGACACCCCTCCATGGTTCGATCGGCGGCCGGGGCCCGCAAACGCGGCCCCGTGGCCGGCGGGAGGGGAACGCGGTGGAGGCACCGGAGCGGCTGCGGCGGATCTGGGCGGGGAGCTGGCGGTACCGGCGTACGGGCCGCGGGTGGCGGAGGTGTTCGACGAGCCGGCGGGGTACCGCTTCGACCTGTTCGGGCCGGAGGAGGTCGCCGCGGACACGGCGGCGCTGAAGCGCGAGGCGGCGGACCCGGAACTGCGCCCGCTGTGGATCGAGCCGGGGACCGGCGTCGACCCGGAGCGGATCTGGCTGATCGGCTCCCTGGGCGCCGACCTGCCGATCGCGCTGGACTTCCGGACCGAACCGCCCCGGGTGCTGTTCCTCGCCGTGCCAGGCTGGCGGGTGGTGGCCGAGACTTCGACGCGCTCTGGGAGCTGCTGACGGCCGGTCAGTGAACCGTGCTCCCCCGTCCATTGACAGGGAGGAGCCACAGCCGCTTCAGTGGTCTAGTCCAACTCCCTGGGTGGGTGCCGGTGCGGCGGCACGCCCCCGGCCGGGAACCCCACAGCCCGGCGGACGGAGGAGGGCGTCCCCCACACAGAGGCAGGAGCATCCCCACATGCACACTCCCCGGAAGAAGCGGCTGCTCGCCGCCGGAACGGCCTGGGCGGTCGCCGCCGCGGGCGCCGTCGCGCTCAGCTTCGGCCTGGCCGGATCGGCCTCGGCAGGCGAGTTCCTGGTCAACGGCGGTTTCGAGACCAACGCACTGAGCCCCTGGACCTGCACCGGCGCCACCGGCTCCGTGGTCACCGGCCACGCCCACACCGGCAGCTACGCGCTCGCGGGCGCCGCGTCCGCGTCCGACACCGCCCAGTGCACCCAGACCGTCGCGGTCGCCCCCAACACCACGTACACCCTCAGCGCGTACGTCAACGGCGCCTACGTCTACCTCGGCGTCAACGGCGGCACCTCGACCTGGACGCCGAGCACCGGCGGCGCCTACCAGAAGCTCTCGGTCAGCTTCACCACCACCGCCACCCAGACCTCCGCCACCGTCTTCACCCACGGCTGGTACGGCCAGGGCACCTACTACGCGGACGACGTCTCGCTGGACGGCCCCGGCGCGCCCGCCTCGCCCTCCGCCAGCGCGTCCCCCTCCAAGTCGGCCTCGCCGTCGCCCTCCACCTCGGCCTCGCCCTCCACCTCGGCCTCGCCGTCGACCTCGGCCTCCGCGTCGCCGTCCACCTCGGCCAGCCCGTCCACCTCGGCCAGCCCGTCCACCTCGGTGCCGCCCACCAGCCCGCCGCCCGCGGGCAGCCACGCGCTGGTCGGCTACCTGCACGCCAGCTTCGCCAACGGCGCCGGGTACCTGAAGATGGCCGACGTCCCCGACAGCTGGGACATCATCGACCTGGCCTTCGGCGAGCCGGACTCCATCACCGGCGGCACCATCCACTTCAACCGCTGCCCGGTCACCGAGTGCCCGGGCGTCGAGTCCGACGCCGACTTCAAGGCGGCCATCGCCGCCAAGCAGGCCAAGGGCAAGAAGGTCCTGCTGTCGATCGGCGGCCAGAACGGCGAGGTGCAGCTCACCACCACCGCCGCCCGCGACAACTTCGTCAACTCGGTCTCCGCGATCATCGACAAGTGGGGCCTGGACGGCCTCGACATCGACTTCGAGGGCCACTCGCTGTCGCTGAACACCGGCGACAACGACTTCAAGAACCCGACCACCCCGGTGATCACCAACCTGATCTCCGCGGTCAAGACCCTCAAGGCCAAGTACGGCGCGAAGTTCCAGCTCACCATGGCGCCGGAGACCTTCTTCGTCCAGCTCGGCTACCAGTACTACGGCTCGGGCCCCTGGGGCGGCCAGGACCCGCGGGCCGGCGCCTTCCTGCCGGTCATCTACGGCCTGCGCGACGACCTCACCCTGCTGCACGTCCAGGACTACAACTCGGGCTCGATCATGGGCCTCGACAACCAGTACCACAACATGGGCAGCGCGGACTTCCACATCGCGATGACCGACATGCTGCTCACCGGCTTCCCGGTGGCCGGCAACACCAACAACATGTTCCCGGCGCTCAAGCCCTCCCAGGTCGCGATCGGCATGCCCGCCAACACCTACGCGGGCAACGGCTACGTCGCCCCGTCCGTGGTCAACCAGGCGCTCGACTGCCTCACCAAGGGCACCAGCTGCGGCTCCTACGCCCCGCGGGCCGGCAAGCAGCCGAACCTGCGCGGCCTGATGACCTGGTCGATCAACTGGGACAACTACAACAACAACGAGTTCTCGAAGAACTTCCACAGCTACTTCGGCTGAGAGTCGGCACGGCAGTGACGGAGCCGGTCGCCCCCGCGGGGGTGGCCGGCTCCGGTCGTCGTGTGTGCGGGGGAGAGCGGCTGGCGCCGGGCCGGGAGGAGTGGAGGGGGCTGAGACCCGGCGCGGCAGTGACGGAGCCGGTCGCCCCCGCGGGGGTGGCCGGCTCCAGTCGTCGTGTGCGGGGGAGCGGCCGGCGCCGGGGCGGGAGGAGCGGAGGGGGCTGGGAGTCGGCACGGCGGTGACGGAGCCGGTCGCTCCTGCGGGGGCGGCTCCGGTCGTCGGGAGGGGCGGCGGGGAGCGGCCGGGCGGGGAACGCCGCTGGTCGACCGGTCGGGGCGGCGCGCCTAGCCTGGGGGGAGGAGGTGATGGCGATGCTGGCAGACGCACCCCTGCTCGCGGTGATCCCGGTGACCGACCTCGAACGGGCCAAGCGGTACTACCACGACACGCTCGGGCTCACGCTCGCCCGGGAGAGCGCCGAGGAGGTGGTCTTCCGTTCCGGCAGCACCGAGTTCGGGGTGTACGAGACCCCGTACGGCGGACAGGCCGACCACACCCTGGCCAGTTGGAAGGTCGCCGACCTCGACACCGAAGTGGCCGAACTGCGCGGTCGCGGCGTGGTGTTCGAGGAGTACGACCTGCCCGGGCTGAAGACCGTGGACGGGGTCGCCGAGGCCGACGGCATGCGGGCCGCCTGGTTCAAGGACCCGGACGGCAACGTGCTGTGCGTCAACGAACTGCACGCGGCCTGAACGGACCGGGAAACGCGAAAGGCCCCCCGGTGAAGGGGGGCCTTTCGCTGTCTGTGCGCCGCCAGGGACTCGAACCCCGGACCCGCTGATTAAGAGTCAGCTGCTCTAACCAACTGAGCTAGCGGCGCCTGCTGACGGAGAGAACATTACCTGGTCAGCGCCCGAAACACACAATCGGCCCGGCCGGGGCCCGGACGTATGCTGAAGCCGGCGCACCCCGCACCTGCCGAGAGGAACCACCGTGGGCCAGCTGACCCTGCTCTTCCTGGTCCTGCTCGCCTCGGTGGTCACGATGCCACTGGCCCGCCGGAGCAGGATCCCGCAGCCGGTGCTGATGACCATGGTCGGACTGGTCTTCGCGATCGTCCCGCAGATCCCCAACGTGCAGATCAACCCCGAGTTCATCCTGCCGCTGGTGCTGCCCCCGCTGATCTTCGCGGTGGCCCGGCGCTCCTCGGTCCGCTACTTCAAGGCCAACATCCGCTCCATCCTGCTGCTGGCCGTGGCCCTGGTGGTGGTCACCACCACCGCGGTGGCCGGCGTCTTCAGCTGGCTGGTGCCCGCCGCCCCGCTGGCCGCCGCGGTCGCGCTGGGCGCGCTGGTCTCCCCGCCCGACCCGGTCGCCGCCGTCGCGGTGGCCGGCGAGGTCGGGCTGCCCCGCCGGCTGACCGCGGTGCTGGAGAGCGAGGGCCTGTTCAACGACGTCACCGCGATCGTCATCTACTCGCTGGCCGTCGAGGCCGTCGTCGACGGCGACCTGTCGGTGGGCCGGGCGGTGGAGCGCTTCCTGCTCTCCGCGGTGGTCGCGGTCGCCGTCGGCGTCGGACTCGGCTGGCTGAACGCCAAGATCGCCGGGTTCCTGGACGACCCCACCCAGCAGGTCGCGCTCAACCTGCTCGTCCCGTTCGCCGCCTACGCGCTCGCCGAGGAGGCGCACGGCTCCGGCGTGCTGGCCGTCGTGGTCTGCGCGCTCTACCTCGCCGACCGGGCCTCCGACGCCGACGAGGTCTCCTACCGGCTGGTCGGCAACGCGTTCTGGGAGATCGTCGAGACCCTGATCACCGGCGTCGCGTTCGGCCTGATCGGCCTGGAGCTGTCCACCGTCCTGCAGGACGTCAAGGACACCTGGCACACCATGCTCGGCGACACCGCGATCGTCGTCGGCGTGGTCGTGCTGCTGCGCCTGCTCTGGCTGCTGCCCGCCGCCTGGCTCTCCAGGCGGGTCACCCACGGCGAGGAGGACACCCCGATCAGCTGGCGGGAGACCGTCGTGCTCTGGTGGTCCGGCATGCGCGGGGTGGCCACCGTCGCCCTCGCCCTCGGCATCCCGCTCGCCCTGCACGACGGACTGCCGTTCCCGGCCCGCAGCGAGATCGTCTTCATCGCCTTCAGCGTCGTGCTGTTCACCCTGGTCGTCCAGGGCCTCACCCTGCCGTACGTGGTCAAGCTGCTCGGCCTGGACGACGCCCACGACGAGCACGAGACGGCCGTCCGCGAGCTGTGGTGGCGCGCCGCCAAGGCCGGACTGCACCGGCTCGCCGAACTGGAGGAGGAGGACCAGCTCCCGGCCGAGATCACCGAACGGCTGCGCGAGCGCCAGCACGACCGGCTCGCCCGGCTCTGCCCCGAGAAGTACGAGGAGGAGGAGGCGCTGGAGGCCAAGCGCCGCGGCAAGCAGTGGCGGCAGGCGTTCGCCGTCGAGCAGGAGATGATCGCCGCCTCCCGCCGCGAGGTCCTGGTCGCCCGCGGCGAGGCCGGCGCCGACCCCGAGGTCGCCGACCGGGTGCTACGCGCGCTCGACCTCCAGTCGGCGCGGAAGTGACGTCCCGTCGACCTCCCGTGGTGGACCGACGGCCCGCCGCCCCCAGGGCATAGGGTTGGGGCGGGCAAGGCCGTCGACGGAGCCGGCACACGCACGCTTACCCGCCGGACCAGCGCAACCCTCCCGCCGGAACCTGCCGGTACCTGCACCCCCGTATGACCCTAGGAGCACACCGATGTCGGAGACCCCTGCCAACGGCCGGACCCCGTTGGACCGCACCCCGCAGTGGGCCGCGCTGGGGAAGCACCGGGCGGACCTGGGCGAACAGCACCTGCGCGGGCTGTTCGCCGCCGACCCCGACCGCGGCACGCGCTACACCCTGCGGGTCGGCGACCTCTTCGTCGACTACTCGAAGCACCTGGTCACCGACCGCACCCTGGAGCTGCTGCGCGAACTCGCCGCCGCCACCGGCGTCGCCGAACTGCGCGACGCCATGTTCCGCGGCGAGAAGATCAACAACACCGAGGACCGCGCCGTCCTGCACACCGCGCTGCGCGCCCCCCGGGACGCCGTCATCGAGGTCGACGGCGAGAACGTGGTGCCCGCCGTGCACGCCGTGCTCGACAAGATGGCCGTCTTCTCCGAGAAGGTGCGCTCCGGCGCCTGGACCGGCCACACCGGCAAGCGGATCCGCAACGTCGTCAACATCGGCATCGGCGGCTCCGACCTCGGCCCCGCGATGGCCTACGAGGTGCTGCGCTCCTACACCGACCGCGACCTGACGGTCCGCTTCGTCTCCAACGTCGACGGCGCCGACCTGCACGAGGCCGTCCGCGACCTGGACGCCGCCGAGACGCTGTTCATCGTCGCCTCCAAGACCTTCACCACCATCGAGACCGTCACCAACGCGGTCGTCGCCCGCGGCTGGCTGCTGGAGCAGCTCGGCGCCGGCGACGAGGCCGTCGCCAAGCACTTCGTGGCGCTGTCCACCAACGCGCAGGGCGTCGCCGACTTCGGCATCGACACCGCCAACATGTTCGAGTTCTGGGACTGGGTGGGCGGCCGCTACTCCTACGACTCGGCCATCGGCCTCTCGCTGATGATCGCGATCGGCGCCGAGCGCTTCCAGGAGATGCTGGCCGGCTTCCGCCTGGTCGACGAGCACTTCCGCACCGCCCCCGCCGAGGAGAACGTGCCGCTGCTGCTCGGCCTGCTCGGCGTCTGGTACGGCGCGTTCTTCGACGCCCAGGCGCACGCGGTGCTCCCGTACTCGCACTACCTGTCGAAGTTCACCGCGTACCTGCAGCAGCTCGACATGGAGTCCAACGGCAAGTCGGTCGACCGCGACGGCAACCCCGTCGACTGGCAGACCGGCCCCGTGGTCTGGGGCACCCCCGGCACCAACGGCCAGCACGCCTACTACCAGCTGCTGCACCAGGGCACCAAGCTGATCCCCGCCGACTTCCTCGGCTTCGCGAAGCCGGTCGCCGACCTGCAGCCCGCCCTGGTCGCCCAGCACGACCTGCTGATGGCCAACTTCTTCGCCCAGACCCAGGCGCTCGCCTTCGGCAAGACCGCCGAGGAGGTCGCCGCGGAGGGCGTGCCCGCCGAGCTCGTCCCGCACAAGACCTTCCGCGGCAACCACCCCACCACGACCGTCCTGGCCACCGAGCTGACCCCGCACGTCCTCGGCCAGCTGATCGCCCTCTACGAGCACAAGGTGTTCGTCCAGGGCGCGGTCTGGAACATCGACTCCTTCGACCAGTGGGGCGTCGAGCTCGGCAAGGTGCTCGCCAAGAAGATCGAGCCGGTCCTGCTCACCGGCGAGGGCGCCGAAGCGCTGGACGCCTCGACCGCCAACCTGGTCGACCGCTACCGGGAGCTGCGCGGCCGGTGAGAACGGCGGGCCCGCATTCAGGGGCTCGGGGAACGGCGAGTCCGTGCTGCTGACGGCCGGAGCCCATCGGAGGTTCGTGCTGCTGCGTGCAGTGACAGGAACCGGAAGCCGATGCGCGCTCCGGCCGTGCACCGTCAGCAGACCGGGGCTCGCCGTTCCCCGAGCCCCTGGTGGTGCTCGCTCATGTGACCCGCGCCAGCAGGGACTCGGCGTGCGCGGTGACCAGTTCGCGGGCCAGGGCGGGGTCGGGGACGGCGAGGGCGCGGGCCAGGGCGAGGTGTTCGGCGTGGTCCCGCTCGGCGCGGGCCGGGGTCGCGGTCGCGGCGGCCGAGACCCGGACCTGCCGGTCCCAGAGGGTCTCGTAGAGGGCGGTCAGGACCGGGTTGCCGGCGGCCCGCAGCAGGGTGAGGTGGAAGTGGCGGCCGGCCTCGACGGGGTGCGGGTCGCGGTGCTCGCAGGCGGCGACCAGCTCCGCGGCGGCGGCCGTCAGCGCCTCGGGGCCGCGGGCGGCGAGGGTGTCGACCGCCGCGTGCTCGAACTGGACCCGGGCGGCCAGGACGTCGCGGGCCTCGCCCGGGGCGATCGGGACGACCTGGGCGCCGCGCTTGGGGTACAGGCGCAGGAAGCCCTCGGACTGCAGGCGCAGGAAGGCTTCGCGGACGGGGGTGCGGGACAGGCCAAGCTCGGTGGCGACCACGCCCTCGGAGAGCAGCGTGCCGCCCGGCCAGGTGCCGTCCAGCAGGCGGGTGCGGACGTGCTGGTAGGCCCGGTCGGCGGTGGGCAGGGCTTCGGTCGTCACCCGGTCATTCTGTCACGCCTCCTGGCTTGCATCTAAGCTTGCATCTATGATGCGGGCATGCCCCCGAACGCCCCGCGCTCCCGCACCGCCCTGTTCGTCACCTGCCTGAACGACACCCTCTTCCCCGGCACCGGCCGGGCCACCGTCGCCCTGCTGCGCCGCCTCGGCGTCGAGGTCGACTTCCCGGCCGCCCAGAGCTGCTGCGGCCAGATGCACTTCAACACCGGCTACCGCAAGGAGACCGCGAAGCTCGCCCGGCACTTCGTGGACACCTTCGCCGGGTACGAGGAGATCGTCGTCCCGTCCGCGTCCTGCGCCGGGATGCCCGCCGAGGCGTACCCGCTCGCCGCCGAAGCCGCGGGCGACCCCGGGCTGGCCCGCGCGGTGGCCGAACTCGCGCCCAGAGTCGTCGAGTTGACCGAGTACCTGACCGACCGGCTGGGAGTCGAGGAGGTCGGGGCGTACTTCCCGCACCGGGTCACCTACCACCCCACCTGCCACAGCCTGCGGGCCACCGGGCTGGGGGAGCGGCCCTACCGGCTGCTGCGCGCCGTCCGGGGCATCGACTTCGTCGAACTGCCCGCGCAGGAGGAGTGCTGCGGCTTCGGCGGCACCTTCTCGGTGAAGAACCCGGCGGTGTCCGGCGCGATGAACGGCGACAAGGCCCGGCACGTGCGGGAGACCGGGGCGTCCGTGCTGGCCGCCGTCGACAACTCCTGCCTGATGAACATCGGCGGCCGGCTCACCAAGGACGGCCACCCGGTGCGCACCCTGCACCTCGCCGAGATCCTCGCCCGCACCGAACAGGACGGGCCGCTGCCCGGCCTCCCCGTCGCGGAGGCCGTCCGATGAGCAGGTCGTTCCTGGGCTGGCCCGCCTTCCCCGAGGCCGCCGCCCGCGAGGTCGGCAACCGGCAGCTGCGCGAGAACGTCCGCCGCGCCACCCACACCATCCGCGGCAAGCGGGCCGTGCTCGCCGCCGAACGCCCCGACTGGGAGCAGCTGCGCGACAGCGCCGCCGCGATCAAGGACCGGGTGCTGGCCGGCCTGGAGGGGTACCTGCTGCAGGTCGAGGAGAAGGTCACCGCGGCCGGCGGCACCGTCCACTGGGCCCGGGACGCCGCCGAGGCCAACCGGATCGTCACCGACCTGGTCCGGGCCACCGGCGAACGCGAGATCGTCAAGGTCAAGTCGATGCTCACCGAGGAGATCGGCCTCGACGCCGCCCTCGAAGCCGCCGGGATCAGCGCCCGCGAGACCGACCTCGCCGCCACCATCGTCCAGCTCGGCGACGACCTGCCCTCGCACGTCGTCGTCCCCGCGCTGCACCGCAACCGCAGCGAGATCCGCGAGATCTTCGCCCGCGAGATGGGCCGGCACGGCCGCCCCGCCCCCGAAGGGCTCACCGACGACCCCGCCGAACTCGCCGAAGCCGCCCGGCTGCACCTGCGGGAGAAGTTCCTCGGCGCCAAGGTCGCCGTCTCCGGCGCCAACTTCGTGGTCGCCGAGACCGGCACCCTGGTCGTCGTCGAGTCCGAGGGCAACGGCCGGATGTGCCTCACCCTCGCCGACACCCTGATCTCCGTCGTCGGCATCGAGAAGACCGTCCCCGACTGGCAGGACCTCGAAGTCTTCCTGCAACTGCTGGCCCGCAACGCCACCGGCGAACGGATGGCCCCCTACACCAGCACCTGGACCGGCACCACCGCCGACGACGGCCCGCGCGACTTCCACCTCGTCCTGGTCGACAACGGCCGCACCCGCGCCCTCGCCGACCCGGTCGGCCGCCAGGCCCTGCGCTGCATCCGCTGCGGCGCCTGCATGAACACCTGCCCCGTCTACGAGCGCACCGGCGGCCACGCCTACGGCTCGGTCTACCCCGGGCCGATCGGCGCGATCCTCAACCCGCTGCTCAAGGGGACCGACGACCCGCAGACCGCCTCGCTGCCCTACGCCTCCACGCTGTGCGGCGCCTGCAACGAGGTCTGCCCCGTCCGGATCCGGTTCACCGACGTGCTGCTCGACCTGCGCGCCCAGGTCGCCGACGGCGGCCGGCACCCCGTCGAACGGGCCGCGCTGAACACCGTCGGCGCCGTGATGGAACGCCCCGCGGCGTGGAAGGCCGCCGTCAAGGCCGCCGGACTCGTCGGACCGCTGCTGCCCGCCCGCACCCCCGTCCCCGGCTGGACCGACAACCGGGCGCTGCCCGACGTCCCCAAGGAGTCCTTCCGCAGCTGGTGGAAGCAGAACGAAGGAGAACGGGCATGACCGACACCGCCCGCGCGGAGATCCTCCGCCGGATCCGCGCCGCCGCCGTCCCGCCCGCCCCCGAACCGCCCCGGCACTACCTCCGGCACGCCCCCGGCCTCGACCCCGACGACCGGGAGGCGGTGCTCGCGCTGTTCGCCGAACGGCTGGAGGAGTACGGCGCCCGCGTGCTGCGCGCCCCGCGGCCCGCGGCGGCCGTCGCCCGGGCGCTCACCGAGGAGGGCGCCCGCAGCCTGGTCGTCCCCGACGGACTGCCCGCCGACTGGACCGCCGGATGGGACGGCCGGGTACGGATCGACCGCCCGCCGCTCGACAAGGCCGAACTCGACGCCACCGACGCCGTCCTGACCGGCTGCGCGGCCGCCGTCGCCGACTCCGGCACGCTCGTCCTCGACGGCGGACCCGCCCAGGGGCGCCGCGCCGCGACCCTGCTCCCCGACCTGCACGTCTGCGTGGTCCGCGCCGAACAGGTGCACTCCGCGCTGCCCGGCGCGCTCGCCCGGCTCGACCCGGCCCGGCCGCTCACCTTCGTCAGCGGGCCGTCCGCCACCGCCGACATCGAGATGATCCGGGTCAAGGGCGTCCACGGCCCGCGCCGGCTCGCGGTCGTCCTGCTGGACTAGGCCCTAACCGCCCGGCGTGGGCGAGGCCGTCACCGCCGGGCGCGGGGCCGGGCCGTGCTGCGCCGTGTACACCAGGCCGAAGCCGAGGCCGGCCGCCAGTGCCACCGCACCCGTCCAGGCCAGCACCCGCAGCAGCAGCCGCCGGTGCCGCTCCCGCCGGTGCGCGCGCAGGGCGGCCGCCTCGGCCCCGGCGAGCTCCGCGTCGAGCCAGGCGGCCCAGTCGGAATGGAGATCGTCGGACGCCATGGAGCGGACATTAGCAGTCCTTTACGCACGCTCCGGGGGAGCGCGGCACGAACGGCGCAACGCGAGAGGCCCCCCGGTGAAGGGGGGCCTCTCGCTGTCTGTGCGCCGCCAGGGACTCGAACCCCGGACCCGCTGATTAAGAGTCAGCTGCTCTAACCAACTGAGCTAGCGGCGCCTGCTGACGTGGAAGACTCTAGCAGCGGCCGGGCCGGAGCCAAAATCGATTCCCGCCGGGACGGCACCTCCCGTTCAGCACCCGTTCGACACCGGGTCGCCGCCCTCCCGCACCCGCCCGCGGGCCGCCCGGACGCACGCCCACAGCACCACCGACGCCCCCGGCAGCCAGGGCTCGCTGGTGTCCGGCGCCACGATCCACCGGCTGGACGAGGCCTCCGGCGCGTCGATCGCCCGCTGCACCGGCGGCACCGTCACCGCGTCCCCCGCGCCGTGGCACAGCAGCGGCGGCACGTCCCGGGCCCACTCCTCCCAGGCGAGCAGCGTCCGCAGCCGGGACGCCGCCCCCGGCTGCACGAACAGCAGCGTCCGGCCCCGGTAGGTCGCCACCGGGCCGCAGCCCGGGCCCGAGGTCCACAGCTCGTCCAGCACCCGGCGGCCGAACACGGCCGGCAGGCTGATCACGTCGAACGCCCGGCCGCAGGGCAGGACCGCGGGCGCCCACGGCCGGGCCTCCCACAGGGCGCGCATGCTGCTCGGGTACTCGCTGGCGGAGGCGAGCCACGCCTCCCCGGCGACGCTGACGTACTCCACGGATTGATAGGTCCAGATGTCCACCTGGTCAGGGTGGACCGCTGGCGCGGGCGGCCGGGGAGAAAACGGCGTTCGCCGGACAGCGGGGGGTGCGGGGGCGTACCATCGCCCGCCGCATATGCCAGTGGCCTGGCGGACCCCCGGCGAGGGCCCCCGGCGGGCCTACTCCTCCGGGCCGCGGCGCTGCAGCGAACGGCCGTACTCGACCATCTTCACCGCGTAGTCCGCCGTCCAGTCGGCCCGCTCGGCGACCTGCTCCGGCGAGAGCGCGTCGAACCGGCGCGGATCCGCGAGCTGCGCTGCGGCGAGCGCCTGGAAGTCGGTGGCCCGCTCCGCCGCGGCCCGGAACGCCAAGGCCAACTCGGTCGAGCGCGACAGCAGTTCGGACGGATCGTCGATCGACTCCAGGTCGAAGAAACGCTCCGGCTCCGGTTCCGGACCGGGCGGCTCGAAGATCAACTCAACCGGCCGGATCCGCCGGGCCGGGCCCGGCACCGACGGAACGGCCGCCGGAACCGGCGAACCGCCCTGGTCGGACGCCTGCGGATGCGAGTCGGGCATGACGGGGCACCTCCGGGAGTGCGAGGGAAAGACGGCCGCCGTCCATTGTCGCGCGCGAACCGCCAGAACCGGAACGGTGCGCCCACGAGCGCTATTCCCTGCCGGGGGGCGCGAGGGAGCACCACCAGGGGCTCGGGGAACGGCGAGTCCGTGCTGCTGACGGCCGGAGCCCATCGGAGGTCGGGGCTGCTGCGTGTCTTTGACGGAACCGAAAGCCGATGCGCGCAACGGCAGTGAACCGCCAGCAGACTGGGCCTCGCCGTTCCCCGAGCCCCTGGCGGGGGCTCTCGCCGTTCCCCGAGCCCCTGATTGCGCATCCCGCCGTCTTTGCCTACAGGCGGACGCGGTGTTCGGCGAGGTGGGCGAGGACCGCGTGGTTGGCCTCCCAGCCGTCGGGGAACTTGACGGCGACGCCCAGCTGGACGGGTTCGGTGGCGGGGTGGTTGTCGAGGAGCTCGGGGATGCCGGCCCGGGCGACCACGATGCAGGCGTGCCGGTGGCGGGAGGCCAGCACGCAGAGGCGGCCGGTCTCCAGGTGGAAGGCGGTGGCGTCGGGGCGGCCGGAGAGCGGGTGCAGCACGACGGTGACGTCGTACTCGCGGCCCTGCAGGCGGTTCGCGGTGTCGACCGTGACGCACTCGCCGGCCGCCGGGTCGACCGGCACGCCCAGCCGGGCCAGCTCGGCGCGGACCGCGGCGGCCTGGTCCCGGTGCGCGGTGCCGACCGCGACCCGGCCGGGGGTGAGCGGGGCGCTGCCCTGCTCGGAGTGCGCGGTCAGCCCGCGCTCCAGCAGGCGGCGGACGGTGGCCGCGACGGCGGCGACCGCCTGGGCGTCGGTGCGGACGGTGTGCCGGGCGGGCAGTTCCAGCAGCGCCCAGCCGCTGGCCGCGGCCTCGTCGATCGCCGCGTCCACCGCCGAGCCGTCGCCGCGCAGGCCGGGCCGCAGGGTGCGGTCGTCCGGGCCGGTGCCGGAGCGGAACGGGGTGTAGGGGTAGAAGGCGGCGGAGACCAGCGGCGCCGCCGAGGCGGGCAGCCGCCAGGAGACCGGGAGGCGGTGCGGGCGGATCGCCGGGTTGTGGGCGAGCAGGGTGACCACCGCGGAGGAGGACGGGTCGTAGGACAGGCCCGCCCACTGGTCGGTGCCGACCACGGTGAACGGGTCGAGCTGGCCCGGGTCGCCGACGAACAGCGCCCGTTCGAAGAGCCGGGCGACGGCCAGCAGCGCGTCCGAGCGCATCTGGTACGCCTCGTCGACGATGGCCTGCCGCCAGGGCTGCTCGGTCCGCACCCACTGCCACTTGGCCGCGGTGGAGATCACCACGTCCTGTTCGAGCAGGTCGGCGACCTTGTCCTTGGCGGTGACGTTGGCGTGCCGCAGGGCCTCCGGGGCGGGCTTGGCGTCGCTCGCGTGCAGCCGGCCGATGCTCATCTCCGGGGCCTTGACCGCCAACCGGTCGACCAGGTCGTCGACCTGGCTGTTGGTCTGGGCGACGATCATCAGGCGCTCGCCCGCGCCGACCAGTTCGCGGGCCGCCCGCACCACCAGCGTCGACTTGCCCGCGCCCGGCGGGGAGTCGACCACGACGCCGCGCGGCGCACCCGGCGCGGGGCGCACCACCGCGTCGAGGATGCCCGCGACGGCCCGGTCGGCGGCCTCGCCTGGGGCCGGCTCCGGGGGCCGGCCGCCGGTGGGCGCGCCCTGGGGTTCGGTGAGGTTCATTCGGTGATCATTCCCACTCGTCCGCGCCGACCGGCGCATCCTCGACGGCCACCGGCGGGCCGCCGTGCGTCCACGGGGTGTCGGCGGGCTCCGGCAGCGGCGCGGACTGCCGGGGCGCCAGCTCGAACAGGGTGAACACCACGGTCGAGCCCGGCTCCGGGACGCTGCCCGGCTCCGGGTCCTTGCGGCGGCCCATGCCGGACAGCAGCCGCACCACCACCTCGCCCGGCCCGGACGAGACGATCTCGGCCCGCTGGGCGGGCTCCGCGTGCGCCCGGTGCACCTCGCGGCCCGGGTCGGCGTGCGGCCGGTCGCCGGTGCGCAGCACCAGCAGCGGGCGCGGCTTGGGGGAGCGGCCCTGCGACCACTCCGGCACGACGTCCACCACCTCGCCCACGAACGCCTCGCCCGCGAGCCGGCGCTCGGCCATCGCCAGCGGGTCGTCCAGCGCCTCCTGGATGTCCAACTTCGCCTGCTCGCGCTCGCGCTGGGCCAGCTTGCGGGCCGCCGTCACCGCGTCGTCCCGGCGCGGCTGCGGGGGCTCGCCCGCCGCGACCCGCTCCCGGTGCATGGTGAACGACCAGCGGTCGCCCTCCCAGCGGTCCGGCAGGTGGCCGGCGGCCGGGAGGGCGCGCAGCAGGTCGATGCCGTTCCAGACGTCGTGCCAGGCGGGCAGCGCGGCCGCGTGCAGCACCCGGGCCAGTTCGGCGCGCGCCCGCTCGACCAGGACGGCGGCCCGGCGGACCCCGGCGTCGTCCCGGGCGGCCTCGGCCCGCTCGCGCACCGCCACCGCCGCGTCGTGCCGCAGGATCGAGGGGGCCAGCACCCGTTCGTCGAACTTCGGGTCGGTGGTCGGACCGGCCGGCGGGTGCAGCAGCAGGCCCTCGCCGTCCCGGGCGGTCTCCACCCACTCGGCGGCGGCCGCGCCGAGGGCGGCCGGCTCCAGGCCGGCCGGCGGCAGGTGCCAGGCCAGCCGGGCGGCCAGGTGCTGGTCCTCCAGGTTGCTCTGCCCGGTCGCCCAGTGCCGGGACAGCAGGCCGGTCATCGCCAGCAGCATCGAGGAGCCCGGCACCTGCGCCCGGTCCGTCAGATGCGTCAACCACCGCCCCAGCAGCGGGACTTCGGTCGGCGACGGGAACTCGCCCGGGTCAGGGTCCTCGACCGTGCGGCGGAACCGGGTGGAGCGGCCCAGCAGCGCCAGGTGCGCCACGCCGCCCGCGTTCGGCACGATCAGCTGCGGCGCGTCCGCGCACAACTCCCGCACCACCGGCACCTTCTCGCCGCTCACCGGGTCCTTCTCGGAGCCCTCCAGCAGCTCCACCTCGTCCCCGAAGGACTCCAGGTACGGCACCACCTCACGGGCCACCGCGGCCAGGAACTCCGAACGCTGGGTGCGGTTCAGCGGCTGCGGCACGAAGTGCAGCCGGGGCTCCGCGCGGTCGGTGCCCAGCAGCACCGCCAGCGGGGCCCCCGCCTCGCCGGCCGCCGCCAACGGCACCAGCACCATCGGGCGCTCCGACAGGTGCCGGTGGCGCACCGTCGCCAACGGCTGGGCCCGCTGCTCCCGCACCGCCTCCAGCCGGGCCAGCGTGGACAGCAGGCTCACCGCACGCCGCCCGCCGCCAGCGCCTCGGTGCGCAGCCGGGCCGCGTACGCCAGCCGCTCGGCGGCCTCGTCCAGCCCCAACTCGCCCGCCAGTTCCGGCTCCAGGCCCGCCGCACCGCCCTGCCCGGCCGCCGCCAGCGCCTCCTCGACGGTGCGCAGCGAACCCAGCTCGCCGCGCACCCCGCGGCCCAACTGCTCCACCGCGCCCGCGCAGCGCGCCTGCGCACGGCAGTGGAAGCCCAGCTCGCAGGTGGAGATGCAGTCCGGGGCGTACGCGGCGGGCACCGCGGCGACCGCCTCGGCCAGCTCCCCGGCCGGGCGGGTCGGGGTGCCCGACTCGTCCCGGGCCAGGTCGAAGGTGACGCCCTCGGGCAGCGCCGCGAGCAGCTGCTCGATCCGCGTCATCCGGGACAACTGCCGCCGGGTGACCGCGAGTTCGCGCCGCACGTCGACCGGGACGGCGACCGGCTGGGCGGAGAAGTCCTTCGGGCAGACCAGCAGCACCGTCAACTCCGGCGCGCCGGGCAGCTCCTGGACGGCGTACGGGTCGGCGGACAGCGGCCGGCCGGCCAGCCGGGCCGCCGCCTCCTGCAGCGCCAGCACGTACACCGCGGCCTGCCGGGCGGCCGCGCCGACGTGCGCCGGATCGGCCGAACCGTCCAGCACCGGGAAGGACTTGATCTCCACCACGGTGCACCGGCCGCCGTGCACCACCAGCGCGTCCGGCTCCAGGTAGGCCGGGCTGCCCGCCACGTCCAGCCGCAGCAGCGGGTGGTCCAGCAGCGTCCAGGCCGCCGGGTCGGCGACGGCCTCGGCCAGCGCCGCCAGCGTCCGCTCCGCGCGGACGGCGGGGGAGGCGGCGGGCAGCAGGTCCGGCACCGAGGGCGAGGCGACCTCGTCCGCCGGGACGCCCAGCCGGCGGCGCAGCGGCTCCAGCAGCACCGCGTAGCCGTCCCGCTTCAGCCGGGACTCGAACAGCAGGCCGCGGCGGATCGCGAACGGCGACTGGCCGAACGGCGCGGGGCGGCCCAGCTGTTGGGCGAGCGCGATCTTGTCGACGCCCGCGGCGTCCAGCAGGGCGCGGCGGCGGCAGCCCGGATTGGCGGCGAGGGCGGCGAGGGCACGGGCGTCGAGGCTGCGCTGCGGCGCCGGGCCGCGCAACTCGGAGAGCCGCCGCAGCGGCGGGGTGGCCTGCCCCAGGTGCGAGACGTTCATGGTGCGGCCCAGTCTCGCACCCGGAGCCGACAAAGCGGAGCCCGGTCGTCGATCCGGCAGGTCGGGTGGGGGATCATGGGGCGGTGGCCCGCCAGGGCGGGCCGCCGAACCGCACCCCTTCGAACGAGGTACCCCATGCCCGCCCGCATCGTGCTGGTCCGCCACGGCGAGACCTCCTGGTCGGCCACCGGCCGGCACACCGGCCGCACCGACGTCCCGCTCACCGAGGAGGGCCGCGCGATGGCCCGCGCCCTCGGCGAACGCCTCGCCCGCGCCCCGTGGAACGGCCTGCCCGGCGCGACCGTCTACACCAGCCCGCTCTCCCGGGCCCGGGAGACCGCCGAACTCGCCGGATTCGGCGACCGCGCCGTCGAACGCCCCGAACTCCTGGAGTGGGACTACGGGCAGTACGAGGGCCGCACCGGCGGCGAGATCCGGGAGAGCGACCAGCCCGGCTGGCTGATCTGGCGCGACGGCGTCCCCGGCGGCGAGACGCTGGCCGAGGTCTCCGGCCGGGTCGACGCCCTGCTCGCCGAGATCAACGGGCGGCACGGCACCCCCGCACCGGACACCACCACGATGAACTGCGCCGACTGCGAGGTCGTCCTGTTCGCCCACGGCCACCTGTTGCGGATCCTCACCGCCCGCTGGCTCGGCCTGCCCGCCGAGTACGCCCAGCGGCTCAAGCTCGGCACCGCCGCGCTGTGCGTGCTCTCCTGGGAGTACGGGCTGCCCGCCGTCGAGGTCTGGAACGACCACAGCCACCTGGAGAAGCTGGGGCACTGACGGCGCGTCGGCACCCGGGGCCGGGTGCCGACCTTCGCCCGGGCCGCCGCTCCGGGCTTCACCCGGGCCGCCGGTCGGGCAGCCGGTCAGGCCGCGGCTCCGGCCTCCGGTCAGGCCGTCAGTCAGGCCGCCGCCGCGTCGTAGCCGTCCAGGAAGTCCCGGACCTCCGGCACGGCGGCGTGCCCGCGCAGCCGTGCCGCGGTGTGCGCCAGCATGCCGCGGACCCGCGCCGAGCGGACCTGGCCGAGCAGCGCCACCGCCGCCGAACCGTGCGCGGCCGCGCCCGGCAGGTCGCCCCGGCCCAGCCGGTCGTGCGCCAACTCGGCGGTGTACAGCACCCGGTTGCGGACGAAGTGCGGCTCCTGGAGCCCTATCGCCCGCTCGGCCCGGGCGCTGGCCCGGTCCCACTCGCCGAGCGCCGACCAGCACTGCGCCTCCTGCCCGGCCAGCTCCGCCTCGCCGAAGAAGGACATCCACTCCGGGTCGGCGTCCGGCCGCTCGCCCCGGTCGAACAGCGCGTACGCCCGGGCCAGCGCCCGTTCGCAGGCCGAGCGGTCGCCGAGCAGCGCCCAGCCGCCCGCCTCGCGCAGCGCCAGCAGCGACAGCAGCCGGTCCGAGCCCAGCCCCTCCGCCGCGGCCTGCCCGGCCTGGGCGGCCCGCAGCGCCTCCCGGGGGCGGCCGGCGTCCCGGGCCAGGAAGGCGCTGTTGCTGAACACGTGCGCCTCCAGGTGCGGGTCGCGGGCCATCCGGGCGGTGGCCAGCGCCTCCGAGTAGAACGACCTGGCGTCGGTGAGCCGGTTCGAGTCGTGCGCCAACCAGCCCACCGAGATGGCGAGTTCACCGGCCCCGCACTGCAGGCGGCGCTCGGTCGCGGCGTTGTAGTCGCCGTCGTTGAGCAGCACGTAGGCGCTGCGCAGCGACTGCCCGGCCAGCTCGAACAGGGCGTCCGCGCCGTGCGCGTCGTCCAGCAGCCGGATGTCGCGGACCGCCTGCTCGACCCCCTGCACCTCGGCGGCGCCGACCCGGCGGCGCTCCGGCAGGGGGACGGCCGCGGGCGGCGGCACCGCGGGCGGCGGGGCCTGGTCCAGGCCCAGCACCGCCGCCAGGGCGGTGGGACCGCCGTTCAGGAACGTGCGGCGAAGCACCTCGTCGTTCTCCTCGTCAGACCGGTGCGGCGCGTCCGGCGGATCTGCCGGGACGGACGGTTCGGTGGTCGTCGGTGCGCGGCGGCGGACCGCCGTGCGGGGTGCGAACCCGAGCTCCGCCAGCGAGCGCTCCGGCCACATGTGCCGGAACACCCGCTCGTACGCGTAGTTGGGGCAGCGGATCTCGCCGGACTCGACCCGTCCGACGTAGCGCGCGTCGCAGGACACGTGTTCGCCGATCTCCCGGGCCGCCCGCCGGACCAGGGTGGCGAACTCCCCGGGGGAGAGGCCCCCGCGCAGCTCGCGCATCGCCTGGTTGGGGACGGGCGCCGGGCGGGGCCCGCCGGTTCGGGTGGCTGCCATGCTGCACTCCGAGGTCGTGCCGGGGTGGTCGCGCCGCCTCCCGGGGGAGGGCCGCCGCGTCGCCAGAACAGTACCGGCAGTCACCGTGCGAACACGGGCGGTTGCCAGGAGCTGTGCGGTCAATTGCGGACAATCCGGACGGAGTTGCTGCGTTGTGCCATGAAATGCCATGGCTTGCTGTATCGGAGGCCGTGGCCTGGTGACCGGCTTCCGCGTTGTCCTGGTACATGGACACCGGCGGTACGGGCCCCCTCCCGCACCGGCCCCCCGTCGCACGACCGGGTGACGGAGCGGCGCCCGGTTTCCGCGCGACCCGAGGCGACAGGAGGTCCCCCATGGCCACCGGAGTTCCCCAGTACCGGCGTCCGGCCGTCCCCGCCGTGGCGCCGCCCGCCCCGGTGGGCTCCTCGGCCAGCCGCGTGGTCCGGTACGACACCGTCACCGTCCAGGTCCGGCACGGCCTGGAGGCGGTCGACATCCTCCGGCTCCGGCGCGCCTGCGGGGCCGTCCAGCAGACGGCCGGCGGCAACGCCGTCGCCTTCCTGGTCCCGGCCGGCACCGCGCTGCGCTGGCACCTGACCGGCTCCGCCTGCACCCCGGGGGCCGAACTGCTGCCGCCCACCGATCCGCGCTGGATCATCCCGCCCTCCGGTCCCCAGCCGCACCCCCGCCCCACCGACGCCTGGGTGCTGCGCTCCGCGCTCTGCGAAGCCGCCACCACGCTCACCGCGGGCGGCCTCGGCCCGCTCTGAGCGCGCCCGGCGGGTCGGCTGACGATTCGTCAGAGAACTTGCCCGACCGGTGAGTTGGCATGCAAGCGTCGTCTCGGTGGGTGGACCTCCCGACCCCGCAGCGGGCAGCGTCCGTCACCCACCGTCGCGGACCGGCCGCTTCGGTCCGCGAGGTCGGCCGCCCCGGGCCGCCACGGGCTGCGACGACGGGTGCCACGGGCCGCGATAATGGACGCCATGGGCCGCCCACGCACCACCCCCGCCTCCACCGTCCCCGGCCGTGCGCACGGCCAGGGCCCGCTCACCGCCGCCGTCGCCTCCGGCACCGCCGAACTGCGCCCCGACCGCGACCGGCCGCACGCCTGGGAACTCCTGCTCGACGGCGCCCCGCAGTCCCTGGTCGACCTCGCCGACCCCACCCACCTCGGCTTCGCCTACCAGCGCCGGATCGGCCACCTGATCGACCTCGCCGCCCCCGCCCGGCAGCCGCTCACCGCCCTGCACCTCGGCGGCGGCGCGCTCACCCTGGCCCGCTACACCGCCGCCACCCGGCCCCGCTCCCGCCAGCAGGTCGCCGAGATCGACACCGAACTGACCGACCTGGTCCGCACCGAACTGCCGCTCGACCGCGGCTGGCAGATCAAGGTGCGCGGCGGCGACGCCCGCGCCGTCCTGGAACGCACCCCCGACGACTCCACCGACCTGGTCGTCACCGACGTCTTCGCCGGCGCCCGGGTCCCCGCGCACTGCGCCACCACCGAGTTCGTCCGGCACGCCGCCCGCGCCCTCACCGGCGCCGGCCACTACGCCGCCAACACCACCGACGGCGGCGCGCTCGCCTTCGCCCGCGCCCAGGCCGCCACCCTGCTCGCCGTCTTCCCCGAGGTCTGCCTGATCGCCGACCCCGCCGTGCTGCGCGGCAAGCGCTTCGGCAACCTCGTCCTGCTGGCCGCCCACACCCCGCTCCCGCTCACCGACCTCACCCGCCGCCTCGCCACCGACCCCGCCCAGGCCCGCCTGCTGCACGGCCGCGACCTCACCGACTTCACCGCCGGAGCGGCCCCCGTCACCGACGCCGCCGCCGTCCCCTCCCCGGCCCCGCCGCCGCGCGCCTTCGACTGACGCCCCGGCGGCTGTCGCGGTCAGCGCCGCAGCGCGGCCGGGTCGAGGTCGAACGGGAACGGCTCGGTGAGGGCCGTGGACTCACCGGGCTGGACGGTGCGGTCGAGGTAGCCGCTGCCGTCGGGGGCCAGCCGGCCCAGGTGCAGGCGCGGTGCGGGGTCGAGGTCGAGGCGCCAGTAGTGCGGGATGCCGGCGGCGGCGTACAGGCCGGGCTTGGTGCGGCGGTCGATGACCCGGGTGGACGGCGAGGCGATCTCGACGGCGACCACGACGTCGTCTGCGTGCAGGGTCGCCCCGGCCCCGGCGGTCGCGGCGGCGTCGGCGATCACCAGGTCGGGGATCAGCAGGCCGTCCGGCACGAGCACGTTGACGGCCTCCAGCACCTCGAACGGGGCGGGCGCCGCGGCGCTCAGCGAGGCGGCGAACCGGGTGGCCGCGCGCTGGTGGGGGACGCTCTCGCGCGGGCTCAGCAGCAGGGCGCCGCCGAGGAGTTCGACGCGGTGGTGGGTGTCCTCGGGCAGGTCGAGGACTTCGTCGACGGTCCAGGGGCCGGTGCGGGGGTGCCCGGGGCGGCTCAGTGGTTGCCGCCCGGGAGGCCGCGGTGCTTGTACATGGCGGCGGCGGTGAGCAGCAGTCCGGCGGCGGCGGTGAGCAGGACGGCGACGGCGTTCTCGCCGGGCGGGCGGGCGGTGGCGGCGGTGAGGGCGAGCGGGTCGGGGACGCCGGGGGCGGGCCGGGGCGTGGCGGCGGGGGTGCCGGGGGCCGGGGCGGGGCGCGGGGCCGGGGCGAC
>NZ_BAAANS010000084.1:0-26439 GCF_039529925.1 Kitasatospora saccharophila | reverse complement strand
CGGGCACGCCGTAGACGAAGCGGTCGGCCAGCTCCTCCGTCCGCCGCGCCTTGGGGTACCAGCGCCGGTGCACTTCGGGGTCGCGGATCCGGAAGGCGCCGCTGAGGTCCACCACGCAGGGCACCTGGTCGGCCAGTTGCGCGGCGAGCGCCGCCGAGGCCGGGGCCGGCGTGGCCAGGAAGACCACGTCGCACCGGCCCGCCAGGCTCTCCGGGAGCTCCTCGATGGTCAGCCCGAGGTCCAGCCGCAACCCCGGATGCAACTCCGCCGGACGCCGCCCCGCGCTGGAGGAGCCCCCCAGGAAGGTCAGCTCCAACTCGGGGTGCTGGAGCACCAGCCTGATCAGTTCGCCGCCGGCCAGGCCCGAAGCCCCGACGATGCCGACCCGGATCATCCGGTCTCCTCCTGGACGTAGCGGGCGACGGCGGCGGCGATGTCCACCCCGGTCGCCGAGGCGACCGCCTTGAAGGCGGGCGCGTGGTTGACCTCGTTGACGACGTAGCCGTCCGGGGTGGCGAACAGGTCGATGCCGTAGATGCCGGGGCCGAGCACGTCCAGCACCCCGTCGACGGTCTTGCGGACCTCCGGGTCCGGGTCGACGGCCCGGTTGCGGTTGCCGAGCGCGGCGTTGCTGCGCCAGTCGGTGCCGGCGCTGCGGAACTCGGCGATGGCGACCGTCTCGCGGCCGACCGTGAAGCAGCGCAGCGAGGTGCCGGAGGCCAGGTAGGGCTCGACCAGGCTGGCCTGTTCGAAGCCGTGCCCGAGGTCCTCGACGTAGTCGTAGACGGACTGCGCGCTGTCGGCGTCGCGCAGCAGGGTGACCCGCTTGCCCATGCCGCCGAAGACCGGCTTGAGCACCACGGGCGGCGGGAGTTCGGTCAGGGCCTTCTCGAAGTCGCGCCGGGAGAGCACCAGCCGGAAGTCGGGCACCGGCACCCCGGCGGCCCGCAGTTGGGCGCGCAGGGTGAGCTTGTTCTCGCAGGCGTGGATCGCGGAGGCGGTGTTCAGGGTCCGGATCCGGGCCGCCTCGGTGAGGGTGGCGATCAGGCCGCCCCGGGTGTAGCTGCGGCTGCGGACGAGGACGGCGGCGTGGTCGCGCAGCGCGGCCGCGTCCTGGTCCCCCAGGGCCAGCGATTCGTCGTTGACCCATTCGATGTGCAGGCCGATGCCGGCGGCGGTGTCGATCAGGTGGCGTTCTTCCCAGCCCACCCGGTCGGCGACGAGGGCGACGGTTCGAGTCATCGGCTCACTGCCCCCAGTCGCGCAGCTGGACCTCGACGGCCTGCAGGCTCAGCCGGCCCTCCTGGATCTCCTCGACCCGCAGGGTCAGCAGGCACTCGGGGCAGGCGATGGTCTCGCCCTGCACCAGCGGCGGGGTGGTCAGGTCGGTCTCGCACTCGGGGCAGGAACCGGTGAGCGTGGCTACGGACATGGTGTTCTCCGGGGTCGGTTCGGGTCGGTGGACCAGGAACGGTGGGTACGGGGTGGTGCGGGGTGGTGCGGTCGGTGCGGGAGCGGCTCAGGCGGCGGCGTACCGGTCGGCCGCGGCGCGGATCGCGTCCCGGTCGAGCAGGTCCTCGCCGTGCGCCTGCCGTTCGGTGAGCCAGGCGGTGAAGGCCGCCAGGTCGAGCTGGTCCGCGCCGTCGCCGAGCGCCCAGCGGACCAGCGGGGTGCTCAGCCGGGTGCGCACCCGCAGGCCGCGGACGTTGCCCACCACCTCCGGCGGGAGGGTCTCGTACGCCTCGGGGTGGGTCAGCTGGCCGGGCAGCTCGTAGGCGAAGGCGTGCGCGGCGGTCGGGCCGGACTGGAAGGCGTGGCCGAGCCGGGCGCCGCGCAGGGCGGCGTTGGTGAGCTCGGTGAGGTGGCTGAGGTCGAAGCGGGTGTCGCCGTACACCACCCGCAGCGAGGTGAGCAGTTCGGCCAGCGGGGCGTTGCCGCCGCGTTCGCCGATGCCGCCGGCCGTGGCGGAGATCCAGCGCGCGCCCGCCCGGTAGGCGGCCAGCGAGTTGGCGACCGCCATGCCCAGCATGTTGTGCGAGTGGATCTCGATCTCGGAGCCGTCGATCGCGGTGATCTCCCCGATCAGCGACTCCATCTGCCAGGGCGACAGACAGGCCACCGTCTCGGCGAGCCGGAACCGGTCCGCGCCCGCCTCGAAGCCGGCCGCCACGTAGGGCACCAGCCGCTCCTTGGGCGTGCGGGCACCGTCCTCACCGCTGAAGGTGACGTGGAAGCCCCGGTTCTTGGCCTCCTCGATGGCAGTGCGGGCCAGCGAGATCAGGTACTTGGTGCTGGGCGAGGCCAGTTTCAGCCGGGCGTGCTCCTCGGAGGTGGGGATCGAGAACATCACGGACCTCACGCCCAGCCGCAGCGCCTCGTCCAGTGCCCCCACCACCTGTCGGCGGTCGCGGACCATGACCAGGGTCAGGGAGCGCTCGGGCCCGACGGTCTCGTGGACCGACCCGATCAGGTCCGCGTCGCCCGAGTCGGGGCCGGAGACCATGCCGACCTCGACCAGTTCCACGCCGGTCCGCACCAGCAGGTCCGCGATGACCGCGGCGTCCTTCGCGTCGAACTCGACACCCGCCATGTGGGCGGAGTCGCGCAGGGTGGCGTCGGATATCCGGGGCAGTTCTCCCGGAAGTTCTTCGACGCTCTCCGGAGGTGCCATTGTATTCACTCCTCATTCACGTCGGGAATGGTTCGGAATCTTTGCCGTTCGGTGCGGTGAAGCCGGTGACAAGCCTCTCCGCTCCCCCGATCCGGGGTCAAGATCCGCCGTGTCAGAGCTCTGTCAACCTTCCCGGCCGAATGTCAGACGAATGTCAGAGGTGGCGAATCCGGCGGGATTCCGGGATAGCGTTCCCCCGAGTCCGGCGGGCCGCCCGCCGGAATACGGGAGGAGGCCCCGGGTGATCTTCGCTGTCGAGCTGGTCCTCCGCGACGGCGCGGGCGGCGCGGGCGGCGCGCCGCCCGGCCTGCGGGAGCACCGGGCCTACTGGGACGGCCTCGCCGGGGAGGGCGTGCTGATCGCCGGCGGCCCCTGGCAGGACGGTTCCGGGGAGCTGCTGCTGTGCCGCGCCCCGGACCGGGCGACCGTGCTGCGCCTCCTCGAACAGGACCCCTACCTGCGCCTTCGCACCGTGACCCGGTTCACGGTGCGGGCCTGGCAGCCGACCGGCGGGCTCCCGGTGCCGCCCGCACCCGCACCCCGCCCGGCCGCCCAGGCCGCCCCGGCCGGGCCGCTGACCCCGCACGAGGCGCGGGTCGCGGCGATGGCGGTGGCGGGCATGACGAACCGGGCGATCGCCGCCGCGCTGTCGGTCTCGACCCGCGCGGTGGAACTCCAGATGACCCGGATCTACCGCAAGCTCGCCATTCGCCGACGGGCCCAGCTGGCCCCCGCGCTGAACGTCCTGGAAATCCCCGCCGGCCTCCCGGAGCGGAGCGCCTGAACACCCGCCGCTACGGTTTCCCGTAGTGTCCGTGCGGACGCCCGGCAATAGCCTGGGAGGAATACCTCCGACCGACGGGTGACATCGCCATGGGCATTCCTTCCGCACCCCGGATAGGGCTGGTCGTTCCTCCGGAGAACCCCAACGCCGAACCGGAGTACGCCCGGCTCCTGGGCCGCGGCCCGAAATTGCACACCACGCGTTTCCCGATCACCCCGGGCAGCACCCTGCGGGAAATGCTGGACACCTACAACGAGGTGCTGCCGGACGTGCTGGCCGGGTTCGGCCGGCTGCCGCTGGACGCCGCGGTGGTGGCCTGCAGCGCCTCGCACTACCTGTACGGGCCCGACGGCGACCTGGAGCTCTGCGCGGAGCTCACCGCCCGCACCGGCTTCCCGGTGCGCTCCTCCGCCCTGGCCACCCTGGACGCCTGCCGGGCCCTCGGCCTGACCGGGCTGACCATGGTCTCCCCCTACGAGCCGTGGCTGACCGACCTCTCCCGCTCCTACTGGGAGCGGGCCGGCCTGGCCGTCGAGCGGGTGGTGCAGGTGTCCACCGACGGCCGGTACGACCCGTACACGGTGACCACCGGGGGGCTGCTGGCCGAACTGCGCCGGCAGCGGGTGCCCGAGGACGCGGCGCTGCTGTTCACCGGCACCGGGATGTTCACCCTGGACGCCCTCGCCGCGCTCGACACCGGCCCGGAGCGGGTGCTGCTGAGCTCGAACCTGGCGAGCGTCTGGTGGGCGCTGCGCGCGGCGGGCACCGACCCGGGCGACCCCGGGGACCACCCGCTGCTGCGCCGGCTGGCGCGCCGGACTCAACCACTGCCGATCCGGTAGCCGACGCCGCGCACGGTGATGATCCACTGGTTGCCGCCGAGCTTGCCGCGCAGGCTGCTGACGTGGGTGTCGATGGTCCGGCTGGACTCCGTCCAGTCGCTCTCCCAGACCTTCGCCATCAGCTCCTTGCGGGAGACCACCGCGCCCGGGTTGGACGCCAGCACGTAGAGCAGCTCGAACTCCTTCGCGGTGACGTTCACCACCCGGCCGTCCACCCGCACCTCGCGGGTGCGGCCGTTGATGTGCAGCGGGCGCAGCGAGATGTCCCGCACGGCGGCGTCCCCGGGGGCGGGGGTCCGGGTGCGGCGCATCACCGCCTCGATCCGGGCCACGATCTCCTGCGGGGGGCAGGACTTCGTCACGCAGTCGTCCGCGCCGGCCTGCAGGGCGAGCACCCGGTCCGGCTCGCGGCCGCTGGCCGCGAAGGCGATGACGGGCGTGGTGCCGGAGGCCCGCAGCCGCCGGCAGGCCTCGACCCCCTCGATATCGGGGAGGTCGAGGTCGAGCAGCACCAGGTCGACGTCGCGAATCATTTCCAGCGCCTCCCGTCCGGTGTCGGCGATCCTGGCCTGGTACCCCTTTCGCAAAAGGCGGTAGAGGACCGATTCGATCACGGCGGAATGGTCTCCGACCAACAGCACGCGTACCACGTCGTTCGTCCTCTCCATAAACGGTCGCATCACGGCACGGAGGGGCCCCGGCGCGCTCTGGAGGGGCGGTCGGCGGGGCCGGGATCAGGTCATCGACCGGCGCGACATCGCGCGGTGGGCCCGGCGGCCCGGTCGCGGCGAGTGTGCATCGGACCTGCTCCCCTGAGGATTCCAACGGGTTCCGGCACCGGATCCGGACGGGGCTGCTGTGACGGGAGATGCCCGTGGGAATTCTGTCCGTTCCGCGTGCGATTCGCCCATATCCTGACACCCGGTACCGCCGAGGGCAAGCAATGCCGGCGCCCGCCGGGCGCGGACCGGCCGTTCTCCACGGGAATCTGTCCGAATTGGTACCGGTTCGGACCGAACGGCTCCGCCTGATTTCACACGGCGGCAATGATTCCGGGCGCGGTCCGCTGGGGACCGCGCCCGGAATCATTCATCCAGCCGTCTCAATGGAAATGTTTGAAGTTGAATCCCCCGTATTGGGCCCTCTCCGGCCCCCCTCCGGCTCCCCCGGCTCCGCTCAGCCCTCCGCGCCGGCCCGGGCGTAGCGGCTGGCCGGGCGGGGCAGGCCGAGCAGCCCGCGCAGGGTGTCCGCCTCGTAGGCGGTGCGGAACGCGCCGCGCCGCTGGAGTTCGGGCACCAGGCCGCGGGTGATCGCCGTGAGGTCGTGCGGCAGCGCGCCCGGCCGCAGCCGGAAGCCGTCCAGGCCGGTGCCGCGCCAGTCCAGCAGCAGGTCGGCGAGTTCGGCGGGGGTGCCGGTGAAGACCAGGGCGTCCGAGCCGAAGACGGCGCCGTCCGCCTCGTCGAGGCGCTGCTTGCGCTCGGCGGCCCGGCCCGGCTCCTCGTCCAGGAAGACCACCAGGTCGGCGAAGGCCCGGATCGGCTCCGCGGCGGGCCGCTCGAAGCGCTGCCGGGCCCGTTCGAACGCGCCGAGCCTGGCCACCGCGTCCGGGCGGGACTGCGGGGTGACGAACACGACGTCCGCCCCGGCGGCGGCCAGCTCGTAGGGGGTACTGGCGTGGGCGAGCACGGTCACCACCGGCTGGCCCTGCGGCGGGCGCGGGGTGATCGAGGGGCCGCGGACCGAGAAGTGCTCGCCCTCGAAGTCGACGTGGTGCACCTTGGCGCCGTCCAGGTAGCGGCCGGTGGCGGTGTCGCGGATCACCGCGTCGTCCTCCCAGCTGTCCCAGAGCCGCCGGACCGCCTCGACCACCTCGTGGGCCTCGCCGAAGAGGCCGCGCAGCCGGGCGGCGATCAGCTCGGAGTCGGTGACGTCCTCGTCGGTCAGCTGCGGGGTGGTGCGGCGGCCGAAGTGCGCGGCGTCGGCGGCCCGGGAGGTGATCTGCGGGCGCCAGCCGGCCCGGCCCAGGCTGGCGTGGTCGAGCGAGGCGATGCCGATCGCGAGGTGGAACGGCTCGGTGTGGGTGACGTTGGTGGTCGGGACGAGCCCGATGCGCGAGGTCAGCGGGGCGAGCGCGGCGGTCAGCAGGACGGCGTCCAGCCGGCCCCGGACGTGGTCGGTGCGGTCGTCGGGCCGGTGGAAGGCCGAGGTCTGCAGGCCCAGGGTGTCCTCGACGGTGACGAAGTCGAGCAGGCCGCGCTCGGCCTCCAGGACCAGGTCGGCCCAGTAGCGGGCGGTGAGGATCTCGGCGGGGCGGGCGTCCGGTTCGCGCCAGGCGGCGGGGTGCCAGCCGGTGCCGTCCAGGGCGACCGCGAGGTGCAGGTGGGTCACGGGGTCTCCTCGAAGTGGCGGCGGGCGGGCTTCAGGCCCAGGTGGTCGCGCAGGGTGGGGCCGGTGTAGTCGGCGCGGTGGACGCCCATCTCCTGGAGCAGCGGCACCACCCGGTCGACCAGTTCGTCCAGCCCGCCGGGCACCACGTTCGGGGAGAAGACGAAGCCGTCGGCGGCGTCGCTCTGCACGAACTCGTTCATCGCGTCGGCGACCTGGCGCGGCGTGCCGACGAAGGTGGGCCGGGCGGTGACCTCGGTGATCAGCTCCCGGATGCTCAGCCCGCGCTCCTCGGCGGTCTTGCGCCAGTGCCGGACGGTCTCCTCGCGGCCCCGGCTGCGGTACAGGTTGTGGCCCTTGGTGACGACGCTCTCCGGCACCGGGTCGACGTCCGGCAGCGGGCCGTCCGGGTCGTAGCCGGACAGGTCGCGGCCCCAGGCCGCCTCCATCAGCATCAGCGCGGTCTGCGGGCTCACCTGCGCGCGGGCGACCTCGTCGGCGCGCTCGGCGGCCTCCGCCGGGGTGTCGCCCAGCACGTAGCTCACCGACGGGATGATCTTCAGGTCCTCCGGGTCGCGGCCGTACTTGGCCAGCCGGGCCTTGACGTCCCGGTAGGCGGCCCGGCCGCCCGCCAGGTCGGCGTGCCGGCTGAAGATGACGTCGGCGTCGGCGGCCGCGAACTCCCGCCCCTCGGGCGAGTCGCCGGCCTGGATGATCACCGGGTGGCCCTGCGGGCCCGCCGGGGTGCTGAACCGGCCGGATATGTCGAAGTGCTGCCCCCGGTGGGCGAACCGGCCCGCCCCCGGCCGGACGAACTCGCCCGCGGCGGCGTCCGCCCGGAAGTCGCCGGGACGCCAGCTGTCCCACAACTCCCGCGCGGTGTGCAGGAACTCGGCGGCCCGGGTGTAGCGGTCGGCCTCGTCCAGGAAGCTGCCGCGCCGGAAGTTCTCGCCGGTGAACGCGTCGTGGCTGGTCACCACGTTCCAGGCGGCCCGGCCCCCGCTCAGGTGGTCCAGGGTGGCCACCCGCCGGGCCACGTCGTACGGCTCGTTGAAGGTGGAGTTGACCGTCGCGGCCAGCCCGAGGTGCGTGGTGACGGCGGACAGCGCGCTGAGCACGGTCAGCGCCTCGGGGCGGCCCGCGACGTCGAGGTCCAGCACCCGGCCCTTGTGCTCGCGCAGCCGCAGGCCCTCGGAGAGGAAGAAGAAGTCGAACTTGCCGCGCTCGGCGGTGCGCGCGAGGCGGGCGAAGGAGTCGAAGGCGATCTGGCTCCCGGCGGACGGGTCCGACCAGATCACGGTGTGCTGGACGCTGGGGAGTTGGGCGGCGAGGTGGATCTGCTTCAGGGGTTTCACTGTCACGGCGGACTGTCTCCTGTGCGGTGTGCGGTGGCTCAGCGGGGTATTCGGTCCGGATCGGCGGCGGCGGGCCGCCGGGGACAGCCGAGCCCGGCCACGGCGCGGCGCGGCCCGAAGGCGCGGGACGGCCCGAAGGCGTGGCACGGCCCGAAGGCGCGGGACGGCGACCGTCCTGCGCCCAGGGCCTCCTGACGGCCCGTCATCCGCGCCGGGCCGGGAAGCCGTGCGACCTGGCGGAGACCACCACGCCCAGCACCGGGAGCAGCAGGATCAGCACCGTCCACGGGAAGGACTCGGCGCCGATCCCGTCCAGCAGCAGGCCGCCGATCACACCGCCCGCCGCCATCGCCACGTTCCACAGGGTGACCAGCATCGCCTGCGCGGCGTCCGCCTGCTCGCCGCCCGCGTCGCCCACCGCGGTCTGCAGCAGGGTCGGCACGCCGCCCCAGCCCAGGCCCCAGAGCGCCGCCGCGACGTACACCAGCGCGTGGGTGCCGGAGAGCAGCCCCAGCAGCAGCGCCGCGACCGCGACCAGCAGCGTGCTGCCGATCGTCAGGACCCGCAGCTGGCGGTGGATCCGGGCGCCGACGATCCAGATGCTCAGCATCGAGGTGATGCCGAAGACCAGCAGCACCAGGTCGGTGGACTTCTCCATGCCCAGGTGGTCGAGGAAGGTCGCGACGTACGCGTACAGCACGGTGTGGGCCAGCACGAAGACCAGCGTCACGAACAGCACCGGCGTCACGCCGGGCACCGAGAGCGCGCCGAGGATCCGGGTCCGGCCCTCGGGCCGCTGGCCCGGGTGGTCGGGGACGGTCGCCGCGATCCAGCCGATGACGACCACGGCCAGCACCGACATGGCCAGGAACGCGATCCACCAGTCGAACACCCGGCCCACGAAGGTGCCCGCCGGGACCCCGAGCGACAGCGCGACCGGGATGCCGGTCATCACGATCGCGATCGCCTTGCCCTGCAGCGGCACCGGCGCCATCCGGCGGGCGTACCCGGCCAGCAGCGCCCAGGCCAGGCCGGCCGCCACGCCCGCGACGAACCGGCCCGCCATGGTCAGCACGTAGTCGGAGGAGAGCGCCGTGACGGTGTTGGCCACCGCGAACGCCACCATGGCCGTCAGCAGCAGCCGCTTGCGGCGCCACGCCGCGGTGGCCACGGTCAGCGGGATCGCGGTGAGCGCGGTGGCGATCGCGTAGATCGTCACCGACTGCCCCATCGCCGACTCGCTGACCCCCAGGTCGGCGCTCATCGCGGGCAGCACGCCCGCCGGTAGGGTCTCGGTCAGGGAGGTGATGAAGACCGCGGTGGTCAGGGCCAACAGCGCCAGGATCGGGAGTTTCCGGCTCTCCGCCTGCTCGCCGTCGCCTGCCGCGGTCGGAGTGTCCACTGGCGACTGTGTGCTCATGGCGGCTATGTTTGAACCCTCACATATATGTGAGGGTCAACCGGATCTGGTGTGAGGTGGGTCACATGCGCATCGGGGAGCTGTCCGAACGGACCAACACCTCCCGCCGCCTGCTCCGCTACTACGAGGAGCAGATGCTGATCGTCTCCGCCCGGATGCCCAACGGCTACCGGGAGTACGACGAACGCTTCGTCGACCGCGTGATGCAGATCCGCGGCCTCCTCGACGCCGGACTGCCCATCAGGATCATCAAACAGATCCTGCCCTGCCTGGACAAGCCCCGAACCATCCACTTCCCCGACGCCACCCCCGAGATGCTCGACACCCTGCGCCGCGAACGCGACCGGATGACCGAACGCATCAACTGCCTGATCCGCAACCGGGACTCGGTCTCCGACTACCTCGACGAGGTCAGCAAGGGCTGGCGCCCCGACCCCGACCAGGAGCGGGACCGGCACGACGAGCTGATCGACGCCCACAGCGCCAACTGACCGTCCCGGCCCGGGAATCCCCCCCCCCCCCCGCACGGACCACCGCCCCCGCGGGCAGCGCCGCACCGGCACCACCACCCGCGCCCGCGGACTCCCGCGGGGTGCGCACGCCCGCCCCCGGTGAGACGGTGGACGGGAACTCCCGGCGCACCGCAGAGACGTGATCATGAGCAGCGCAGATCGATCGAACGGAACCGACCGGCATCCGACGCCCGAGTACCGGTGGTACAGCACCCCCTGGCACACGCACGCCGTGGCCCGGATCGACTACCTCCAATCCCAGTTCGACGAGGAGCGGACCCTCGCGAACGGGGACCACGACACGAGGGACCTGATCGATTCGGCCTCCGAGATCCTCGCGAAAGCACGGGCTTCGGCCGCCAAGCACAGTCCGCTCGGGGCCAGCAAGGAACACACCTGGACCAGCATCCACGCGGCCGAGATCCTGCTGTTCCAGATCTCGATCGACGGCAACGGATTCCACCGCAGGGCCGCCACGATCCCGAACCTCCTCCGCTACCTCGGCCCGTCGTTCCAGCACCGGGAGAAGATCGAGGAGATCTGCGCGCGGTCCATGGACGCCGAGGCCCCTCCTTCCCCGCAGGAGCGCGAAGCCCTGCTGGGTGCGCTCATCGAGGCGTACCGGAACCGGGACCGGGAGTTCGTCAGGATCCGCAACATCACCATCACCCTGTTCGTCTCGACCTTCCTCACCTTCGTCCTGGCCGCCGCCCTCCCCCTGCTGCTCTGGAGCGGACTGCTGGCCCCCCTCGACCTCTGCTTCGCCCCGACCGGCGGCCCGGTGTGCGCCAGCGGGGTGCACGGCCTCACCCAAGTCGGATCGATCAAGGACGTCGTCCTGATCGAGGCGTGCGGCATCCTGGGGGCCACCCTGACCGCCCTCCTGTCGCTGCACGAGTGGCGGGGGACCGTGACGCCCTACAAGATCCAACTGGCGTCCGCCTCACTGAAGATCCCGTCGGGAGCGCTGTCGGCGGTCATCGGCATCACGATGATCCGGGCCGGGTTCATCCCGGGCCTCACCGACCTCGACAGCTCCACCCAGATCCTGGCCTGGGCCATCGTCTTCGGCGCCTCGCAGCACCTGATCACCCGGCTGGTGGACAACCGCATCCGCGACGTCCTCCCCGACGAGAACGGGTCCAGCGCGAAGCCGTAGCCACCGGGGCGCCCTCCCCTCGGCCCGCCCGGACGCACCCGGCGGTGATCACCGCGGCCCCCGGCCACGACGATCACCGCCGGCGCACCGCACCGAGTGGTCGAGCGGTTGCCCGACCCGTCCTCAGCCGTAGGCGTTGAACTCGGCGATCGACCACCAGGAGCCGGCCGTCCCGGTCTGCACGACCTTCACGTACCGGGCGCTCCGGGCCGGGAAGTCGACTGTCACGAGGGCTCCGGTGCCGGTGCCGGTGGCCACCGCCGAGCCCCACGACACCCCGTCCGAGGACAGGAACACCTGGTAGCCGCGGGCGTAGTCGTTCGCGCTGCCGCCGGAGTCCATGGTGATCCGCGCCAACGACCGCACCGCACCCGTGTCGACCGTCACCGACTGGCCCGCGGCCATCGGCACACCCGCCGACCAGCGCGAACCCGCCGACCCGTCCAGCATGTTCGCCGGCACGTCGCTGCCACCGGTGGCGGAGGCCGACGCCGTCCACCCCGTGCGCGGCAGCACGCTGACGGCGCCGCCGGAGGTGTAGGCGTTGAACTCGGCGATCGACCACCAGGAGCCGGCCGTCCCGGTCTGCACGACCTTCACGTACCGGGCGCTCTGCGCCGGGAAGTCGACTGTCACGAGGGCTCCGGTGCCGGTGCCGGTGGCCACCGCCGAGCCCCACGACACCCCGTCCGAGGACAGGAACACCTGGTAGCCGCGGGCGTAGTCGTTCGCGCTGCCGCCGGAGTCCATGGTGATCCGCGCCAACGACCGCACCGCACCCGTGTCGACCGTCACCGACTGGCCCGCGGCCATCGGCACACCCGCCGACCAGCGCGAACCCGCCGACCCGTCCAGCATGTTCGCCGGCACGTCGCTGCCGCCGGTGGCCGAGGCCGACGCCGTCCACCCCGTGCGCGGCAGCAGGACCGGGCTGCCGCCGGTGCCGGTGCCGGTGCTGCCGGTGACGGTGGTCTGGCCGGTCAGGCGCAGGTCGCGGGAGGAGGAGCCGACCGAGACGGTGTGGGTGCCGGCGGCGGTGGTCCAACTCCCGTTCCAGTACTGGAAGCTGCGGGCGTCCAGGGTCAGGGTGACGTGCCGGCTCTGGCCGGGGTCGAGGGTGACCTTCCGGAAGCCGCGCAGGTTCTTCGGCGGTTCGCCGCTGGTGGCGGGCTGGCCGACGTAGACCTGGGCGACCTCGGAGCCGGCCCGGGTGCCGGTGTTGGTGACGTCGAAGCCGACGGCGACGTTGCCCGCGGCGTCGGGGGCGGAGACGGTCAGGCCCGAGTACCCGAAGGTGGTGTAGGACAGGCCGTGGCCGAAGGGGTACAGCGGCTCCTTGTTCTTGGCGTCGTACCAGCGGTAGCCGACGTTCACGCCCTCGGAGTACTGCACGCTGCCGTTCTGGCCGGGCCACTGCGCGGTGCTCGCGGCGGGCACGTCGGCGAGCGACTTCGGGAAGGTCACCGGGAGCTTGCCGGAGAAGTTGGTGTCGCCGTAGAGCAGCGCGGCGATCGCGGTGCCCGCCTCCTGCCCGGGGTACCAGTTCTCGACGATGCCCTGCACCGAGCCCGCCCAGGGCATGGTGACGGCGGAGCCGCTGTTGACCACCACGACGGTGTGCGGGTTGACGGCGGCGACGTCCGCGACCAGCTGGTTCTGCGCCGCGGACAGGTCGATGTCCCGCAGGTCGGAGCCCTCGGACTGGAAGTCGCTGACGAAGACGAGCGCGAGCTGGGAGTCGCGGGCGGCCGCGACGGCCTGGTCGTGGGCGCTCTGGCCGGGCACCGACCAGCCGAGGGTGGCGTTGCTGCCGCCGCCGGCCTGGTAGTAGTCGACCTCGACGCTCACCGGCTGACCGGCCGTCAGGGTGATGCTGCCGGTGCGGGTGGTGGGGCCCTGGTTGTACCAGTTGTTGATCACCTGCTGGCCGTTGACGAGCAGGCGGCTGCCGTCGTCGCTGTTCAGCGAGAACTGGTAGCTGCCGCTGGTGGGCGGGGTCAGCGTGCCGGTCCACTTCACCGACCAGTTGGTGGCGTTGACCCCGGCGGCGGGCGACTGGCCGCCCCAGACCGTGTCGACGGCCGCGTCGACCCGGCTCGCCACCACCGGGCCGGACAGGTCGGTGCTGTTGTGGTACTCGCCGTACAGGCCGGTGCCGGTGCCGCTGGACGGCTTGAGCGCGCCGGTCGGCACCGGCGGCAGCGAACCGTCGGCGGACGGGCCGCCCTGGGCGAACGTCACCGTGGTCCCGGCCCCGGCGCGGGCCTTGATGCCCTGGTAGGGCGTCACCACGTGCGGGGCGTTGACGGCGGCGCTGCCGCCGCCCTGGGTCATCACGCCCGCCCCGGCGTCGTCGCCGATCACCGCGATCGACTTGACCGACGGCGCCACGGGCAGCACCGAGGCGTCGTTCTTCAGCAGCACGCTGCCCTGCTCGGCGACCTGCTGCGCGACGGCGGCGTTCGCGGCGGTGGTGACCACCGCGTCCCGGTCGCCGTTCTGCGGGTGGTCGAAGAGGCCGCGGCGGAACATCGGCACCAGCACCCGGCGGACGTGGTCGTCGATCGTCGCCTGCGACACCTGCCCGGCGTTGACCGCGTCGGTCAGCGCGGTGCCGTAGTAGTCGCTGCCCGGCATCTCCACGTCCAGGCCGTTGTTCGCCGAGGCGACGGTGGAGTGGGTGGCGCCCCAGTCGGCGGTGACGAAGCCCTTGAAGCCGAGGTCGCCCTTGAGGACGCCGTTCAGCAGCGGCCCGTTCTCGCAGGCGAAGGCGCCGTTGACGGCCGAGTACGAGCACATCGCGGAGTCGACGCCCTGCTGGACGGCCGCCTCGAAGGCCGGCAGGTAGATCTCCCGCTCGGCCCGGTCGGAGACCACCGCGTTGTCGGCGAGCGAGTTGCGGTTGGTCTCCTGGTTGTAGACCGCGAAGTGCTTCACCTGGGCCATCGGGCCCTGGCTCTGGATGCCCGCGATGTCGGCGGCGCCGATCTGCCCGGCCAGGTACGGGTCCTCGCCGAACGACTCGAAGGCCCGGCCCCAGCGCGGGTCCCGGACGATGTTGACGGTCGGGGCGAGCACCACGTTGGTGCCCTTGCCCCACTGCTCGGCGCCGAGCACCTGGCCGTACGCGCGCATCAGCTCCGGGTCCCAGCTGGCCGCGCCGGCCACCGGGGCGGCCAGCTGGGTCACGCCGGTCAGGCCGTCGCCGGCGCCCACCGGGCCGTCCTGGAAGTGCAGCGCGGGGATGCCGAGGCGGGTGTTGGCCGGGACGCAGCCCGCGTAGCCGCAGGACGGCCCGCCGTGCAGCATGGTCAGCTTCTCGGCCTGGGTCATCGCGGCGAGCAGTTCGTCGGCGCGCTGGTCGGGGGTCTGGGCGGCATTGGTCCACGGCTGGTCGGCGGCGCTCGCCGCCGGACTGCCGAGGGCGGCCAGGGCCCCGGCCACCAGGAGGGCGGCGAGCGGCCCGGCGAGGGCGGTTCGCGGATGAGGACGGCGCACGACGGCTCCAGTCGGCGAAGGGGCACCCCGGCCGACGGCCGTCGGCTCGGGGTGCGGGGTGGGGGTGGGGTGGGGGTGTGGGGGTGGGGGCGTCCGCGGCGGCGTCGAGGACGCCGGGCGGGGAGGGGCTCCGGGACCGGACCGGAACGGCCGGTCCCGGAGCCCGCGGTCACTGCGAGACGCGGACGTAGTCGACGATCATCTTCTGCGGCAGGACGGTGGTGGCGTCCGGGTTGCCGGGCCAGTCACCGCCGACGGCGTTGTTGAGGATGATGTAGAACGGGTGGTCGTACACCCAGGGGCCGCGGGTCTGCTCCAGCGTCGAGCGGTCGACGGTGAAGAAGCTGTGGCCGTCCACCGCGAACGTCATGTGGGTGGAGTCCCAGTCGACGGCGTAGGTGTGGAAGTCGGAGGCGAAGTCCGACCCGGCGAGGGTGTACGGCGAGCCGTAGCCGCCCCCGCCGTTGTAGGCCGGGGCGTGCAGGGTGGAGTACACCGAGTCCGCGACCTTGCCGACGTGCTCCATGATGTCGATCTCACCGCAGTTCGGCCACGGCGTGCCGGACTTGAAGTTCGAGCCGAGCATCCAGAACGCGGGCCACAGGCCCTGGGTGCCGCTGACCTTGATCCGGGCCTCGACGTGCCCGTAGGTGAAGTCGAGGTGGCCGTGGGTGTTGATCCGGCCGGAGGTGTACTGGCCGTTGGCCTCCTTGCGGGCCTCGATGACGAGGTTGCCGTTGCCGTCCAGGTTGGTGTTGTCGCCGTTGGTGTAGAGCTCCAGCTCGCCGTTCTGGCCGTTGCCCGGGTCCTGGGTCCACTTGGCGGGGTCCGGCTTGGTGTTCGCGGCGCCGTTGAACTCGTCGCTCCACACCAGGCGCGGCGGGTTGGCCGGGTTCGGCGGGAGGGCGGGCGGGGCGGTGGGGTTGCCGCCGGTGCCGTACACGTCGAAGGTCCACAGCGAGTAGCCGTACGGGGTGGCGCGCTGGGTGCCGTACATCCGCACGTACCGGCCGGTGCCGTCGACGTCGAGGGTCTCCTTGAAGCCCTTGCCGGTGGTGGTGGAGTAGATGCTGGTCCAGTTGCTGCCGTCCGGCGAGACCTGGATCTGGTACGCCTTGGCGTACGCCGGGTCCCACTGCAGCACCACCTGGGTGACGTGCGCGGTGGCGCCGAGGTCGACCGAGATCCAGCCCGGGTCGACCCAGCCGTTGGTGTCGCTGGTCGCCCAGCGGGTCGCCGGGTCCTCGTCGAAGGCCTTGGCCGGCGCGCAGCCCGGGCAGTTGCCGCTGTCCTGGGAGGTCGAGGCGGTGCCGGGCTTGCCGTACGAGAGCAGGGTCTTCCCGCCGCCCGGGTTGCCGCCCGGGTTGCCGCCCCCGCCGCCGGTGAAGACCTGGAACTCCCAGAGCGAGTAGCCGTACTGGGTGGCGCGCTGGGTGCCGAGGACCCGGACGTACCGGCCGGTGCCGGACAGGGTGATCAGCTCGGTCGCGCCGCGGCCGTCGGCCGTCGAGTAGACGGTGTTCCAGGTGGCGCCGTCCGCCGAGACCTGGACCTGGTACGCCTTGGCGTACGCGTTCTCCCAGGACAGCTGGACGCCGCAGACGTTCTGCGAGGAGCCGAGGTCGACCTGCAGCCACTGCGGGTCGGCGGCGGCCGAGGACCAGCGGGTGCCGGTGTTGCCGTCGACCGCGGCGGAGGCCGGCGTCCCGCCGTTCTCGGTGGAGGAGGCGGTGGCGGTCCGGTTCAGGGCGGCGTTGGTGGTCGAGCAGGCGCCGGTGCCGGTACCGGTGCCGGTGCCCGCCGTGCCGTAGACCTGGAACTCCCAGAGCGAGTAGCCGTACTGGGTGGCGCGCTGGGTGCCGAGGATCCGGACGTAGCGCCCCGTGCCGTTCACGGCCAGGGTCTCCGAGCCGCCCTGCCCGGTCGTGGTCGTGTAGACGTCCGTCCAGGTGGTGCCGTCGGTGGAGGTCTGGATCCGGTACGCCTTGGCGTACGCGGCCTCCCAGGTGAGGACGACGGAGGTGACGGTGTCCGTGGCGCCGAGGTCGACCTGCAGCCACTGCGGGTCGGCGGCGGCCGAGGACCAGCGGGTGCCGGTGTTGCCGTCGACCGCGGCGGAGGCCGGCGTCCCGCCGTTCTCGGTGGAGGAGGCGGTGGCGGTCTTCCCCTGCGACAGCAGGGTGCCCTCGGCCCGGGCGGGGGCGGCCTGGTTCACGGCGAGCGCGAGGGTCGCGATCAGGACGGCGACGAACGCGAGGATCAGGGGGCGGGGTGGTGCGGCGAAGGCGCGATGTGGGGGGCTACCTGTCACAACATCTCTCCTGACGTGGTCATGACCGAGAGAGCGCTCTCTCATCACGCGATGATTGCGCCGCGTCGCATCCGAGTCAATGAAGTGAACAGATCCAGAAAAGTTGAACAGTAATCGGTGCAGCGAAGACCGATATGCGAATGACGGGGTGGACATTCCGTGCAACACGGACCGCGCTCGTTCATTCGCACTACACAAGATTGACTCAATCCGAGGTCAGGGCGCCGGGGCGGGGCGGCACCCGAGGAAGGAGAACGCTTGCGGCAGCCGATGGACAACACGAGATCGGGGCGATCAGACCGGTGAATCCCCCGGGGGTGACCGGGTGACCTTCTGTTCAAGAGTTGAATTTCTCCCCCACCCCACGATGACGGCTACGGAAGGACGTCCCGGCAGGCTTCGACCCGCCATCAGGGAGAGCGCTCTCCCTAGATCTCCCACCCCGCCGCCGCCCCGGCCGGTCCGCCGGGACGGCAGCGGTACTGTCGTGGCGGACGCCGCCGCCGCGAAGGCCGCCGGCGCCCGCCCGAACTGACCAGAGCGGGCCCCGCCCGCCGCGGCGGGGCCCGGGCCCGACGAAGCCGGAACGGTGGTCCATGCCCGCGCCCCGCCGCACCACGCTCGCCGACATCGCCCAGGAGGTCGGCGTGAGCGCCAAGACCGTCTCCCGGGTCCTCAACGGCGACGGCCCCACCTCCCGACAGACCCGGGAGAAGGTCATGGCCGCGGTCGAGAAACTCGGCTTCCAACCCAACCTGATGGCCCGCAACATCCGCGTCGGCGGCCCCGACAGCACCGTCGGCCTGATCATCCCCGACATGGGCAACCCGTTCTTCGGCTCCGTCGCCGGCGGCATCGAGAGCGCCGTGCGCGAACGCGGACTCACCCTCCTGATGGGCTCCTGCGCCGACGACCCCGCCCGCGAACGCGCCCTGATCGACACCTTCCTGGCCCGCCGGGTCAGCGCCCTGATGGTGGTGCCCACCGCCGGCGCCGACCACGCCCACCTGCGCACCGCCCGGGCGAACGGCCTGCCGGTGGTCTTCCTCGACCGCCCCGGCACCAACCTGACCGCCGACAGCGTCGTCAGCTCCAACCGCGACGGCGCCCGCGCGGGCACCGCCCACCTGATCGCCGCCGGACACCGCCGCATCGCCTTCGTCGGCGACCGCCCCACCACCCTCTACACCCGCCGCGAACGCCTCGCCGGCTACCGCGAAGCCCTCGACGCCGCCCAACTCCCCTACGACCGCACCCTCGTCCTCGACGGCCACACCGAGACCGAGGCCGCCGACGCCGTCCAGCGCGCCCTGCGCGACCCGCGGCCGCCCACCGCGATCCTCGCCGCCAACAACTTCGCCGCCATGGGCACCGTCCTGGGCACCACCCGGGCCGGCCGGCGCGACGTCGCCCTGGTCTCCTTCGACGACCTGCCCTTCGCCGAAGTCCTGGAACCCGCCATCACCACCGTCGCCCAGGACCCCACCGCCATCGGCACCGCCGCGGCCACCCTCGCCCTGGCCCGCCTCGACGGCGACCGCACCCGGGCCCGCACCGTCACCGTCCCCACCCGCCTCATCCCCCGCGGCTCCGGCGAACTCCCACCCACCACCCGGTAGTTCCGCACCCCCGACTGCTGCCGAAGGACGGTCACCACGGCATACGGCGAGCCGGGCCAGGAGGGCACCACGGCGTCGACCCCACCCAACGATCCCGCCTCAAGCCAGTTATTCATACATACATACTCTTGCGGGAGATGTCCGGGAGATGCCGGAACCCTCCCGCCCGGGAACCGTCCGACCCGGGAACCGTCCGACCCCGGCGCTAGGGTGGCATCCATGGCGGACGCACCGACGGCAGCGGCACCCTCCATCGAGGCCCTGGACGCGGTGGTCGACCGGGCCTGCCGGCCGCCCACCGGCGCCTCCCGCGCGAAGCAACTGCGCTGGGTCGCCGGGGAGTTGCGCACCGCCCTGGAACGCGACGCGATCCCACCGACCGCCGCCGCCTCCCTCACCACGCTCCTGGCCCCCGCCACCCTCGCCGCCTACCTCACCGCCGCCGAACAGGGCCTGCTGCGCCGCAAACCCGCCGCCCGACCCGACCAGCCCTCCCCCGCGTCCATGCGGGTGCGCGAGGACTGCCTGCGCATCCTCGCCACCGAGGCGGGCCTGCCCCTCGCCCTCCCCGACCGCGAGCGGCCCGCCGTCGAACTCCGGGAGGTGGTCGCCGCCCGCCCCCGCAGCATCCTGCTGGGCCACCTGGAGAACGCCACCCGCCCCGGCCAGAGCGCCGCCCGCACCCGCGTCCTCGCCGTCATCGCCACCGTCCTGGACACCGGCTGCCGCGCCGGGGAACTCTGCGCCCTGCGCACCCACGACCTCGACCTGCACCACGGCACCATCCGCCTCACCCGCCTCCCCCAGCACCGCGACCCGCACGCCCCGCCCACCACCGAGACCATCGCCCTCTCCGACCCCACCCGCGCCGCGCTGCGCCAGTGGCTCACCGTCCGCACCCGCCTCACCGTCCGCGACGCCGCCCGTCCCCCCGGCCCGGACAACGAGACCACCGCCGCCCTGTGGGTCAGCATCGCCCCCAGCGGCCACCCCCGCCCCGGCCTGCCCCTGCACTTCCGCGGCCTCGCCCGCGCCTACGCCCGGGCCGTCCACGACCTCAACACCGACATGGCCGGCCAACCCGGCTGGCACCCCCTCCCCCGCCGCATGGAACCCCTGCGCCGCGCCATCGAACTCCAACCCGACGACCCCACCGACCCCGCCGACCCCACCGCCGCGACCACCCTCCGCCGCACCGGGCCACCCGCGCCCCGCCCGGCCCGGCCGACCGCCGGCCCGGGACCGCGCCGGGGCCGGCCCGGCCGGTGAAGTCCCGTGCCCGCCCGGCCGGTGAAGTCTCGTGCCCGCCCGGCCGTACCCAGCCTCCTGCGATTCGCCGCTCCCGCCGCCTGCCGGTGCGTCAGAATTGCCCGGCGCCGGCAGTCCCAGAACAGGCAGCAGTCCCAGAACAGGCATCGGAGGTAGGGCCCATGACGCGCTACAGCGTCGACCTCGACCAGCACGGACTGATCGCCTCGTGGGGCACCGGCGAGGGCGACCTCTCCACCCGCGTCACCGCCCTACCGGACGGCGCGGACCCCTCCGCCCTGCTGGCCCTGGCCCGCTCCCTCACCCAACTCTCCGACGCCGCCTGGCGCACCTACACCCACCCGGTCGGCGCGGCCGGCTCCCTGGAGCCCGACAGCGAGGGCTGGCGCCGCGAGAGGGAACGCACGGCGTTCGAGGAGGTCCCGGGCGCGATCGCCGAGCCGCACCTGCCGCACGGCGGCACCCTGGCGGTCTCCTACAGCCCGCTGGTCGAGTCCGCCCACCGCATCGGCCGCGCCCTCCACCACCTGGCCGACCAAGCCCTGACCGGGGCCGTCCTCGCCGAGGCCGCCCGCGAACTCGCCGCGGTGGAGAGCGCCGAACTCGGCGACCTCACCGGCCGCGCCCAGCAGGCCGTCCTCCTCAGCTGCGAGGACGCCTCCCCCGTCCAGGTCGCCGCCGCCGACCGGCTCCTGGAGCAGGACCCCTTCGGCCCCGCCGAACTGTTCTCCACCGTCGACCCCACCGCGGCCGCCGTCGCCGCCGCGCACTGGCTCGCCGCCGCGGCCGAGGTCGCCGCCGGATCCTCCGGCGAGGACCCCACCGACGTCGTCCTCGCAGCCGACGCCATCGAATCCCTCCCCCACGAGACCCCCACCCTCGTCCTCGGCCTCATCCAGGACGGCGCCACCCCGAACGAAGCCGTCACCGCCCTCGTCCGCCACGCCATGCACATCACCGACGGCCTGCTCCTCGACCCCGTCTCCCTGCGCGACCAACTCGAAGACTTCGAGGAGACCGTCGCCGAACACACCGGCCAAGCCGACCCCGACCTCGACGACGTCGCCGTCCGCCTCACCCCCCTCGACCCCAAACGCCCCGCCCGCGACCTCCTCGAAGACCTCCTCGCCGGCATCCACGGCTGCTGGCTCCTGCACAGCCGGTACGCCGACCCCGACGAGGACCAGGACCTCGGCGACACCGGGGCCCGAACCGACCGACAGGCCGAGGAACACCAACGCCGCAGCCACGAACGCTTCGCCCACCTCATCCGCCGAACCGCCGCCACCCACCACGACCGCCTCATCTGACCGGCCCCACCCCCGCCACCGCCACCGCACCTCCCCACCCGGCGAGTTGCCCCCGCCTTCGGCACCCTGCAGAAGGCGGGGAGGGCGCCGAACACGTACGCGGGAGGGCGGCCACCAGACGATGAGAAGGATGGTGCCGGTGACCGCCGTCCGGCCCAGCAGCGCGAAGAGCGGCATCGCGACCGTCAGGGACAGGGCGACGACCGGCACGCTCCGGTGCACCCGCGCGAGAGCGCCGAGCCGGCGACGAAGTCGCCGATCATGCCCGCCGCACCGAAGCCGAACAGCAGCGGACCGACGTGGCTCTCGTCGATGCCCGACAGCTCCTGCAGGGCCGGGCTCACGAACGCGTAGGCCGAGAAGTGCCCGAACACGAGGAAGACCGTCGCGATGGTGCCGATGCGCACCCCGGGGTTCCTGAACGCGCGATCACCCGGGAACCTGGGTGATTAAGGTTCGGACGGGCTGCTGCTGAACGACAATCGGCCCTACGCCTGCTACGGTCCGCAGACGGTCAGCGTGAAGGCCGTCAGGAAGAAGTTCCAGGACGACCTGGAGAGCGCGCGCGGGCGGCGTGCGGGCCGGTTCACCGCGTTCGCCTTCGTCCACAACGACCGGCGCGGTGTGCGTCCTGTGGCTGCCACTCTCCTTGCCGAGGCCCGGAACGGCCGTCCGGCTCTGACCTTCGAGGAGTTGGGTGGCCGGGCCTTGCGGCAGGAGCTGATGCAGCTCGACGTCGCCCTCGCCGGGGGCGAGGCGTTCCACCTGTCCGCCGTCCGCAACCGCCGGCGGTTCCTGGACGCCGAAATCGAGGAGTTGTCCCAGCGGTTGGAAGGCCGGCGTGCGGAGCGGGCACGCCTGGGCGGGCAGCCCCGGGCGCCATCCTCCTGGTGGCCGGGTGCCCGTCGCAGGGTGCGGCCCCGGGCCGCGGTGGCGGTCCCGGGGCCGCACCCTGCGGAAGCGCGGGGCTGGGTCAGCTCTTCTTGAAGACTTCTTCGATCGTGGCGGCCACGTGCTGGGCCTGGAGGTCGCGGCCCTTCTCGTTGGGGTGCGCGTACCACGGCACCTTCTGGCCGATGAGGTCGAGGTTGGAGGGCTCCAGCAGGCCGCCGATGCCGCGGTCGGCGCCGTCGCAGGCGGTGTTGGCCCCGGTCTGGGCGTAGAGGTCGACGAAGGTGGCGTCGTTCTCCTCGGCGACCTTCTTCATGACGTCGTTGAGCCGCTTCTGGGCCTGGTCCAGGACGGGCAGCGCGTCCTGGGGGATGTCGGCGAACGGCAGTTCGCTCTGGCCGGGGGCGGCCTTCGCGCACTTGGCGACGGACTGGGGCACGAGCCGCGGGTAGCCGACCAGGACGACGTCGGCGTCCCAGGCCTTGTAGTGCAGGACCTGGATCATCTGGTCCAGGTCGTCCTCGGCGACCTGGAGCTTGAAGTCCAGCCACTGCTTGCCGTCGCCGGTCTCGAAGAAGTCCTTGCACTCGGCGGCCGGCTTGTCCCCGTCGACCGGCTCGCCGGGCAGCAGGGAGGGCTGGCGGAGCTTGTCGGAGCACTGCTTGAGGATCTCGGCGAAGCCCAGCGTGTTGCCGCCCATACTGCCCACCACCAGCCGGGTGTCGCCCTTGAGCGCCTTCCACTGCTCGTCCACCTCCCCGGCGCCGAAGGGCAGTTGCTGCTTGGTCCAGACGTTCGCGGCGACAGCGCCCCCGCAGGAGACGTCACCCTGGACGGTGAGGTCGACGCCCTTGCCCGCCAGGGTCCGCGCGGCGACGGCGGGGTAGTTGTCCTTGGCCTGGAAGCACCAGCCCCGCTCGCTGTCCATGTGGTTCACGGGAGAGAGGCCGAAGTTGGCGGTGTAGGAGTCGCCGAAGAAGACGGTCGGCACCGCATCTGCCGTGGGGGCCGCCGCGGCGGTGGCCGCCGGGGCGGCGAGCGCCAGACAGCTGCTCAGCGCGAGCGCGGCGGCGGCCACCGCCGCGCCTTGGGGGTGTTCGTCGTCCTGCACACGGTCGAAGACATGGCTGTGCCCTTTCGCCGGGATCCGCGAGAAGAAACAAGAGAGGTGGTGACCCAAAGTATTCAGCCATGGCGGAGCGTGATATCCCGGCAATGGTGGTGCGCACGCGCGCGATCCTGCACAACCTCCTCACAACGGCCCATCGCGCCCGACCGGCATGCCGGTGTCGCAGTCCTCCTTCAGCAGCAGCAGCGAGCACAGGCAGCGGTTGGCAGCCAGGCCCACCAGCAGGGCGCAGCCGGCGACGACGATGACCAGGGCCAGGGCCAGGGGAGAAAACCTTCGGGAGGACGGGCCCGCAGCGCGAGGTGGAGGGGGCCCGAAAGCTCCCCGGGCCGCCGCACGGTCCCGGGCCGCCGCACGGTCCCGGTCCGAGGGGCGGTCCCGGTCCGAGGGGCAGTCGGGCACTTCGCGGCTTTCCCCGCCGCCCGGACAACGGACCGGCCATCATGGACACGCCGACTGAAGCGGGGCGTCGCCGCGGAACGCCCTCGGCGCCGTCCCTGCTCCGGGCTCCGGGCGGCGTCCGGGGCGGTGCCGCCGCCGTGACCGGGAAGTGCGGCGATGACGACGGACGAAGGTGCGGCGACGGTGCCGGGCGTGCGCGGAGGGCATCCGGCGGCGCCGAGCGGTCTCGCGCCGACGGCCTGCTCAGCGCCCTCGTCCACGCCCAGCGGACCGACCCCGCGCCCACCGACGGCGAGATCGCCGCCCTCGCCCGACTCGTCCTGATCGCCGGCCACGAGACCGCCGCCCACGTCTTCGGCCCGACCGTCCTGCTCCTGCTGCGCCCGCCCCGCCTGTGGGACACCCTGCGCGAGCGGCCCGAGCCGGTCGGCGGCGTCGTCGAGGAGGCCCTGCGCCACGCCACCGTCCTGCGGTACGGCCTGCTCCGCGTCGCGCGCGAGCCCCTCACCCTGGCCGGACAGCCCGTCCGGGCGGGCGGGCGCGTCGTGCTGCACCTGCCCGCCGCCCACCACGACCCGGCCCGCCTCCCCGACCCCGACCGCTTCGACCCGCACCGCCCGGGCGCCGCCAACCACCTCGCCTTCGGCCACGGCGCCCACCACTGCCCCGGCGACCACCTCGCCCGCGTCGAACTGCGCACCCTGCTTGCCGCCGCCCTGCCCCGCTTCCCCGACCTGCGCCCGGCCGTCCCCCGGACGAGATCCGCCCCCTGCGCCACCGGGTCGTCCACGGCCCGGCCGCCCTCTCCGTGGACTTCACCCCGTGACGGACGCCCCGCACTCCTACACCACCTACGCCTTCGACTTCGACGGCACCGCCGACGTCAACCGCCGCTCCGTGCAGGCCGCGCCCGCCGCGCACGGCGTCAGCGTCCCCCTCACCTGGGTGACCGCCACTCCCGCCTTCAACCGCCGCCCGACTGCGCCGCCGCCTCGGCCTGGCCCCGGCCGATCTGCCCGAGCACAGCTTCGTCGCAACCGCCCGCGCCCACTGGTTCGCCCACACCCACCTGATCCGGCCCATCGCCGCCGCGGCCCGCGCGGCGGCCGAACGCGGCGGCCTCGCCGTCGTCACCGCCAACTACGCCGACATCGCGCGCCACGCACTGACGGTCATCGGGCTCGACGACCTGCCCTGGACCGTCGTCGGCCGCGAGGACACCCCGCGCACCAAACCGGCCCCGACGGCTACCCGCACGCCGCCCGCCTGCACGCCGCCCGCCTGCCCCGGCGCTGAACGGCGCTCCCGTTCGCGCCCGCTGCGGCCGGGCCCCGGGCCACCGGACGGGTGAGCGCTCGTGCCGCCGGCCCCGGGCGCTCGTTGTCCGGGCATGACGATCACCAGGCGCTTCACCTCGCTCGCCGTCCTCGCCGCCGCCGTCCTCACCCTCGGCGCCGCCCCGGCCACCGCCGCCGCGCACACCCGCCACCTCGACCCGGCGGTCACCGTGGAGCAGTGCGTCGAGGGCGGCGGCTGGGTCGCCTCCGACATCCGCGAGCGCCGCGAGTTCTGCGTCGGCGGGGAGTTCGACGACCGCTACGTCCGCTGGCAGGACTGACGCCACGGACCCGGTCCGCGAGGGGCGGTCAACCTCCTGACCGCCCGTCACTCATGGGTGTGGCCCCGCGCCGTGGCCCGCGTGTACCGGAGGGGAGCCGGGCCTCGGCTCCTAGGGTCCTGGCATGAGCATCCCCTCCGAGCCGATCGGCAGCCTTCCCCGCACGCCCGACGTGCTGAACGCGATGTCCGGCGGTGACAGCACGGCCCTGGCCAAGGCCGTGGACGTCGCCGTCCGCGAGAGCGTCGAGGCCCTCGAAGCGGCCGGTTCGCCGGTCGCCGACGGCGACCAGGCCAAGGCCGGCGCCTGGACCTACCCGTTCGACGGGGCCGACCACCTGGACCCCGACGGCGTGGCCGTCCCCTACGCCGACGGGCACCAGCGTCGGCTGCCCTCCCTGGCCGAGGGCCCGTTCCGCTACCGCACCCACGCCGAGCAGTACCTGCGCGCCGCGCAGAAGTACGCCACCGTCCCGGTCAAGCAGGCGGTGGCCGCCCCCTCCGCGCTCAGCCTGCTCTACCCGCCGTCCGGCATCGCGGGCTACCCCCGTGAGCAGTTCGTCGCCGACCTGCTCGACGAGGCGGAGCGGGACGTCCGCGGCTGCCTGGACGCCGGCGCGCACCGCGTCCAGCTCGACTTGGAAGTGGCCCGGCTCTCCCTCAAGCTCGACCCGTCCGGCGGGGTCCTGGAGCAGTTCGTCGAGCTCGACAACCAGCTCCTGGCACGCTTCAGCGAGGCCGAGCGCGCCCGGATCGGCGTCCACACCGGCCCCGGCGGCGACCGGCACTCCACCCACAGCCTCGACGTCGACTACGCGGGCCTGCTGCCGCAGCTGTTCCGGCTGACCGTCGGCAACTTCTACCTGCAGCTCGCGAGCGAGCCCGACCCCGAGCGGGTGCTCAGCCTCGTCGCGCAGCAACTGCGGCCCGGCATCCGGGTGTTCGTCGGCGTCACCGACCCGACCGACCCGCGGGTGGAGAGCGCCGAACAGGTCCGCGACCGCGTGCTGCTCGCCGCCCGGCACATCCCCGTCGACCAGCTGGGCACCTGCGACGACACCGGCTTCGCCCCGTACGCCGACGACCGCTCCACCTCGCGCGAGACCGCCCTCGCCAAGATCCGTGCCCGCCTCCGGGGCACCGCCCTGGCCGCAGCGCAACTCGGCGTCTAGGGCTCGTATTCTGTTGTGATCATTCTGGGAAGTTGCCCTCGCGGCGCGGCCTGATCCGGTAGACCGTGTTCCGTGATGCGAGTGCAACTTTCC
>NZ_BAAANS010000083.1:0-26445 GCF_039529925.1 Kitasatospora saccharophila | reverse complement strand
ACACCGACCAGCCGAAGGCGGCCAGGGTGCCGAGCGAGACCAGGGTGTCCATGGTCGCGGCGCCGTGCCGGGCGTTGGTCCAGGCGGCCCGGTGGAACGGCCAGGCGGCGTAGGTCACCACCGGCGCGGCCAGGGTCAGCGAGAGCCACTGCCAGTTGTCGAACTGCAGGGCCGGGACCATCGCCATCGCGATCACCGGCACCGCCAGCGCGACGGCGGTGACCAGGCGCTGCCGCAGCGGCGTCAGTTCGTCGGCCGGTCCGGCGCCGCCCGCCTCCGGCGCCGCGGCCGGGGGTTCGGGGAGCGCGGCGGTGTAGCCGGTGGCCTCGACGGTGGCGATCAGGTCGGCGACGCCGGTGCCGGGGCCGAACTCCACCCGGGCCTTCTCGGTCGCGTAGTTGACGCTGGCCGTGACCCCGTCCATCCGGTTGAGCTTCTTCTCGATCCGGGCGGCGCAGGACGCACAGGTCATGCCGCCGATGCGGAGTTCCACCTCGGTGGAGGCGGGTGCTGCCTGGGTGGTCATCAGGGCTCCTCGTGGTCTCTCCCGGCCGCGGGCCGGACTCCTACGGGTGGGGGCTCAGGCCCGGCCGGTCAACTCGTAGCCGGCCTCGTCGACCGCGGCGCGCACCGCCGCGTCGTCCGGCTCGGCCGCCGAGTCGACGCTCACCAGGCCGCCGCGCACGTCGACCCGGACGGCCCGCACGCCCTCCAGCGCGCCGATCGCCTTGCCGACGGCCTGCTCGCAGTGGCCGCAGGTCATCCCGGCGACGGTGAACACGGTGGTGACGGCGGCCGGGGCGGCGGCGGTCGCGGTGGTCGAGCAGGTGCCGTCGGTGGAGCAGCAGGACATGGGAACCTCCGGTGCGATCCTGTGATACCCGGTGGGGGTATCGGCTTGACGTCTCCAGTTATACCCCTGGGGGGTATGTCGCGCAAGCACTGCGTCGGACCCCTTCCACCCCCGGGTGAATTTCCGGCCCCGCCGCACCCCCTCCGACCTGCGCCGATGCGGGCCCGTGGCAGCGCGGCCCCGCCTCCGCCCCGATTGACACATACCCCTAGGGGGTATCTACTCGCTGCGTCGGAACGCCCGGCTCTCCGCCCCCCACCCACAGGAGCGCGCCATGAACACCGCCCTCAAGGTCACCGCCTTCGCCACCGGCCTCGCCGCCGCCTTCACCGCCGCGTACGGCGTCGGCCGCGCGGTCGGCCCCGCCCCGGCCCCCGCCCGACCGCACGCCGCCCACGCCGACCACGCCGAGGAGCCCGCGGCCGCCCGCGGCGACGACCGAGTCGGCGGCCTGCAGGTCGCCGACCGCGGCTACGCCCTCCGCCTGGACCGCACCGTCGTCCCGGCCGACGGCCCCACCGAACTGGGCTTCCGCGTGCTGGCCCCGGACGGGAACCCGCTCACCGCCTACCGGCCCGTGCACGAGAAGGAGCTTCATTTGATCGTCGCCAACCGCGACCTGACGGACTTCCAGCACCTGCACCCCGTCCGCGCCGCCGACGGCACCTGGACCGCCCCGGCGACCATTGCGGCGGCCGGCGACTACCGGGTCTTCGCCGACTTCACCCCCGCCGCCGAGACCGAACCCCTCACCCTCGGCGCCGACCTGCACGCCGCCGGCGACTACCGCCCGGTCGCCCTCCCGCAGACCGGCCGCACCGTCACCGTCGACGGCTACACCCTCACCCTCACCGGCGACCTCACCCCCGGACGACCCACCCGCCTCGCCTTCACCGTCAGCAGGGACGGCCGCCCGGTCACCGACCTCGACCCCTACCTCGCCGCGTACGGCCACCTGGTGGTCCTCCGGGCCGGCGACCTCGGCTACCTGCACGTCCACCCGGACGGCGAACCCGGCGACGGCACCACCGCCCCCGGCCCGGAGGTCGACTTCACCACCACCGCCCCCAGCCCGGGCGACTACCGGCTCTTCCTCGACTTCCAGCACGGGGGCACCGTCCACACCGCCGCCTTCACCCTCACCACCGCCCAGCCCCCCACCCCTGCTCAGCCCTCCACCGCCACTCCCGCCGCCGAACCCCACGGGCACTGACCCCGCCGCCAGCGTTCGTTTTCGGTCAACCCCGTACCGCCGTGGTCCTCTTCGTCGGAGTGGGCAGCGGTCGGGCGGTCCGGTTGGTACGGTCGTCCGCCAGCGGGTCGGGAATTCCCGTAAAGGGTGGGGGAGAATTGTCGGAATGGAGCGATGGCTTCGAGGACGGTGAACCGTCCGAGGTGACGCGCAGGTTGGCGGTCAACGCCTATTCCAGGAAGAACGGCCTGCAGATCAGGATCGAGCGCTGGCTGAAGACCGGGAAGAAGCGCAAGGAGGAACCGGGAATCCTCCGGGGGGAGGCGTACGCGGACTGGGTGCTGCGCCGGGTGGCGGTCGAACGCCCGGTGCCGTCCTTCGGGTTCGACCAGCCGCTGGTGGTCGCGCACTGCCTCCGGGCGGTCCGGCTCAGGGTCTGGCGCAGGTCCTTCACCGCCTTGCTGGTCGCGCCGGGCGTGGTCTGCGGTGCGGAGCGGGCGGTGTCGTGGCCGGTGACGGGCGGCGTGGTGCTCGGCGGCGCCTGGTTGGCGTTCTGGATCGACCGGGTCCGCGCCCAGTACGCGACGTACGCCCTGCGGTCCGACGCGTTCAGTGCCGGCCGGAGCCGTGAGCCGGCCGTCGCCCGCCGGCTCCGGAAGGTGTGGCCGACCCCGTACGCGCTCCCGCACGAACGGCGGTTGCGCAGCACGGGCGCCCGGGACCACTTCATCGGCGCGGGTTGGACGGTCTGGCCGGAGAGTTCCATCGGCATCGACGTCGAGCCGGTGCCCCCGCGGCCGGATGGAAAGGCTGCGGAGCAGGAAATCGGACTGGAGGTCGGTTCCCGAATTCGGAAGAACCTTCCTTTTCCCGAGACGGCCGATCGGGCGGATTCGCCCTCCGGATTCCGCCAGTTCACCGTCCCCGAGTTGCACGACTACGTCGCGGACCGGTTGCTCGACCCGGCACCGATGCACGCGGCGGACCATCCGCTGGCCGACGTCGAAGTCCTCGGGATCGCCACCCTCTCGGCGAAGCGCTGGCAGGACCTGGACGATCGGGACTGGCTGGAATTGGAGGGTCTCGCGGTCGGGAAACCCGACGCGGGGCCGGGTGAGTTCGTCGCTCGCCGGTACCTGTGGGCCCGCATCCTGTCCTGGAACGGCGAACTGGCCGTATCGCTGATCGTCAACTTCGCCTACGAGAGCGGGTTCCTGCGGGTGACCGCCCGGCCGCACATCACGGGGCCGCTCAACCAGGACCTCGACCCCGCCACCGATCCGCCGCCGCCGTGGTCCTGGAGGTGGCTGCGGACCTCCTGGCTGAACGCCCTGTTCGACCTGGTCGACGCTGTCGCCCGCCCGCTGGCTTCGAACGCGGCGGCCCGCGAGCCCGAACGCGACGGCGGCGGTCCGGTCAGCCTGCGTGAGGCGTACTCCACCAGCTACATCGACGACATGGAGATGTACGAGGACGCCCGCCGCTACGTCCAGATGATGCAGCGCCGGGTGTTCGAGACGGTCGAGGTCTTCCTCGGCCACCGCCACATCGACCTCACCGCCTACCGGGCGCAGGCCACGCAGATCTACAACTTCGGGGTGATCGCCGGCGGCGACATCTCGGGCAACGTCACCAACCAGCCCGGAGCCGGGGGCTCCGAGTGACCGGAGGAGCATCCGTGAACCCTGACCAGCGTCCGTCCGCTTCCGTCAACTACGGCGTGATCGTCGGAGGGGACCTCACCGGCAGCGTCCAGAACGCCCCGGCGGCCCGGGACAGCACGCTGCACCAGACCGCCGGCTCGGCGGCGGCCGATCTCGCCGAGGCCCGCCGGTGCCTGGGGGATCTCCGGGAGGCTCTGCTGCAGCACCGGCACGAGCTGTCCGACCCGCAGGCGTGCCTGGACGAGTTGGCCGTGGTCGAGCAGCACCTGCCCCGGGCGGCCGAGGCCCGGACCACGCTGCGGGCGGTCATGCGCTCGCTCTACGGGCGCTGCGGCGGCGTTCCGGGCCTGTTCACCATCGCGGGCGTCGCTCAGCAGGCGGTTGCCGCACTGCTCTGAACCGGCGGGCCGACCCGGCGGGGCAGACACCGGGCCGGGGGCGACGGGTTCGGTGCGGCCGAATCCCGGCCGCGCCCCGGTCGCTTCGGCGTAGCCTTCGTGCATGGCAGAGAGCAAGGTCGCGAAGGCCGGGCGGAAGAAGCCCGAGACGCACCTGGGGATGGTGCGGCGGGCCCGGAAGATCAACCGTGAGCTGGCGGAGCTTTACCCGTACGCGCACCCGGAGCTGGACTTCGACGGGCCGTTCCAACTGCTGGTGGCCACCGTGCTGTCGGCGCAGACCACCGACCTGCGGGTGAACCAGACGACGCCCGCGCTGTTCGCGAAGTACCCGACGCCGGAGGACCTCGCGGCGGCCGTCCCCGAGGAGCTGGAGGAGGTCATCCGGCCCACCGGCTTCTTCCGGGCGAAGGCGAAGTCGCTGATCGGCCTGTCGATCGCACTGCGCGACCGCTACGACGGCGAGGTGCCGCGCGGGCTGGAGGACCTGGTCACGCTGCCGGGCGTGGGCCGCAAGACCGCCAACGTGGTGATCGGGAACGCCTTCGGGGGCGCCGGGATCACGGTCGACACCCATTTCGGACGCCTCGCCCGCCGCTTCGGCTGGACGGTCGAGGAGGACCCGGAGAAGGTCGAGGCCGACGTGATGGCGATCTTCCCGAAGTCGGAGTGGACGATGCTCTCGCACCGGGTGGTCTTCCACGGCCGCCGGGTCTGCCACGCCCGCAAGCCCGCCTGCGGGGCGTGCCCGATCGCGCCGCTCTGCCCCTCGTACGGGACCGGGGAGACCGACCCCGAGCAGGCCCGCAAGCTGCTCAAGTACGAGCTGGCCGGACAGCCCGGCCAACGCCTGCGCCCACCGGCCGACTTCCCGGGGGAGGCCGCGGCCCGCGCCGAACTGGCCGCCGGCCACCCGCTGCCGGACACCGACCCGGAGGCCCTGCCGACCGCGAAGGCCGCGAAGGCCGCGAAGCCCGCGAAGGCCGCCAGGAGCACGGGGGCGGCCTCATGACGCCGACGCCGCCGGTGCTGGTGCGGGACGGTCTGCCGCCGTGGCTGCTGCCGGTGCGGGAGGCCGCCGAGCGGGCGGTGCCCGAGCAGCTGAGCCGGTTCCTGCCGCCCGCCGAGGGCGGCCGCCCGTCGGCGGTGCTGATGCTGTTCGGCGAGGGTCCGGCGGGGCCGGACCTGCTGCTGATCGAGCGGGCCCGCAGCCTGCGTTCGCACGCGGGCCAGCCGTCCTTCCCGGGCGGTGCGCTGGACCCGGAGGACGGCGACCCGGCGGGCAGCGGTCCGCTGGCGGCGGCGCTGCGCGAGGCCGTCGAGGAGACCGGCCTGGACGCGTCCGGGGTGCAGCTGTTCGCCCGGCTCCCGGCCCTGTACATCCCGGTCAGCGGGTTCGTGGTGACGCCGGTGCTGGGCTGGTGGCGCCGGGAGTCGCCGGTCGCGGTGGTCGACCCGGCGGAGACCGGCGCGGTGTTCCGGGTGCCGCTGGCCGAGCTGACCGATCCGGCGAACCGGGCGAAGCTGCGCCACCCGTCGGGGTTCACCGGGCCCGCGTTCGAGGTGGCGGGCCGCCTGGTGTGGGGCTTCACCGCCGGGGTGATCGACCGGGTGCTGCACTTCAGCGGCCTGGAGCGCCCCTGGGACACCCGGCGCACCCTGGAGCTCTCCGAGGAGGCCGTCGAACTCTCGCAGCGCAGCGGCTGACCGGCCGAGTGGCCGACCGGCCGGGCGGCAACAGCAGCGGCCCGGCCGGGCGGTCCTCAGCGGGGCAGCGGCGCCATGGTCGACACGGTGTCCCCGCCGTCCTCGTACGAGTCCCAGTCGGTGGTCACCGAGCCCGCCGTCGACCCGATCACCCCGAGCACCAGGTAGACCACCAGCAGCGCCTTCGCGCCCCCGGTCAGCACCAGCGGCCGGGTCGCGGAGCGGGGCGGCTCGGAGTCGGCCGGGTCCCCGAACACGGCCTTGGGGTAGGCGGCGGTCAGCATCATCAGGTACGCCTGGAAGCGCATCCGGTAGCGCAGCACCGCCGTGGTGGCCCCGAACAGCGCCTCCGGCATCCGGCCGAGCACCAGCACCACCAGCCAGCTGACGAACGACAGCATCCACCAGCCGGTCTGCAGCAGGCCCTGGACGATCGCGGCGGGGATCGCCAGCAGCAGCCGGAAGAACACCGCGAGCCGGTTCAGCGGCCCGCCGGGCCGCAGCTCGATCCGGACGGGGTGGTCGAGGGCGGCGAACCGGAACGGCGGGTAGCGGTCGGTGACCAGCAGCGACGAGGCGTAGACCCGGGTGTCGTAGGCCAGGTAGCCGCTCAGCCAGTCGGCGGCGAAGCGCGGCAGCCGGCCGCCGAACAGCGCGCCGAACCAGCCGATCACCACCACCACGAACGCGACGACCGACAGCAGCCACAGCACCACGTACTGCGGGACCAGCAGCAGCAGGCGCAGCAGCACGGTGAGCCGGTTCTGCGGGCCGGGCGGCGGGACGTCCAGGGCGGGCTGGAACTCGGTGCGGTCCACCACCGGCACGTCCCACCTGGGCTGTTCCATGGTTCGGCTCCCTGTTCCCTGGTCGTTGCGGGGTCCCGCCCGGCGGTCGCCCGGCGGTCGCCCGACCGTCGCGCGGTCGGCCGGCCGGAAGGTCGGATGATCCGACGGTCCCAACCGACCCGCACTCGCTGCCCGCCGGATTGACCCGATCGGGCGACGGCGGGGGACCGGTGTCCCCCGCCCGGCGGGACGTGGGAGGGTGTTCGGGTGAATGTCCTGGATCTGCTGCTGATCGCCGCCGCGCTCGGCTTCGCCGTGTCCGGCTATCGGCAGGGGTTCGTGGTCGGCGTGCTCTCGGTGCTGGGCTTCCTCGGCGGTGGTCTGGTCGCGGTCCAGCTGCTGCCGCTGCTGCTGCACCACCTCTCGCCCGGCACCACCGCCTCGGTGGTGGCCGTGGTGGTGGTGATCGTGCTGGCCGCGGTCGGGCAGGCGGTCACCACGCACTTCGGGTGGAAGCTGCGCGGCCGGATCGGCCGGAACAAGGTGAAGACCCTGGACGCGGTCGGCGGCTCGCTGGTCAACGTGCTGTCGATGCTGCTGGTGGCCTGGCTGATCGGTTCGGCGCTGGCGGGCACCTCGCTGCCGACCGTCTCCAAGCAGGTGCGCAGCTCGAAGGTCCTGGGCACGGTGCAGGGGGCGCTGCCCGACGACGCCCCGAACTGGTTCTCCGACCTCAGCCAGGACCTGGCCCGAAACGGCTTCCCGCAGGTGTTCAACCCGTTCGAGCAGGAGCCGATCACCGAGGTGGAGCCGCCCGACCCGGCGCTGGCCAACAGCCCGGGCGTGCTGCGGGCGAAGGGCTCGCTGGTGAAGGTGCTGGGCACCGCGACCTCCTGCGGCAAGACCCTGGAGGGCTCCGGCTTCGTGTTCGCCCCGCACCGGGTGATGACCAACGCCCACGTGGTCGGCGGCGTCGACGAGCCGACCGTGCAGATCGGCGGCGCGGGCCAGCTGTACGACGCGACGGTGGTCCGCTACGACTGGCAGCGCGACATCGCGGTGCTGGACGTCCCGAAGCTGAACGCCCCGCCGCTGGCCTTCGCGGGCGAGGCCCGCTCCAACGACTCGGCGATCGTCGCGGGCTTCCCCGAGAACGGCGCGTTCAACGTCCAGCCCGCCCGCATCCGCGGCCGGATCCAGGCCAACGGCCCGGACATCTACCACCGCGGCCAGGTCGTCCGGGACGTCTACTCGGTGCGCTCGCTGGTCCGCCAGGGCAACAGCGGCGGTCCGCTGCTCACTCCGGACGGCCAGGTGTACGGGGTGGTGTTCGCCAAGTCGCTGGACAGCTCCGACACCGGCTACGTGCTGACCGCCGCCGAGGTGAAGGAGGACGTCGTGCAGGGTGCCGCCGCCACCGGGAAGGTCAGCACCGAGGGTTGCGCGCTGTGACCGTCCGGGGGCCGAAACCACTCTGACGGACCGTCCGCCGGTGCTGGTAGCGTCGGCCGAGCTCACCCGAACGGCCCAGCCGGGCCGCCATGGACGGGAGCCCCACGGGAGGTCGGACACACGTCATGATGGGTCACTCGCACGCGGTCAGCGGCGCTCTGCTGTTCGCGGCCACCGCGCCGTTCGTACCGCCGCTGATGGGCATGCACCTGCAGCCGGCCGACGTGCTGATGGGCACCGTGCTGTGCGCGGGCGCGGCCCTGCTGCCGGACCTGGACCACCACGACGGGACCATCGCCAACTTCCTCGGCCCGATCTCCAAGGTGCTGTGCCAGTTCGTGGCCTGGATCTCCGGCGGTCACCGGCACGCCACCCACTCGCTGCTGTTCGTGGCGCTGACGGGCGGCGGCAGCTGGGCCGGGATCACCTACCTGGGGCGCAACTTCACCATCGGCCTGACGTTCTTCCTGCTCGCCATGGCGATCAAGTCGCTGCACCTGCACCCGCCGGGGGACGGCCCGCAGGGCTGGATCACCGTGATGGGCCTGGCCGCGCTCGGCACCTTCGGCATGCTCAACTGGCTGCCGAGCGCCCCGGGCTGGCTGCCCTACGCGGTGGCCCTGGGCACGCTGGCGCACCTGCTGGGCGACTGCCTGACCAAGCAGGGCTCGCCGCTGCTGTGGCCGCACAAGGAGCGCTACGAGATCGTGCTGATCAAGCGCACCGGCAACAAGGTGGAGACCAAGATCCTGGTGCCGGTGATGACGCTGGCGACGTTCGCGCTGCTGCTGTGGTCCACCGCGATCTCGCCGTCCGTGCTGAGCTGAGCCCGCCGGACGGACGGCCGGGGCCGGTGAGGAGCCTCCTCACCGGCCCCGGCCGTTTCCGTGCGGTCCGTTCCCGTGCGGTCCGTTCCCGTGCGGTCCGTCCCCGCGCGGTCCGTTCCCGTGCGGGGGAGCGGGGTTCACCCCTCCCGGCGGAGCCGGGCGCCGACCCAGCGGGCGCGCCGACCGATGATCTTCGGAATGCCGAGCCGGTACCCCGCGCCGCGTGGTGTCCGCCCGGTCGGCTCGTAGGGCCACTCCGGCTGCGGGACGTGCGGCTGCGAGCTGCTGCTACCACGGCGGCGTCGGCGCGGCTGGGCTTCTCGTTCGGGCATCCAGGTCATACCGGAGGGATTCCCCCGGGCCGCCCGGAGTAACCGCCTCCGGGCCCGCCGACTGGCCTATGCACTTGTCATATGAACGCCGCCAACTCGGCCGGAGCAGCGGCCGGTTGGACCGCCGTCGGCCCGCCCCGCTCAGTCCTCGCCGTGCTGCCGGACCCACTCGATCAGCTCCGCGGTGAACTCCGCCGGGACCTCCTCGTGCGGGAAGTGCCCGACCCCCGGCAGCAGCCGCCACCGGTACGGCGCCGACACGAACTCGCCCGCCCCCAGCGCCGTCCGCGGCAGCAGCACCGGGTCCGAGGCGCCCTGGACGTGCAGCACCGGCGCGGTGATCTGCTTCTTCATCCGGCGGGCGAACTGGATGCCGTCCGGCCGCGCCATCGAGCGCATCAGCCAGCGGTACGGCTCGATCGAGCAGTGCGCGGTGCTCGGCACCTGGATCGCCTGCCGGTACGCCGCCACCGCCTCGGCGGGCAGCATGTTCGGCCCGGTCCAGGCCCGCAGGTACTCGCCCACCAGCGCCCCGTCGTCCGCGACCAGCCGGCGCTCCGGGATCCACGGCCGCTGGAAGCCCAGCACGTGCTCGAACGCGGCGATCTGCTTGCGGTCGGTCAGCAGCGCCCGGCGCAGGTGCCGCGGGTGCGCCGCCGACACCACCGTCAGGCTGCGGATCACCGAGGGGCGCATCACCGCCGCCACCCAGGCCAGCGTGCCGCCGGTGGCGTGCCCGACCAGGTGCGCCCGCCGCTCGCCGAGCGAACGGATCACGCCGGTGACGTCCAGCGCCAGGTTGCTCGGGTCGTAGCCGCGCGGGGTGCGATCCGAACCGCCGGTGCCGCGCAGGTCCAGCGCCACCGCCCGGAAGCCCGCCTCGGCCAGCGCCGTCAGCTGGTGCCGCCACGCCCACCAGTACTCCGGCCAGCCGTGCACCAGCAGCACCAGCGGACCCTCGCCGAGCTCGGCGATGTGGAAGCGCGCCCCGTTCGCGGCCAGGTCCCGGTGCGTCCACGGCCCGGCCGAGCGGACGCTCCACGGCTGCGCGGGTACGGGCGGGACGGGAGCGGGAGCGGTCTCATCCACGGGCTTCTGGTCCAACGACATACCCGCAGCCTGTCACATCCGCACTCCCCGCACCCGCCCGGCACTCACGCACGCGCGCAACCGTTACCGGCCGGTGTTCACCGGATCCGGCCGAGCGCCCGGTCGATCTCCTCCTTGGTGGCCGGCCGCGGCTTGGCGTTCTTCAGCACCTCGGCGGTGGCCTGCGCACCGGCGATGGTCCGCTCCGGCTTCCGGATCTTCTTGAAGTACCGGACCATCAGGAACGCCAGCAGCGCGGCGATCAGCACGTACGCCCCGCCGACGATGGCGAACGACCAGCCGGTGGTGATGCCGAGCGCCTGCAGGCCCCAGGCGAAGGCGAAGGAGAACATCGGGATCGAGGCCAGCGCCACCACGCCCGCCACCGCACCGGCCGCGGTCCCGATGCCGCCGCGCACCACGTCCGCCTTGATCTCGGCCTTGGCCAGCGCGATCTCGTCGTGCACCAGGCTGGACAGCTCGGCGGTGGCGTCGGCGAACAGTTCGCCGACGGTCCGCTCGCCCTCGTGCGGGGTGCGGCCGTTCGAGGGTGCGGCTCCTGCGGCCATCGGAGGTCTCCGTTCGACGGGCTGGTGAAGCGCCCTGAGAGTGCGTCACGCGAGTGGGTGTCAGCTCAGCATCATGCCCCTACCGGCGAGTCGGGCACCACTCCGGGTACCCGCCCGAGGGCGTGTCACCCCTGCCGTTGGTACACATCGGGGATGCCGTCGCCGTCCTCGTCCCGGTCCTCCTCCTCGCACAGCTCCCGGTAGTGCCGGTTGCGCCGCTTCAGCAGCAGCGAGCCGACCACCGCGCAGGTCAGCGAGCCGACCAGGACCGCCTCCTTGCACAGTTGGGCCAGGTGGTGGTCGTCCGGGAACGCCAGGTCGCTGATCAGCAGCGACACCGTGAAGCCGATGCCCGCGACGGTGGCCAGCGCCACCAGGTCGGACCAGGTCAGCTGCGGGTTCAAGGTGGCCCGGGTGTAGCGGGCGGCCAGCCAGGTGCCGCCGAAGATGCCCACCGACTTGCCGACCAGCAGGCCGATCACGATGCCCAGCGGCGCGGGCTGGGTGAACACCTCGCCCAGGATCTCCGCCGAGACCGGCACCCCCGCCGCGAACAGCGCGAACACCGGCACCGCCAGGCCCGCCGACAGCGGCCGCACCAGGTGCTCGATCCGCTCGCCGGGGGACTCCTCCTCGCCCTCCTCGCGGTGGCAGCGCAGCAGCAGGCCCATCGCCACGCCCGCCACCGTCGCGTGCACCCCGCTCTCGTGCATCAGCGCCCAGATCACCAGCGCCAGCGGCACGTACAGCCACCAGCCGCGCACCCCGCGCCGGTGCAGGAACCAGAACAGCACCAGCCCCGCCAGCGCCGCCCCCAGCGCCCAGAACCGGATCCCGGACGAGTAGAAGACCGCGATGATCAGGATCGCGATCAGGTCGTCCACCACCGCCAGGGTCAGCAGGAACGCTCGCAGCGCGGACGGCAGGTGACTGCCCACCACCGCCAGCACCCCCAGCGCGAAGGCGATGTCGGTCGCGGTCGGGATCGCCCAGCCCGCCGGGTGCCCGCTCGGCGCGGCCACGTTGATCACCGTGAACAGCACCGCGGGCAGCAGCACCCCGCACACCGCCGCCACCACCGGCAGCGCCGCCGCGCTCGGCGTGCGCAGCTCCCCGGCGACGAACTCGCGCTTCAGCTCGATGCCCGCCACGAAGAAGAAGACCGTCAGCAGCCCGTCCTGCGCCCACGCCTCCAGCGGCAGGTCCAGGTGCAGCGGCCCGCTCGGCCCCACGGTGTACTCCAGCACCGCCTCGTAGGCGTGCGGCCACAGGTTCGCCCACAGCAGCGCCAGCGCCGCGGCCACCAGCAGCAGCACGCCGCCGACCGTCTCGGTGCGCAGCGCGTCGGTCAGGTAGCGGCGCTCGGGCAGCGACAGCAGACCGAGGAACTGCCGGCGGTCACCGGGCTTGCTGCGGTCGTCGGACGGGCTGGCCACGGCGGGGACCTCCTGGGGCGGCGGTGTGCGGACACACGGGTGGTGCGGTGCCGACCAGACTTCCCGGCGCGCCTCAAGTGCTCGATGGTTCCCCGACATCCTACGGCGCGTGACAAGCGGTCAATCGGTTCGTCCCACTTTATGGGGGTTGCCGGGGGTGCGGCGGGCGGGCTCCGACGCGCTGACCCGGATGGGTTCGGCCGGATGCGGACGACCCGCCGCGTTCCTAGGGTCGGCCGCAGAAGCGGGCCGCCGCCCCGGCCGCCCGCCCCGTCATGGAGGAAACGATGCCCAGTCAGGAAACCGAACCCATACCGGTCCAGGCCGTGGGTCCGCAGGGGAGGGGGGCCGAGGGCGCCGACACCGCCCCGCTCCCGTTAGCCGACCCGGACCTCGAACAGCTGCTGCGCCCGCTGTTCGCCGCCGCCGCGCCCGAGGGCGGCCTGGCCGTCGCGGTGATCCGCGGCACCGAACGCACCGTCGCCTGCCGCGGCTACGCGGACCGGGCCGGGGAGCGCCCGGTCCGGGCCGACACCCGGTTCGAACTCGGCTCGGTCACCAAGACCTTCACCGCGCTGCTGCTCGCCGACATGGTCGCCCGCGGCGAGGTCGGCTACGACGACCCGATCGACCGCTACCTGCCCGCCGAGGTGCTGCCCGGCTACCCGCACGAGCGCCCGATCACCCTGCTGCACCTGGCCACCCACACCTCCGGACTGCCCCGGCTGCCGGTCGGCCTGGCCCCCGCCGCGGTGCCCCGCTGGTTCACCAGCCCGTACGCCACGTTCAGCGCCGCGCACCTGCTGCGCGCGCTGCCCCGCACCCCCGTGCGCGGCACCCCCGGCACCCGGGTGCGGTACTCCAGCCTCGGCGCCGGACTGCTCGGCCTGGTGCTGGAGCGCGCCGCCGGGCAGCGCTACCAGGAACTGCTCACCGGGCGGGTCTGCGAGCCGCTCGGCCTGATCGACACCTCCTGCGGCACCGGGCGGGACGAGACCACCGGGTACCGGCGCGGCCGCTGGATCCCCTCGTTCAAGGTCCCGGCGCTGCCCGGCGCGGCGGCGCTGCGCTCCACCGCCGACGACATGCTGCGCTACCTCCAGGCCCACCTGTCGGTGGACGCGGTACCGATCCCGGAACGCACCGGGGCGGCGGCCAGCCTGCGCACCGCGCTGCGCGAGGTGTCGCTGCCCCGGGTCGCCCGGCGCGGCTTCGGGCAGCGGATCGGCCTGAGCTGGCACCACCGCCCGGCCGAGGAGGCCGCGGACCGCGAGGTGGTCTTCCACAGCGGCTCCACCGGCCGCTGCACCGCCTTCGTGGGCTTCGACCGGGCCGCGCAGACCGGCCTGGTCGCGCTGGCCGGGCCGCTGGCCACCGGGCGGCGCAGGTTCGCCCAGAGCGCGTACGAGGTGCTGCGGGCGCTGGCGGCCTGACCCCGGGCCGCGCCCGGGTGCCGGGCCGGTGGGGCACCCGGGCGTTCGGTCGCCCGGCTGACAGGCCGCCTGGCTCCGGGTCGGTGGGTCGGCCGGTGCGCCGGTGAACGGGCCGGGCCCCGTTCCGCTGCGTGCGGAACGGGGCCCGGCCCGGTGGCCTGCGGTGGGTCAGCCCTCGGAGCCGGCGGCCGGCAGCTGGGACTGGATCAGGTTCATCACCGAGGAGTCGGCCAGCGTGGTGGTGTCGCCCACCTCGCGGCCCTCGGCGATGTCGCGCAGCAGGCGGCGCATGATCTTGCCGGAGCGGGTCTTCGGCAGTTCCGAGACCACCTTGATCTGCTTCGGCTTGGCGATCGGGCCGAGCGTCCTGCCGACGTGGTTGCGCAGCTCCGCGATCAGCTCCTCGCTGTCGGTGGCGGTGCCGCGCAGGATCACGAAGGCCACGATCGCCTGGCCGGTGGTGGCGTCGGTGGCGCCGACCACCGCGGACTCGGCGACCGCCGGGTGGCCGACCAGCGCCGACTCGACCTCGGTGGTGGAGATGTTGTGGCCGGAGACCAGCATCACGTCGTCCACCCGGCCGAGCAGCCAGATGTCGCCGTCCTCGTCCTTCTTGGCGCCGTCGCCGGCGAAGTAGCGGCCCTCGAAGCGCGACCAGTAGGTGTCGACGTAGCGCTGGTCGTCGCCCCAGATGGTGCGCAGCATGGACGGCCACGGCTCGGTCAGCACCAGGTAGCCGCCGGAGCCGTCGGGCACCTCGCGGGCCTCGTCGTCCACGACGGTGGCGCCGATGCCGGGCAGGGCGCGCTGGGCGGAGCCGGGCTTGGTCTCGGTGACGCCGGGCAGCGGGCTGATCATGATCGCGCCGGTCTCGGTCTGCCACCAGGTGTCGACGATCGGGGTCTTGCCGGCGCCGATGTGCTCGCGGTACCAGACCCACGCCTCGGGGTTGATCGGCTCGCCGACCGAGCCCAGCACCCGCAGGCTGGAGAGGTCGAACTGGGCGGGGATGCTGTCGCCCCACTTCATCCAGGTGCGGATCAGGGTGGGCGCGGTGTAGAGGATGGTCACGCCGTACTTCTGCACGATCTCGAACATCCGGCCCTGGTGCGGGGTGTCCGGGGTGCCTTCGTAGATCACCTGGGTGGCGCCGTTGGAGAGCGGGCCGTAGACGATGTACGAGTGGCCGGTGACCCAGCCGATGTCGGCGGTGCACCAGTAGACGTCGGTCTCCGGCTTGAGGTCGAAGACCGCGTTGTGGGTGAAGCTGGCCTGGGTGAGGTAGCCGCCCGAGGTGTGCAGGATGCCCTTGGGCTTCCCGGTGGTGCCCGAGGTGTACAGGATGAACAGCGGCTGCTCGGCGTCGTGCGCCTCGGGGGTGTGCTCGGCGGACTGGCCGTCGACCAGCTCGTGCCACCAGACGTCGCGGCCCTCGGTCCAGGCCACCTCCTCGCCGGTGCGGCGCACGACCAGGACGCTCTGCACGCCGTCGACCTTGGTCAGTGCCTCGTCGATGGCGGGCTTGAGCGCGGAGGGCTTGCCGCGGCGGTAGCCGCCGTCGGCGGTGATGACGACCTTGGCGTCGGCGTCCTTGATCCGGGAGGCCACCGCGTCGGCGGAGAAGCCGCCGAAGACCACCGAGTGGGCCGCGCCGATCCGGGCGCAGGCGAGCATCGCGACGACCGCTTCGGGGATCATCGGCAGGTAGACGGCGACCCGGTCGCCCTTGGCCACGCCGAGCTCCTGCAGGGCGTTGGCGGCCTTGGAGACCTCGTCCTTGAGCTGGGCGTAGGTGATGGCGCGGCTGTCGCCGGGCTCGCCCTCGAAGTGGATGGCGACCCGGTCGCCGTTGCCGGCCTCGACGTGGCGGTCCACGCAGTTGTACGCCACGTTCAGCTTGCCGTCGGCGAACCACTTGGCGAACGGGGGGTTCGACCAGTCCAGGGTCTCGGTGGGCTCGACCGCCCAGCTCAGTCGGCGGGCCTGCTCGGCCCAGAAGGCCAGCCGGTCCTCGGAGGCCCGCGCGTAGGCGTCGGCGGTGACGTTGGCGGAGGCGGCGAGCTCCGCGGGCGGGGCGAAACGCCGCTCCTCCTTGAGCAGATTGGCCAGGCTCTCGTTGCTCAACGCGCACTCCTCATCGAGTCTCAAATACCGGGGAACCCCGTGCGTGAGGGATTGTCCCGTGTGTCCCAGCGCACAGCTCACCAGGCCAACGGCTCCGTTGACAAGAGCTGCCGGGAAATTGGTGTAGACCTTTGATCGATCGAGGGCTCCCGCCCAGGTGGGCGCGGCCCCGGACCTCCCGCAGGCCCCACCGACGTTTTCCCGTCCTCCGCGCCGGTCAATCCCGCGCGACGCCTTGACGTCCCCACCGGCCGGTACTCCACTGAGGGTGAGTGCGCCATCACCGTACGCAATCGTACGCATCCGTGACGGGGGTACCGCCATGAACCCCACCCCTCCCCTCCCCGGTGACTTCGCGGTCGTCCGGATGGACGGCCGCACCGGCCGCCTGATCCGGATCGGCCAGTTCCTCAACGGCGACGGTTTCGCCGACTACGAACACGCCTTCGTCCACGTCGGCGACGGCCTGCTGGTCGAGGCCCAGCCCGGTGGGGCGCGGCTCGGCCCGCTCTCCGCGTACGAGGGCGTCCCGGCCCGCTGGTCCACCGGCCGGATCCCGCTCACCGACGAGCAGCGCGCCGCAATCACCGCGGCCGCCCGCTCCTACGTCGGCACCCCCTACAGCTTCGCCGACTACCTCGCCCTCGCCGCCGCCCGCCTGCACCTCCCGGCCGGCCCCCCGCTGCGACGCTTCGTCGCCAGCACCCGGCACATGATCTGCTCCCAACTCGTCGACCAGTGCTACCAGGACGCCGGGGTCCACCTCTTCACCGACCACCGCTGGCCCGGCTACGTGACCCCGGCCGACCTGGCCCGGCTCCTGGAGTGACGACGGCCCCGCGCTAGGCGGGACGGCCCCGCGCTAGGCGGCGAGGTCCTGTTCCGGCTCGACCCGCGCGTGCACCGGTGCGAAACGCCCGGTCTCCGCGTCCAGCACGTACGCCTGCGCGGTGGCGAAGTCGAAGTACATCCCGACCAGCCGGAGCGAGCCGTCCGCGACCCGGCGCCCCACCGCCGGGTTGGCCATCAGCTGGTCGAGCTGCTGCACCACGTTGGTGACGCACAACTGCTCCACCACGTCCGCCGCGGGCCGGCCCTCGAACCCGGCGGGGGCGCGCCGCAGCCGGTCGAGCGAACTGCGCCCGTTGCGCAGCCAGCGGGCCAGCGGGGTGGGCGGCCCGGCCGCCTCGGTGACGCCGTCCAGCAGGGCCTTCATCGCGCCGCAGCCGGAGTGCCCGCAGACCGTGATCGAGGCGACCTCCAGCACCTCCACCGCGTACTGGACGGCGGCGGCCACCGAGTCGTCCGCGGCGCCCGGCTCGTGCGGGGCGGGGGCCAGGTTGCCGACGTTGCGGACGGTGAACAGGTCTCCCGGACCGGAGCTGGTGATCATGCTGGTGACCATCCGGGAGTCCGCGCAGGTCAGGAAGAGCTGCGAGGGCGTCTGGCCGTCCCGGGCGAGGCGGGCGAGCTCCTGCCGGACCAGCGGGGCGGTGTGCTGCTGGAAGCCGCGGACGCCGTCGAGCAGCCGCACGTGCGGGTCGTCCTCGTTCTGCTCGATGCAGTGGTGGCCGACCCAGGGCGTCCAGGCGCGGCAGCGGTGCGGGCCGGGGGAGCTGCCCGCCCGGACGGTGCCGTCCGGATCCAGCACGTCCTTCGGCTGGCGCTCGGTCACCATCGTGACCTGCGCGCCGGTGGCCTGGTGGCCGGTGCGCCAAGCGTGCAGCGCCTCGTAGGCGGCGTGGTCCAGGAAGGAGCCGTCGTGGTGGACCGTCACCCGCGCCCCGGCCGGGATCCGGCCCAGCGCCCGGCTCAGCTTGGGCACGGCGGCGAACGTCAGCGGGCCGTGGGTGCGGACGGTGCACGAGCCGTCGGCATCGGCGAGCACATCGACGTGGGCGCGGGTCAGCCGGTAGAGGGCGAGCAGCACGGCGACCGAGCCGCCGAGCACCACCCCGAGCGGCACCCCCAGCAGCACCACCCCGAGTACGGTGGCCAGGTACACCGGGAACTCGCGGTGCCGGTGCACCCGGCGGATGTGCGCGAAGCTCACCATCTGCACGCCGACCACCAGCACCAGCGCGGCCAGCGCGGCCAGCGGGATCCGCCGCAGCCCGGCGGTCAGCACCAGCGCCGCGACCAGCACCCAGCAGCCGTGCAGCACCGCGGAGGCCCGACTGGCCGCGCCGGCCTGCACGTTGGCGGTGGAACGGACGGCGCCGCCCGCCACCGGGAGGCCGCCGAGCAGCCCCGAGACCAGGTTGGACGCGCCCTGGGCGCGCAGCTCGCGGTCCAGGTCGCCGCTGCGGCGGGTCATCCGGTCGACCGCGACGGAGGACAGCAGCGACTCCACGCCGGCCACCGCGGTGACGGTCAGCACCAGGCCGAGCAGCGCCGCCCAGTGGCCGGCCAGCACGCCGAGCGGGGGCGCCGAGAAGAACTGGTGGTGCTCCCAGAGCGGGAGCTCGACCCGGGCCAGCCGCAGTCCGGCGATCAGCGACAGCGCGGTGGCGGCGGCCACCGCGACCAGTGCGGCGGGCAGCCGGGCCAGCCGGGCGCCGATCCGGCCGGCCGCGCCGGGCAGCCGCCCCAGCCGGGGCCAGCCGTACAGGACCGCCAGGGCCAGCAGGCCGACCACCAGCGCGGGCAGGTGCGGACCGGCCAGCTCGCCGGGCAGCGAGAGCAGGTCGGCCAGCGCCGAACTGTGCGGCGTGCCACCGAGGATGACGTGCAGTTGGGCGATCGCGATGGTCACGCCGACGCCGGCCAGCATGCCGTGCACCACGGCGGGCGAGACGGCGAGCGCGGCGCGGGCCACCCGCAGCGAGCCGAGCAGCAGTTGCAGCAGGCCGGCGGCGACGGTGATCAGGCAGGCGGTCTGCCAGCCGTACTGGGCGATCACCCCGGCGGTGACCACGGTCAGCGCCGCGGAGGGGCCGCTGACCTGGAGGTGGGTGCCGCCGAGCAGCCCGGCCACCAGTCCGCCGACGGCGGCGGCGACCAGACCGGCCGTCAGCGGGGCGCCGGTGGCGAGGGCGATGCCGAGCGAGAACGGCACCGCGATGAGGAACACCGCGAGGGAGGCGGGCAGGTCGTGCGCCAGCAGGGCGCGGACCCGGCCCGGGGCCGGGCCGCTCCCCGGCGGAGCGTGGTCGGTGGTGTCGGAGGCGATGGGGGCGCTGGAGATGTCGAGGGTCATGGGGTCTTCCCGTCTTCTTCCGGGGGAACGAACGCAGTCAGGTCCGGCGGGTGCGCCTGGTCGGATCGGCTGTCGTGGTCACAGCGGGTGTGGCGGGGTGGCGCGCGGCGACGACGGCCTGCGGCGACCTGTGCTTCACGTACTTCAAGAGTTGGTAAACCGAGAGTAATGGAACCTTTGCACAGCGTGCGCTTCGAGTGCCAGTACAAATAGGGGCGTTCACCACATCGTGTGGCACCCCGGCCGGGCGGGAATTTCCTGGTGGGAACGCCCGAGGGGCCGGTCCGGCCGTGGTGGTCGGACCGGCCCCTCGGGGGGTCGGCGGGGCGGGCGGGGGATCAGACCCCGGCGGTCCGGGGCTGCCCGACGCCCAGCACGTAGTCCGGGTCGACCTGGCCGGCCAGGTCGGCGCCGACCTTGGCGTTGCCCCAGCTCTCCGCGTTGCGCAGGTGGAAGCGGACCGCCTGGGCGCTGTACCGGTGCGGATCGCGCAGCCCGTGGGCGGTGTCGGCGGCGGTCTGCAGCCGGGCCAGCACCTCCCGGTTCGGGGGTTCCAGCTCGCGCAGCGGCGGCTCGTCCCCGCGCTCCAGCCGACGCACCCAGCCGGACTGCCCGAAGCAGGCGTACAGGTCCTCGCCGACCTCGCGGCACAGGAAGTCCAGGTCGTCCGGGCCCTGCACCTTGTTGCCGACCACCCGCAGGTGGACGTCGAAGTCCTGGGCGTACTCCTTGTACTGGCGGTACACCGAGACGCCCTTGCGGGTGGGTTCGGCGACCAGGAAGGTCAGGTCGAAGCGGGTGAACAGGCCGGAGGCGAAGGAGTCGGAGCCGGCCGTCATGTCGGTCACCAGGTACTCGTCCGGGCCGTCCAGCAGGTGGTTGAGCAGCAGTTCCACCGCGCCGACCTTGGAGTGGTAGCAGGCCACTCCGAGGTCCTCCTCGGTGAAGGCGCCGGTCGCCATCAGCCGGACCGAGCCCTCGTCCAGGGCGACCGGGCGGGCGCAGGCCGCGTACACCGGGTTCTCCTCGACGATCCGCAGCAGCCGGGAGCCGGGGCCGGGCGGGGTGGTCTTGATCATCTCCTCGGCGGAGCGGATCAGCGGGTTGTCGCCGCGCAGGTACTCCTTGATCTCCGGCAGGTGCGCGCCGAGCGAGGGGAGCGCGGCGGCCCGGTCGTCCGTCAGGCCGAGGGCCGGGCCGAGGTGTTGGTTGATGTCGGCGTCGACGGCGAGCACCGGCAGGCCGGCCGCGGCCAGGTGGCGGATGAACAGTGCGGACAGGGTGGTCTTGCCGCTGCCGCCCTTGCCGACGAAGGCGATCTTCATCTCTGAGTCTCCGGCTCTCTGGCTCTGGCGCGCCCGCCGGTCCTCGCCGGGCCGGGCGCTTGTTGGAAACCGTTATCGTCACCGATTAGTGGTCATGCTAGCGGTGGTTTGGGGTGCCGCACATGAGGGAAAGGCGGATTGCCACGAAAGGGTGACCCGGGGGTTGCCTCCCGGCCGCCCCGCGGAGTCATTACTCTCGGGTAGGTGACCACAGGAACTGACCCGCTCGCCCCGCTGGCCCGGCTCGCCGGGGTCCCCGAGGCCGTCGCCGAGGTGCGCAAGAACGTCGACCGCCTCTACGGGCACCGCGTGATGCGGCGCCGGGCGGCCGAGGTGACCTCCGAGTCCGCCCTGCGCGGCGCCCGTGCCTCGGCCGCCCTGGACGGTGCCGACTGGCCGCTGGAGGAGGTCCGCCGCCGCACCGACTTCGGCGCCGACCCCGGGGCCCGCACGGTCGGCGCCGCCCTGCGGCTGTCCGCCGAGGCCGGCCAACTGCTCAGCGTCTGGCGCACCTCCCCGCTCCAGGTGCTGGCCCGGCTGCACCTGCTCGCGGCCGGCGACGGCGACCCCGCGGCCGGCCGGCCGCGCCGGGACGGGGAGAGTGCCGCGCCGCTGTTCCCGCTGGAGATCGAGGCCACCGAGGGCGAGGCGCCGGACGGCCCGGTCGGCGAACTCCCGCCGCCGCCCCCGCCCGCCGAGGCCGCCGCCCGCCTCGACCAGCTCGCCGGGCTGCTGGCCGCCCGCGCCGAACGCCCCACCGGCGGCGCGCCCGCCCTGGTGACCGCCGCCGTGGTGCACGGCGAACTGCTCGCGCTGCGCCCGTTCGGCACCCACAACGGCCTGGTCGCCCGGGCCGCCCAGCGGATCGTGCTGACCGCGGAGGGCCTCGACCCGAAGGCGATCTGCCCCGCCGAGGTCGGCCTCGCCGAACTCGGCACCGCCGCCTACCGGCACGCCCTGCTCGGCTACCTGGAGGGCACCCCCGAGGGCGTCGCCCGCTGGCTGGTGCACTGCGCCGCCGCGCTCGGCCTGGGCGTGCGCGAGAGCACCGCGGTGTGCGAGGCGATGCAGCGCGGCATGGTCTGAGGCCGGGCCCCGGACGACCGCGTCCGGAACGCGGTTGCGGCGGCGCCCGAGACTTCCGGGCGTCGCCGCTGGCACGGAGACCGGGTTACCAGTGCATGCACCGTTTCAATGCCCATCAGGCGGGGTCCTGTGCCCGTTCACCTGGTGCGGCGGCCCGACAGCGGGTCGGCTGCATGTGGGTGCCCGATTGTCCGTGCGTCGGTCCGTGGGGCCTTAACTGCGTTGTCGGTTCGACCTCTTGGGGTCCTGACCGGGTCTCGCGGGCCGTAACCCATTTCTACCCCAGATCGCCCGAAAGAGGAACCCGAAAACGGAGCTTTTGACGGCTTGCGTCGAGTTTTGTCCGATTTGGCGAACCCGCCGGGCGCCGGGCGGTGTCCGGCCGACGTCGTGCGGATGTCCGCCGCGGCCCGTCCGGTCCGTTCCGACCGCGCCGGTCCGGGCGGCCCGCTCAGGCCGCCGCCGGGCGCCGCCGCCGCGCGCCGTACCAGAGCACCCCGGCCGTCAGCACCGCCGCGCCGACCGCCACCGCGGCCACCACCGAGCGGCTCGGTGCGTGGAACTCCGGCAGCCTGCGGGTCAGTTCGACCGGGCGGCTGAACACCAGCACCGGCCACTCGCGGGCCGCCGCCTCCTTGCGCAGCGCCCGGTCCGGGTTCACCGCGGCCGGGTGGCCGACCGCCTCCAGCATCGGCAGGTCGGTCGACGAGTCGCTGTACGCGTAGCAGTTGGCGAGGTCGTAGCCCTCCCGCTCGGCGAGTTCGCGGATCGCCGCGGCCTTGTTCTCGGCGTACGCGTAGTACTCGATCTCGCCGGTGTAGCGGCCCTCCTCGACGTGCAGCCGGGTGGCGATCACGTGGTCCGCGCCCAGCAGTTGGCCGATCGGCTCGACCACCTCGGAGCCCGAGCTGCTGACGATCACCACGTCGCGTCCGGCCGCGTGGTGCTGCTCGATCAGCGAGGCGGCCTCGTCGTAGATGATCGGGTCGATCATGCCGTGCAGGGTCTCCGCGACGATCTCCCGGACCTGCTGCACGTTCCAGCCGCGGGTCAGTGCGGACAGGTAGGCCCGCATCTTCTCCATCTGGTCGTGGTCCGCGCCGCCGACCAGGAAGACGAACTGGGCGTACGCGCTCTTCACCACCGAGCGGCGGTTGATCAGGCCGCCCTGGTAGAACGGCCGGCTGAACGCGAGCGCGCTGGACTTGGCGATGATCGTCTTGTCGAGGTCGAAGAAGGCGGCGGTGCGGGGCACGCCGTAGCCGGTCCGGTCCGGGCGGTGGTCGGTGAAGTCGGCGTTCTCGTCGGCGTTCTCGGTGGTGTCCACGGGAACCGAGGATAGAGGGGCGACCAAAAGGGAGGGCCATTCGGTGGACTCGTGGGCGTGCGGGTTTGTGTTTCTGGCCGGTCGGGTACACCATGGAAGTCACGGATCGTTCGCGCGACCGTGCTAACCCGGTCCGGCTCCTCCCCCCCGAGCCGGGCCGTGGATAGACGACCCCCGCTCTCCCCCCCGGCGGGGGTCGTCGCATGTCCGGGCCCATTTCCCTTGGTAGTTGAGCTTCCAGGGAGTGGTGGTGCCAGTGGTTGCGGGGGGTGCTCCAGCGGTTCGCGGACCGTTGTCGAGGTTCCTTCGCACCTCAAGTTTTTGTCACTCTGCGTAGTTGTGCGAGTGTCATATCGGTATACCCGATGCGTCAATTCCGAGCCCCTTTAGCCCCCGTCCGAGTGACCCCGGTTATCCACAGGGGCGAGTTATCCACAGGCAATCGGAAGTCGGCTGACGCATTCCGCGCCTTCCTTCACCGTGGTGTTCGCGCCGCCCCGCGGAGCCCCGTCCGGGTTCCGCGTCCGACGCGCCGTCAGACCGTCCCCGCACCACGGGAGGACCGCCTTGTCCGCCTACGTCACCGACCCGCGCGCCGGCGCCCCCGAGCCCCCGCCCGGGCCGCTGGTCCTCACCGCCGACGAAGCGCTCGCCGAGCAGCTCACCCGCCTGTGCGCCGCCGCCGGGGCCGAACCACGACTGCTCGGCGGGGCCCCGCCGCCCGCCCGGCTGTGGGAGGCCGCCCCGCTGGTGCTGGTCGGCGACGACCTCGCCGAGCAGTGCGCCGGCCTGCCCCGCCGCCCCGGCGTGCTGCTGCTCGGCCTCGACCTCGACGACGGCGAGATCTGGGTCCGCGCCGTCCGGCTCGGCGCCGAGCACGTGCTCTTCCTGCCGGACGCGCAGTCCTGGCTGCTCGACCGGATCGCGGACGCCACCGAGGGCGTCGGCCCACCCGCGCTCACCGTCGCCGTGCTCGGCGGGCGCGGCGGCGCCGGCGCCTCCACGCTGGCCTGCGCTCTGGCGGTCCGCGCCGCCCGGGCCGGGCACCGCACCATGCTGATCGACGGCGACCCGCTCGGCGGCGGACTCGACGTCCTGCTCGGCGCCGAACAGGACGGCGGGTTGCGCTGGCCGGACCTCGCGGCCTCCCGGGGCCGGATCAGCGGCGCCGAGCTGGCCCGGGCCCTGCCCGAACCGCACCGGCTCAGCGCCCTGTCCTGGGACAGGTCCGACACCCTGGCCATCCCCGCCGAGGCGATGCGCAGCGTCCTGGCGGCCGCCCGCAGACGCGGCGGGCTGGTCGTGCTCGACCTGCCCAGACAGCTCGACGCGGCCGCCGCCCAGGCCCTCGAACAGACCGACACCGGGCTGCTCGTGGTGCCCGCCGAACTGCGCGCCCTGGCGGCCGCCGACCGGGTCGCCGCGGCCGTCCGGATGCGGCTCACCGACCTGCGGGCCGTCGTCCGCACCCCCGGCCCGTCCGGGCTCACCGCCGCCGACGCGGCCCGCGGGCTGCGGCTGCGGCTCGCCGGGGAGCTGGCCCCCGAGCCCGGCCTCGCCCTGGACGCCGAACGCGGCGTCCCGCCCGGCCTGCGGGAGCACGGGCCGCTCGCCCGGTTCTGCGGGCGGTTCCTGACCGAAGCGATGCCGCCCGTCGTGGCGGCCTGAGGAGAGACCGTGACCAACCACCTGCACACCGCCGCCGCCCGCCCCGCCGACGTCGTGGACGTCGCGGACCTCGCGGACCTCCACGACGGGGAGGGCCGGGCCGGGGACGACCGGGCCGAGGAGGGCCACCAGGACGGTCGGCGGGCCGTCCGGCGGCCGATCACCCGCACCCACCGCCGGATCGCCGTACCGCGCCCCCGCAGCCTCTCCAGCGCCCCCTCGGGGCCCGCGGAGGCCGCCCTCCCGGTCGGGGACGGCCCGCCCGCCCCCGACCGCCGACAGGCCCCTCCGGTGCGCTACCTGGTGCACCGGAGGCCGCCCGCCGCCCCGGCGGGCGACGGGACGACGACCGGTCGCGCCGCCGGGGCGCTCCCGGACGGGGCCGCCGAACTGGTGGACGCCGTCCGGATCCGGCTCGCCGAGGCGGGTGCGCCGCCCACCGCCGGGCCGGTCGCCGCCGCCCTGCGCGCCTCCGGTCCACCGCTCGGCGGGGCCGACGTGCTGACCGCCGTGCGCAGCCTGCGCGCCGAGATCGTCGGCGCGGGCCCGCTCGACCCCCTGCTGGCCGAGAGCGGGGTCACCGACGTCCTGGTCAACGGCCCCGACCGGATCTGGGTCGACCGCGGCCGCGGCCTGGAGCGCGCCACCCAGGTGCGCTTCCCGAACGCCGACGCCGTCCGACGGCTCGCCCACCGGTTGGCCACCGCCGCCGGTCGCCGCCTGGACGACGCCCGCCCCTGGGTGGACGCCCGGCTGCCCGACGGCACCCGGCTGCACGCCGTCCTCCCGCCGATCGCCGCCGACTGCACCCACATCTCGCTGCGGACCAGCCGCAGCGATCCCTTCACCCTCCCCGAACTGGTCGCCGCCGGGGCCCTGCCCCCGTCCGGGGCCGACCTGCTGGCCGCCGTCCTGCGGTCCCGGCTCTCCCTGCTGATCTCCGGCGGCACCGGCACCGGCAAGACCACCCTGCTCGCCGCCCTGCTCGGCCTCGTCCCCGGCAACGAACGCATCGTCCTCGCCGAGGACTCCGCCGAACTGCGCCCCGACCACCCGCACGTGGTCCGGCTGCAGTCCCGCCCGCCCAACCAGGAGTCGCTGGGCGAGCTGACCCTGCGCGACCTGGTCCGGCAGGCGCTGCGGATGCGGCCCGACCGGCTGGTGGTCGGTGAGGTCCGCGGCGCCGAGGTGGTCGACCTGCTGGCGGCCCTGAACACCGGCCACGAGGGCGGCTGCGGCACCGTGCACGCCAACACCGCGGCCGACGTGCCCGCCCGGCTGGAGGCCCTCGGCTCGCTCGCCGGGCTCGACCGGCAGTCCCTGCACAGCCAGCTGCGGGCCGGCCTGGACGCGGTCGTCCACCTCGGCCGGGACCGCACCGACGGCCGCCGCCGGGTCACCGGGCTCCACCTGCTGACCTGCGGGCCCGACGGCCTGACCGCCACCGCCGCCGCCGTCCACTTCGAGCGCGACGGCCGGGCCCGCCCCGGCCCCGGCTGGGCCCGGCTGCGGGAGCTGTGCGCCGAACGCGGCGTCGACCTGCCACCGCACCCGGATGTCACGGGACCGGACCGGGCGGCTGCCGGGTGCGGCGGGCCGGTGGCGGAGCCGGCGCCGGCGCCGGCGGCGGGAACGGGCGGGGGAGCGGCCGCCGTGCGGACCGCGGGGGAGGCGACGTGACGGTGGGGCAACTGGAGTTCGCCTGGGTGCTCGGGCTGTGCGTGATCGGGGCGGTGGCGTGGCACCTGCTGCGCTCCGCGGTCAGGAGGCCGTGATGGCGGGGGCGCACGGGACGCCCGGGGCGTACGGCGCGGCCTGCGCGGCGACCTCGCTCGGGGTGCTCGCCGGGCTGGCCGGCGGACTGCTCGGTGCGGCCTGGTTGCTCGCGGCGCGCCGCCGGGCACGCGGCGGCGGCCGGGTGCGGCGGGTGCTGGGCGGGCGGCTGGGCGACGGCGGGCCGGGCAGCCGGCTCGGCC
>NZ_BAAANS010000082.1:0-26984 GCF_039529925.1 Kitasatospora saccharophila | reverse complement strand
GAGGGGAGGGGAGGGAGGGGAGGGGAGGGGAGGGGAGGGGAGGGGAGGGGTGGGGGCCGGGGCGAGCGCGGTGGCGGGTCAGTCCGCCGTCGGCAGGTCCGGGCGGGCGGGCCGGTGCGGGTGGGGGCGGTGCAGGGAGACCAGCAGGATCAGCAGGCAGAGCCCCACCGAGGCGGCCACCGTCAGGACGGCCGGGGCGGTCGGGCCGGGGCGGCCCGCGAGCAGGGTGGCGGCGGCCGAGGCGGCGGCCGCGATCGCGGTCAGGGCCGCGGTGAGGCGGACGGCGGTGGTCGGCGCGGGCGGGGCGGCCGGGGGTCGGGCGGGGAGGTGCGGGGGGTCGGGGCGGAGCAGGGCGTCCCAGGCGCGGGCCTGTTCGCGCTGCTCGGCGCGGTGTTCGGCGGCCGCCGCCCAGCGCAGCGCGGTGCCGGTGAGGGCGCCGGTCAGGGCCGCGCCGAGCGGGGCGTACCAGGGCAGCGGGGTGGTGAGCAGCAGCGCGGTCACGGCCAGTGCGGACCACCAGGCCAGGCAGGCGGTGGCCGCGAGGCGGGCGGCGCGCGGACGGTCGGGCCCGGCCCGCAGGTCGAGCAGCGCGGGCAGGTACCAGGCGCTGCCGGCGGTGGTCAGTGCGGCGGTGCCGAGGGCGAGGACGGGGTGGGCCACGGCGGTTCGACCTCCAGGACGTCCGGGAGGGGAGGGGAGGGGAGGGGAGGGGAGGGGTCCGCGGTCGCCTCCGTGGCCGGGGGAGGGGAGGCGGCCGCGGACGGCGGCTGGGGGCCCGTCAGTCGGCGGGCGGGGCGGGGAGGCGGCGGGTTCCCCGGGCGGGCCGGTCGTAGTGGGCCGGGGCGGTCCCGTCCAGGTGCGGGGCCGGGGTGCCGTGGTTGTCGAGGTAGTCGGCGGCGGCGACGTCCGGGTGGTGCAGGTCGAAGGCCGGGGACTCGGAGCGGATCCGCGGCAGGGTGGTGAAGTTGTGCCGCGGCGGCGGGCAGGAGGTGGCCCACTCCAGCGAGCGGCCCCAGCCCCACGGGTCGTCGGCCTCGACCCCGGGCGCGTACTTGGCGGTCCGCCAGACGTTGTACAGGAACGGCAGGATCGACAGGCCGAGCAGGAACGAGCCGATGGTGGAGACGGTGTTGAGGGCCGTGAAGCCGTCCGAGGCGAGGTAGTCGGCGTAGCGGCGCGGCATGCCCTCGGCGCCAAGCCAGTGCTGGACCAGGAAGGTGGTGTGGAAGCCGACGGTGAGCGTCCAGAAGCAGATCTTGCCGAGGCGCTCGTCCAGCATCCGTCCGGTCATCTTCGGCCACCAGAAGTGGAAGCCCGCCATCATCGCGTACACCACCGTGCCGAACAGCGTGTAGTGGAAGTGCGCGACCACGAAGTACGAGTCGGAGACGTGGAAGTCCAGCGGCGGGGCGGCCAGCAGCACGCCGGTCAGGCCGCCGAACAGGAAGGTGACCAGGAAGCCGGTGGCCCACAGCATCGGGGTCTCGAAGCTCAGCGAGCCCTTCCACATGGTGCCGACCCAGTTGAAGAACTTCACGCCGGTCGGGACCGCGATCAGGAAGGTCATGAAGGAGAAGAAGGGCAGCAGCACCTGCCCCGTCACGTACATGTGGTGGGCCCAGACGGTGACGGACAGGCCGGCGATGGCGATGGTGGCCGCGATCAGGCCGGAGTAGCCGAACATCGGCTTGCGGGAGAACACCGGGATGACCTCCGAGACGATGCCGAAGAACGGCAGCGCCAGGACGTACACCTCGGGGTGGCCGAAGAACCAGAACAGGTGCTGCCAGAGCATCGCCCCGCCGTTGGCCGGGTCGAAGACGTGCGCGCCGAACTTGCGGTCGGCTTCGAGCGCGAACAGCGCGGCGGCCAGCACCGGGAAGATCATCAGGATCAGCACGGCGGTCAGCAGCACGTTCCAGACGAAGATCGACATCCGGAACATGGTCAGGCCCGGCGCGCGCATGCAGATGATCGTGGTGATGAAGTTGACCGCGCCCAGCACGCTGCCGAACCCGCCGAACGCCACGCCCATGATCCACATGTCGGCGCCGATCCCCGGCGAGTGCACCGCGTCGCTCAGCGGCGCGTAGGCGAACCAGCCGAAGTCCGCCGCGCCCTGCGGGGTGAGGAAACCGGCGGCGGCGATCAGCGAACCGAACAGGAACATCCAGTACGCCAGCGCGTTCAGCCGCGGGAACGCGACGTCCGGGGCGCCGATCTGCAGCGGCATCATCCAGTTCGCGAAGCCGGTGAACAGCGGCATCGCGAACAGCAGCAGCATGATCGAGCCGTGCATGGTGAACGCCTGGTTGAACTGCTCGTTGGAGAGCAACTGCGTTCCCGGACGGGCGAGTTCGGCGCGCATGACCAGGGCGAGGACGCCGCCGACCAGGAAGAACGCGAACGCCGTGACCAGGTACATGGTGCCGATCGTCTTGTGATCGGTGGTGGTGAGCAGCCGCACCAGCGTGCTGCCCGGTGTGCGTCGGGGTGCGGCCTCGGCCGTACCCCGACTCGCCTCGATGGCAGCCATCGGCCGCCCTCCTTCGTGCCGCGTCCGGGAGCCGGGCCCGTCGGGGCCCGGGATGCGCCGCACCACCCGGCGGGGCGTCCGGGGAGCGGCGCGACCCCGCCGAGCGGCGGCGCTCCATGCTCGTCCGCGGCCGACCCGCCGCCCCAGGGCCGATGGTCCCGCCGACGGCGGCCCGAGGGCCCGCGTCCCGGAGCGGTACCGCGCCAAAAGGCCCTGGTCGGACGGGGACTGACGGCCCGCCGGGAGTCGGTGCTCCGCCGGGCGGCGAGGGGACGGTTCGGGCGGCGAGGGGGACGGTTCGGGCGGTGCGCGAGAGGGTTCGGGCAGCGGGGGCCGGTTCAGGCGGCGAGGGGACGGGCGTGCGGGTGCTCGTGCGGACGGGCGTACGGGTACCCGTGCGGGTAGGCGTGCGAGTGGTCGGCGCCGCCGTGCAGGGCGTGCAGGCCGGCGGCCAGGCGGGCCGGGTCCTGGCGCAGCCACAGCCGCAGGGCGGTGCCCAGCGCGGCGCAGGGCGTGGGCGGCCGGTCCGGGGCCAGGTGGACGGCCAGCGCGGGGAGCAGCTCGGCGAGCTCCGGCGGCAGCCAGACCGTCACCGCGCACGGGGCGAACCGGCCCGGCTGCTCGGCGCCCCGGGGCGGATCCTGGGCGAGCAGGGCGGGCAGCACGTCCAGCAGCGCGTCCGCGACCACCTCGGACACGTCGCCGCGGTGGCCGCGCGCCAGCCGGCGCAGCAGCGTCCGCTCCGCGGTGGTGAGCCGGACAGCCAGCATGACCTCGTCGGATTCCATCACACGGCCTTCCTGGGCGCCCGCGCCCACCCGATCGGCCCGCCGCGCGGGCCGGACACATCGCTGACCTGGGGTCACTGTCCACACCCGCCCCGGACGCGGGGAAGGGCCGAACGGTCCCGGCCGCAGGGCCCGAACGGCAGGCCGGACGGTGGGCCGGTCGGCGGCCCGGTCGGCGCGGGGTGGAGGTCGGGTCGGCGCCCCGGTTACCGGGCCGCGGACTTCGCCCGGTGCGCCGCTATCAGGTCCCGGTACCAGGCGAACGAGGACTTCGGGGTGCGCTGCTGCGTCGCGAAGTCGACGTGGACGAGGCCGAAGCGCTCGCCGAACCCCTCCCCCCACTCGAAGTTGTCCAGCAGGGACCAGGTGTAGTAGCCGCGGACGTCGATGCCGTCGGCGGTGGCGCGGGCGAGGGCGTCGAGGTGGCCGGCGAGGTAGTCGGTGCGGAAGGCGTCGTCGAGGGAGTCGTCGGTGGAGCAGCCGTTCTCGGTGACGGTGACCGGGGGGAGGGCGTCGCCGTAGCGCTCGCGGAGGGTCAGCAGCAGTTCGCGCAGCCCCTCCGGGACGACGGGCCAGCCGAAGTGGGTGCGGGGGACGCCCTCGACGGGGGCCTCGGCGAAGGGGAGGCCGGGCCCGGTGGGGGCGGCGATCCGGGTGGGGTTGTAGTAGTTGACGCCCAGCCCGTTCAGGCCGGGGCCGGCGATCAGGTCGAGGTCGCCGTCCCGGACCGCGCCGCGCAGGTCCGGCCCGACCCCGTACGCGGACAGGTCGGGGTAGCGGCCCAGCAGCAGGGGGTCGGTGAACAGCCGGTTGTGCAGCGCGTCGTACGCCTCGGCCGCGGCCCGGTCCCCGGGGGCGTCGCTCGCCGGCCGCACCGGGGTCAGGTTGTTGGCGATCAGGACGTCGAGGCCGCGGCCGCGCAGGTCGGCGGCGGCCAGGCCGTGGGCGAGGAGCTGGTGGTGGGCGGCGGGCAGGGCGTCCAGCATCAGCGCGCGCCCGGGGGCGTGGATGCCGAGCGCGTAGCCGTACACCATGTGGACGAACGGCTCGTTCAGGGTGATCCAGGCCGGCACCCGGTCGCCCAGCCGGTCGGCGACGGTGCTCGCGTACTCGGCGAACCGGAAGGCGGTCTCCCGGCGGAGCCAGCCGCCGGCGTCTTCGAGGGCCTGCGGCAGGTCCCAGTGGAAGAGGGTGGGCAGCGGGGTGATGCCCGCGTCCAGCAGGCCGTCGACGAGCCGGTCGTAGAAGTCCAGTCCGGCGGTGTTCACGGGTCCGCGGCCGGTCGGGCGGACGCGGGGCCAGGCGATCGAGAACCGGTACCCGTCCACGCCCAGTTCCCGCATCAGCTCCACGTCCTGCGGCCACCGGCGGTAGTGGTCGCAGGCGACCCGCCCGCTCTCCCCGTTCCGCACCGCCCCGGGCCGCTCGCAGAACGCGTCCCAGACCGAGCGTCCCCGGCCGTCCTCGTCCACCGCGCCCTCGATCTGGTAGGCGGCGGTGGACACCCCCCAGCGGAACCCGGCGGGCAGATCGTGGCGGTCCGTCATGGCGGCCCCCTTGCGCTCGGAAATATGAGGACTGCTCACATTAGGGAGTCCGGCCGCCCGGCGCCAGGTCCCGGCGCGGTGCCAGGGTGCGGTGCCAGGGTGTGGTGTCAGCCGGCGGTGGCCGGGCTCGCCGGGCTCCCACGGGCTCGCCGGGCTCGCCCACCGCTTCCGGGTCAGGCGAGCAGGGCCTCCGCGATGGTGAGCAGGTGATCGTCCGGGAGGCCGACGGCGGCCAGCCGCCGCAGGACGGTGACGGCCTCGCGGGCGGCCGCCTGCGCCCGGCTCTCCTCCTCCGCTTCGCTCAGGTGGAGGGAGAGGAGCACCAGGTGCGTGGACAGGTGGTGCGCGTACTCGGTGAACCGCATCGCGCTCAGGTCGCGGAGGATCCTGACCGCGGCTCCGTTCAGCTCCAGTTCGAGTTCCTCGGCTCCTTCCACGGGTCTCAACTCGTTGATCCAGTCGACCAGTCGGGCTGCCAGGCGGTGGAGGACGGGGCGGGGAAGGCCCGCTCCGGCCAGCTCGCAGTGGATGTCGACGGCTTCGAGGGCCGACCGGACGGCCTGTTCCGGTTGTTCGTTCCTGGAAGAGAGCTCGGAGAGGTTGTCGAGGCTCAGGGCGAGATTGGCCAGGTTCGCCGCGGACGGGTCCGCGGCGGCCAACCGGCGCCACAGTTCGAGGGCTTCCCGGGCAGCGGCCAGCCCGTCCGCGGCCCGTCCGGAATCGCTCGACCACTCGGCGAGGACGTCCAGGCTCTTCGCCAGCAGGGGGAGGTTCTCGTCGGGGTCGGTCGCGGCCAGCGTCCGGCGGATGTCCACCGACTCGTGGAAGGCGCGCGTGGCCTCGTCCCGGTGCCCCGCCTCCTGCAGAACGGTCGTGAGCTGGTACAGGCTCGGGGCGAGGCGCTTGAGGTAGGACTCCGGATCCGCAGCGGCCAGGACCCTGAAGAGCCCCACCGCCTCCCGGAGTTCGGGCAGCACCTGGACGGCCTCCCCCAGCATCTGGGAACAGGTGCAGAAGTCGATGAGGCTCAGCGCCAGGTCGTGCTGGAAGAGGTACGGGCGGGCGGCGGCGAGTTCGCGGTAGATGGCGACCTTCTCCCGGCCGGGCGCCAGCGCCTCGTCGATCCGGCCGGCCCCCTTCAGCGCGCGGAACAGGCGGTCCAGGCTCATGGCCAGGTCCGGGAGGCACTCCTCGGGGCGGGTGGCGGCCAACTGCCGCCAGAGCCGCACGGCTTCGGCGGCGGCCGCGAGTTCCTCGTCCGGCCGCCCCGCCAGGTGGATCGAGAGGTTGATCAGGCTGCCGGCGAGGAGCCGGGTGTGGACGGCCGGCTGGATACTGGCCAGCCGCCGGCTGATGTCGACGGCCTCCCGGGCGGTGGCCAGGGCCTCGGCCGGCTCTCCCGCCTCGGCCAGTTCGAGGCTCAGGGTGTTCAGGCTGCCCGCCAGATCGGGGAGGTGCGCGTCGGGACGCGCCGCGGCGACCCGGCGCCACAGCGCGACGGATTCCGTGACGGCGGCGAGCGTCTCCCGGTGCTCTCCGACCGCCCGCAGCTGGATGGCGAGGTTGGCCAGGACCCCGGCCAGGTGGGGGAGATGGGCGTCGGGCCGGTCGGCCGCGAGCGCGCGGGTGAGGTCCACGACCTCGCGAGCCGCGGCCAGCGCCTCCCCGGACCGTCCGACCGCTGCCAGCGCCGAGGCGTGACGGCTCAGACTGGTGGCGAGATCGGAGCCCTGGGAGCCCGGGGCGTCCCGGGAGTCCGGGGAGCTCTGGGCGCCCTGGGCGAGGAGATCGCGCTCGATCTCCACGGCCTCGGTGGTCGCGGCCAGTGCCTCCTGGTGCCGGCCCACCCCCGCGAGGCAGTCGCCCAGGGTGGTCAGGGCCCCGGCCAGGGCGGAGCGGAAGTGCGCGGGGAGCCGGGCGGCCAGCAGGCGGCGCATCCACAGGGCCTCTTCGATCGCCGACAGCGCCTCCTCGGCCTGCCCCAGGGCGCTCAGGCGGGTCGAGAGGGTGCCGAGGGTCATGGCCAGCGCGGGGAGGTGCTGCACCAGCCGCTGCGCGTCCAGGCCGCGCAGAAGGGCGGCGGCCTCGTTGGCGGCGGCCAGGGCCTGTTCCTCCTGCCCCGACTCGGCCAGCCGGAGGGCGAGGTTGTTCAGGTTCCCGGCGAGCCCGACGGTGGCGTCGGGATCGTCCTGGGCGGCCCCGCGGTACTCGTCCACGAGGCGCCGGCAGAGGAGCAGGGGCCAGTCGGCCAGGTTCTCGCTGGTCTCCGGGAGGCACGCGGAGAGCCGCTCCAGTTCGGCGAGCGGCACCGAGGGGTCGTCGCTGATCCGGCGGAGGGCGGCGAGCAGGGGGAGCGGGGACTCGACTCGGGTGACGGTGTCGACGGCCGTCCGGGCGAGGACCGCGCGGTGCCGGACGCACAGTTCGGTCAGCGACTCCCCGAGCCGGTGGTCGAAGACCCGGTGGGCGGCGGCCCGGGAGTAGACGGTCAGGAGCTGGGCGGCCTGCGCCTCGGTGGCGCCCTCGACCAGTGCGTGGGCCAGCTCGGGGTCGTCCACGAGGCGTCGACCGATGAACCGCTCCGCGAGCCGGTCCGGCTGGAGGCTGTCCCAGGGGCGACCACTGGCCGAGGGGTAGAGGCTCGCGATCCAGCCGCGCACGGCGAGGAGCTCGTCGGCGGGCTGGCCGGCCAGCGCCGGAACCCGTTTCAGCAGGGAGTCCGCCTGCGGGTCGTCCTCGGCGCCGCAGAGGAAGGCGGCGACCATGACGTCGTCCCGGCTCCGCGCCTTCGACGACAGCTCCTGCACCTCGGCGGCCCGCCGCCAGTAGCGCTCCTCGTGGCCGAGGAGCCGGTCCTCCACGGGCCGGTCGTCCACGGGCCGGTCGTCCGCGGGCCGGTCGGGCTGCGGCGAGCCGGTGGAGGCGCTCTCGGCGGCGTCGAGGAGGTCGACCAGGGCCGTCATGTGGAGGGTCAGCGCGTTCTCCAGGCCCGTCCGTGCCGCGGCAGGACGGGTGAGCTCCTTCGCCAACTCGCCCCAGGGAAGCCCCTGTTGCCCGCGGAGCCGGGGCAGGGCGGCGGCGAAGGCGTTCACGGCCAGCTCGTACGCCCGCACCTGCCCGGCGGGATCCGGCTCCAGCTGCGGGAGTTCGGTGACACCGGCGCCGTCCAGCAGCTCCTCGGTCGCCGGGGTGGACCTCCTCGTCTTCCGCCACCAGTCCCCGGCCGTGCGCGCGAGCATCAGCACCTTGAAGCGGCTCTCCCCCGAGTGCCGGGCGGCCGCGTCCAGCAGCGCGGTCAGCTGGGGTTCGCGGGTCTCGGCGTAGTCGACGATCACCAGCAGGTCGCCCGCCGAGTCCTTCAGCGCGCCCAGCGGCTCGGCCCCGGCGTCGGTCCGCAGCCAGAGGGCCGACCACCGACGGGAGTCCAGGCCGACCGCCAACTGCTGGGCCAGGCGGGTCTTGCCCTGGCCACCGGACCCGTGGACGAGCCAGGCCCCGAACCCGGGCCGTTCGCACCAGGCGGTGAGCCGGTCCAGCAGCTCGCCGCGCCCGCGGAACGGAACCACCTGGCGGCGGGCCCGCAGGAGGGCGGCCGGCGAGGTGAGCGGACCGCCGGGCGGGGTGACTTCGCCGGGGTCGGCGAGGTGTTGCCACTCGACCGGCTCCAGGACGTCCGCACCGGGTCCGCAGTGCTCCGCCAGGACGGCCCGGAAGTCCGGATCGCGGTGGAGGACGTACGCCGGGACGGCCTCCAGCCGGGAGTGCGAGAAGCCGGCCGGGTCGGAGGCCACCACGCCGGCCAGCAGGCCGTCGCAGAACAGCGCCGCGCCCGACATGCCGCCCAGCGGCGAGGCGGAGGGACCGACCGGGACCGGCGCGGGCTCCTGGAAGATCATCACGTAGCGGTTCCCGACGAACCGGTCCCCGGGGTTGAGCGTGCCGGACGGGTGGAACGCGTCCACGGCCCGGTCGGGCCGCTGCACCACGTTGGGCACGCCCCAGCTCTCGCACTTCACGCCGGTCGTGTAGGTCACCGTGCGGCCCCAGCGCACCGGCGGTCCGGCGACCGGCTCCCAGGTCGGGTCGTCGACGCGCAGCAGGGCCGCGTCGTTCCGCCCGCCGGGTTTCCCCCGCCAGACCACCACCGCGTCGAAGACCGGCGCCCGGCCGGGCCTGAACAGCCGCACGGGCGCCCCGAGCGCCGGGACGACGTGCGCCGACGTCAGTACCAGCCGTGGCGCGACCACGTACCCCGACCCCAGTCCGTGCGGGCCCCGCACCGCCACGACACGCGTACGTTCCACCAGATGCCCCCCTCGCGAAACGTGACCGGTCCGGGCGCCGCCTCCCCGGGCGGCCACCCGGTGGCGCCGCGTCACGATGCCCGCCGGTCAAGGCTGTTGTACTGCACCGGGCCGGCGGAGGCGATATCCGATGCCGTACCGGGACCGTCACGCGACCGGTGAGTTACCGGACGGGCCGACGCGGTTGCCCGGCAAGGCAATTGACGGACCGTCAGCATGCCGACGGTCCGGCGGCCGTCGGCGTCCTGCCGGCCGCGGCCCCGCAGATTCCCGGTGCAGGGGGGTTGACCCGGGCCGGGATGTGCCCAAAGGTGGCTCCGAAATATAAAGAACTGGTTTCGAAAGTTTCGTAACCCCTGCCGTCGGGAGAGCCGCCATGCACCGACCAGCACCGCACTTCACCACCGGACGCCGGGCCGCCCTCGGACTGGGCCTGGGCCTGGGCCTCGCCGCCACCCCGCTGGGCGGGGCCCTCGGCCTGAGCGCCGAAGCCTGGGCCGCCGCGGGCGGCGAGGACGGCAACAGCAACGGCAACGGCAGCGGCAACGGCAGCGGCAACGGCGGTGCCCGGCCGACCGATCCGGGCAGCTGGATCTCCTTCACCCCGAGCGCCGGCTGCCTCCCGCTGGTCGAGGACGGCCGCGCCGCCCCGCTGGTGGTCAGCGGCGCGGACCACCCCGGCGTGCTGCGCGTGGTCGGCGACCTCGCGGCCGACCTGGAGCGCGTCACCGGCGTCCGCCCCGCCGTCGTCCGCGACAGCGTCCCGCGCGGCCGCACCGCGGTGATCGTCGGCACCATCGGCCGCAGCCCGCTGATCGACGGCCTGGTCGCCGCCGGACGGCTCGACACCAGCGGCATCGCCGGCCGGTGGGAGACCTCGCTGCAGGCCGTCGTCGAGCACCCGCTGCCCGGCGTCGACCGCGCCCTGGTGATCGCCGGCAGCGACCAGCGCGGCACGATCTACGGCGCCTACGACGCCTCCCGCGGCATGGGCGTCTCGCCCTGGTACTGGTGGGACGACGTCGTCCCGCCGCACCGCGACGCGGTGTACGCGCTGCCCGGGCGGCACACCCAGGGCACCCCGGCGGTGAAGTACCGGGGCGTCTTCGTCAACGACGAGAACCCGGCGCTCGGCACCTGGGCGCCCGCCTTCTTCGGCCCGGGCAAGGCGCCCGGCTTCCCCGGCGGCTTCAACGCCGACTTCTACGCCAAGGTCTTCGAACTGCTGCTGCGGCTGCGCGCCAACTACCTGTGGCCCGCCGTCTGGGGCCGCGCCTTCGCCGAGGACGACCCGCTCAACCACGCCACCGCGACCGCCTACGGCATCGTGATGGGCACCTCGCACGAGGCCCCGATGATGCGCGGCATCGAGGAGTGGAACCGGCACGCCACCCCCGCCGTCCGCGACGCCGCGGGCAACGTCACCACCCCCGGCCACGACCCGTACGGCGGCACCGGCGAGTGGTCGTTCCGCCGCAACGCCGAAGCGGTGAAGGCGTACTGGGCGGACGGCGTGCGGCGGATGACCGAGCAGGGCTTCGAGGGCGTGGTCACCCTGGGCATGCGCGGCAACGGCGACGTCGGGCTGCCCGACGGCGACGGCATCGAGCTGATGACGGAGATCATCGCCGCCCAGCGGAAGATCCTCGCCGAGGTCACCGGCCGCGACCCGGCCGCGGTCCCGCAGGTCTGGACGCTCTACAAGGAGGTCCAGCGCTACTGGGACCGCGGGCTGCGGGTGCCCGAGGACGTCACCGTGGTGCTCACCGACGACAACTGGGGCAACGTCCGCAAGCTCCCCGACCCCGCCGAGGGGGCCCGCAGCGGCGGCTACGGCCTCTACTACCACTTCGACTACGTCGGCGTCGGCCGCAACTACAAGTGGGTGGACACCACCTGCCTGCCCAACATGTGGGAGCAGCTCGACCAGTGCCACGCGCACGGCAACCGCACGCTCTGGGTGACCAACGTCGGCGACCTCAAGGGCAACGAACTGCCCACCCAGTTCTTCCTCGACTACGCCTGGCAGCCCGAGCGCTGGCCGCTGGAGCGGCTGACCGAGTGGGAGACCGGCTACGCCCGGCTGCACTTCGGCGAGGCCCAGGCCCGGCAGATCGCCGAAGTGCTGTCCACCTACGGCCAGTTGCAGTCGATCCGCAAGCCCGAACTGCTCAACCGCAAGATCACCGTCGACCCGGCCAAGAACCCGGCCACCGACCCGTCCGCGATCGGCTACGACGACCGGGCCACCCCCTTCTCGCTCACCGACTACCGCGAACTGGAGGCCGTCACCGCCCGCTGGCAGGACCTCGCCGCCACCGCCGAACGGATCGGACGCCGACTGCCCGCCTCCGCCCAGGACGCCTGGTACGAACTCGTCGGCTACGAGGTCGCCGCCACCGCCAACCTGTACGCGCTGCGCGCCGCCCAGTTCACCAACCTGCACTACGCGCCGCAGGGCCGGGCGCTGACCAACGAGCTGGCCGCCACCGCCGAGGCCCGGCTCGCCGACGACTTCGCGCTCGCCGAACGCTTCAACACCCGGATCGCGGGCGGCAAGTGGAACGGCTTCCAGACCCAGCCGCACATCGACTACGGCGACGTCGACCGGTACGGCCCCAACGCGCCCTGGCAGCAGCCCGAACGGGACAACGTCGCCCTGCCCGACGTGCTGTTCCCGGCCGTCGCCCGGATCGACCTGCCCGACACCGCCGAACTGGGCGTCGCGATCGACGGCTCCGCCGCCTGGTGGCCGCACGAGCAAGCCCCGGCCGTGCTGCCCGAGTTCAGCCCCTACCAGAGCCAACCCGCGCAGTACGTCGAGGTGTTCAACCGCGGCAGCCGGCCCTTCGACTACCGGATCACCACCGGCGCGCCCTGGCTCACCGCGGACCGCCCCGCCGGCCGGATCGACAAGCAGCAGCGCATCGTCCTCACCGTCGACTGGAACCGGGCCCCGTACGGCAGGACCGAGCTGCCCGTCACCGTCAGCGGGCCGGACGGCGCCCGGGTCGTCGTCCAGGCCGTGGTCAACCGTCCGAAACTTTCGAAGAACCTCCTGGTGGGCCACGTCGAGGCCAACGGCTACGTCGCCATCGACGCCGAGCACCACACCCGGGCCGTCGCGGCGGACGGCGTCTCCTGGCGGCTGATCCCCGGCATCGGCCGCACCACCGGCGGCATGACCCCCGTCCCCGTCACCGCGCCCCGGCGGACCCCCGGCGGCACCGGCCCGCGCCTGGAGTACCGGGTGACCCTGTTCACCACCGGACCGGTCACCGTCTGGGCCCACCTCTCCCCGCGCAACGACGCCCTCGCCACCGGCGGCCCGGCCTACGCCGTCTCCTTCGACGACCAGCCCCCGCAGACCGTCGAGACCGTGGCCCAGAGCGGCGCCGACTCCGGCACCATGAACGTCCAGTGGGCCCTGGGCACCTCCGACAACGTCCGCCGCAGCCCCACCGTCCACACCCTCACCACCCCCGGCCCGCACCGCCTCACCTTCTGGATGGTCGACCCCACCGTCGTCCTCCAGCGCCTGGTCATCGACACCGGCGGCCTGCGCCCCAGCCTGCTGGGCCCGCCCGAGAGCCACCGCGCCGACTGAGCCCGGCGGCCGACCGGCCCCGGCGCGGGAGCGTCGGACGTGCGGAGCGCCCGGCCGGAGTGGTCCGGCCGGGCGCTCACGGGTGTCGGCGGAGGAGGGGTCAGGCGGCGGCGGGGAGGTCGAGGCCGCGGGTGGTGACCAGGTGGGCGGTGCCGTCGACGAGGCGGTAGGAGAGGCCGACGACGGCGGTGGTGCCCGCGGCGACCGCGGCGGCGATGGTCTGCGAGCGGTCGAGCAGCAGGGCGGTGGTGTGCCGTATGTGCTCGTCGATGAAGTCGGCGTTGTCGGTGTAGCCCGCGGCGTTGGCGGCCAGCACGCTGGGGGTGACCCGCTCGATGACGTCGCGGATGAAGCCGTCGCCGCTGGCGCCGGCCGCGACGGCCTCCCGGGTGGCGCCGATGGCGCCGCAGGAGTCGTGGCCCAGGACGATCACCAGCGGGGTGCCCAGCACGCTCACCCCGTACTCGATGCTGCCCAGCACCTCGGGACCGAGCACGTGGCCGGCGGTGCGGACCACGAACAGGTCGCCGAGGCCCTGGTCGAAGATGATCTCGGCGGCGAGCCGGGAGTCGGAGCAGCCGAACAGCACCGCGAACGGGGCCTGGGAGGGGGCGGTCTGGGCGCGGCGGGCGGCGTCCTGGTTCGGGTGGCGCGGGGTACCGGCGACGAACCTGCCGTTGCCCGCCAACAGCATCTCGAAGGCGGCCTGGGGAGTGAGGTGATCGGCGTCAGTCATGCCCGCAGACTACGTCCCCCGTCCGCCGCGGGTCGCGCCCGGGCCACGTCCTGGACGTTCCGGCACCGGGAGCAAGCCATGATCAAACGGTGCATAGCGGCCGGAATCGTCCGGATATCGTGGTGATGACGGCGATAATCGCAGCCGCACCGGACAGCTGGTACGAATACCATCGGTCCGGGGGCGGTCGCGGACCGGCGTTGACCGGCCGGGAAGGCCGTAGGGGGAGTGGTGGGGACGACGGACGAGGGGCACCCGGTGCCGTTCGACGCGGTGCTGTTCGACGTGGACGGGGTGCTGCTGGACTCGCTGCCCGCCTACCGCCGGATCTGGACGGCCTGGGCCGCACCGCACGCCCTGGACGTCGAACACGTCTGGCGCAACACCTTCGGCCGCCGCCCCGAGGACACCGTCCGCGAGGTCGCCCCCGCCCTCGACCCGGCCGCCGAGCGCCGCGTCCTGACCGCACTGATGCACCGCGAGGGCGACGCCGCCTTCCCCGCCGCGGACGGCGCCGCCGAACTGCTGGCCGCGCTGCGCCCGGACGGCTGGGCGCTGGTCACCTCGGGCGTCCGCGAAACGGTGCACCGCAGGTTCGCGCTGGCCGGGCTGCCGCTGCCCGCCGTCCAGGTGTACGGGGACGACGTGCGGGAGGCCAAGCCGCACCCCGAGCCGTACCTGCTGGCCGCGCGCCGGCTGGGCGTCGACCCGCGGCGCTGCCTGGTGGTGGAGGACGCCCCGGCGGGCGTCGCGGCGGGCGCGGCGGCCGGGTGCACGGTGATCGGCCTGACGCTCTCCCACCCGCCCGCGGCGCTGCCCGGGGCGGCGCTGTGCTTGCCCTCGCTGCGGGCGGCGGGGGCCGAGCTGGCGCGGTTGCTGGGGCCGGGGGAGCGGCCGGGGTAGCGGCACGGCCGGGCGGGGGCGGCGAGGCGCCCGGCGGCCGTCAGCCGAGGTCGGCCCAGCGGTCGGGGACGAAGGCGCGCAGCGCGTCGGGCAGCCCGCGGCCCCGGTCGGGCAGCTGGTCCAGGCGCAGCAGGACGTAGCCCAGGTGGCCGCGGTCGACGAAGCCGCGCGGGAACGGCAGGACGCTGCCGGGCGCGGCGTACACCACCAGGTGCGGGTGCGCCTCGACGGTGTGCGGGAGGCGGCCGGTGGCGACGGCGCCGATCTCGGACCAGCGGACGAACACCTCCGGCTCCGCGGGCTCGCGCAGGCCGATGCCCTCCGGGCCGATCCGCAGCCGCAGCGGGCGCACTTGGCGGCGGACCATCCGCACGGACGCCCAGCACAGCGGGGCGGCGAACGGCAGGCCCAGCAGGGCGAGCGGCGCGGAGCCGAGCGCGCGGCCGAGGGCGACGGCGCCGGCCGGCGGGACGGCGCAGATCGCGGCGGCGGTGGCGGTGACGGCCAACCGGACGGCGCGGCTGTTCCGGTGGGCGGTGAACTGCCGCTCGGCGCCGCCGAGTTCGGGGGAGCGGGCGTCGCGGGGGATCGGCGGCAGCAGGTGCCGGGGCGAGGTCTCGAACCGGTGCCCGGCGAACTCCCGCAGCGCGCCGACGAGTTCGGCCCGCGGCTGGTCGAGGTCGGTGCAGTCGAGCAGGGTGTGCTCGCGCGGGTCGGCGGCGCCGCGCTCGCGGCCCCGGGGCAGTTCGGCGCCCCGGGCGAGCCGCAGCACCAGCCGGGGCGGGGCGGGGTCGAAGGCGCCGTCCTCGGCGGACCGCGGCGGGTGCCGGAGCGCGATCGACTCGACGGCGCCCCAGGGGAGTCGGGCGTCGTGCAGGGTGATGCCGGTGTCGTCCATGACGAGCCGGAAGGGCCGGCGCAGGCGGCGCAGTTCGAGGACGCCGCGCAGCAGCAGGCCCGTGCACAGGACCAGCAGGGCCAGGGCGCCACGGCGGGCGCTCCCGCCGTCGGCGGCGGCGGCCCAGGCCGCGGTGCCGAGCACGCCGGGCGCCGACCAGCCGATCAGGCGCCGCCCGCGCCGGCGGATCCGCCCGCTGATGGTGAACTCCATGCCCCCGCCCGCCCGTTCGGCTCCACCCGGTGGGGCAATCCTGCCCGCCGCCGACCCGTCCGGACCGCCCGGGGCGCGGGTGTGGCGGGGCTGTGACCGGCCGGGGCCGCCCGTTCACCCGGCGGTTGCCGGCCGATCGCCCGCCGGCCGATCGCCGGCCCGCCGGTTGCCTGCCGGTGGCGAACGCCGGTGCCCGGCCGGCGGGTTGGAGCCGCCGACCGGGCACCGCTGTCACCCGCGGGTGATCAGTAGCAGCGGTACTCCTTGGTGCCCTCGTTCGAGAGGTTGCCGGCCGGGCTGCGGAAGACCACCTTGTAGGTGCCGTACAGGGAGCCGTTCCCGGCGATGAACTTCTTGGTCAGGGTCTGGGTCCACAGGCCGCCGCCGTCGCTGTTGTTGTAGACGGACGGGCAGCCCTTGCCGGTCAGGTTGGTCGGACCGGTGAGCGCGAAGGCGGCGCCGCCCAGGGTGAGGGCCAGTCCGCCGGCGAGGGCGAGGGTGGTGGCGGCCTTGGCCGCAGTGCTGATGTGTATGGGGACTCCCCGTCGTGATGGTGGTGGTGGTGTGGCGGGGCCCGGGTCGGGCCGCGCCGTTTCACTGCTGGTGCTGCTCTGTCGCCGTCCGGCGGGGGAGTCGCCCCTGCCGGACGGTCACCGCGCTGCTGTCACCCGAGGGGTGGTCAGTAGCAGCGGTACTCCTTGGTGCCCTCGTTGACGAGGGTGCCGGCCGAGGTGCGGAAGGCGACCTTGTAGCTGCCGTACTGGTAGCTGTTGCCGGCGATGAACTTCTTGGTCAGGGTCTGGATCCAGGTGCCGCCGTCGGCGCTGTTGGTGTAGATGGACGGGCAGCCCTTGCCGGTCAGGTTGGTCGGGCCGCTGGCGACGGCGAAGGCCGAGCCGCCCGGGCCGAGCGACAGGGCGCAGGCGACGGCGAGGGCCGAGGCGGCCTTGGTGGCGGTGCGGATGCGCATGGGGGTTCCTCTGCTGGTGGGGGCAGGTACGGAGGAACGGGGCCGGTGGGTGGTGCCCCGTCGCGGAGGCGCCCCCGTCCGCCGTCGGGGGTCGTGCCGCGGGTCGCCGCCCCGAGGGCGCGACCGGTGCTGGTCGGCGCCGTGGGCCCGGTGGTGTCGGGCCGACGGCACCGCGTCGGATCGCCGCGCGGCCCGGGCGTCACGTGTCGGACGGGGCGTCGGCGGCCCGGTCGGACGGAGGCGGGGGCGGGGCGGCGGGACCGTCCGGGATGACCGGACGGGGAGGGCTTCGGGAGGGAGCCCGGGGGAAGGGTCAGTGGGGGAGGCGCTCCTGCCGCGGGCGCCCCGAAGGGTCGGGCACACCGGTGGCGGCGCGGGGGGTGGCGTCGGGTTCGCCGTGCGGGGGGCCGGCGGCGGTGGTGCGGGTCTGCATGGGGTTCCTCGCTCTGGCCGGATCGTGGGGGACGCCGGAGGCGCAGGGGCCACCTGGTGCGGATGGGGTCCGTTCCGATGCCGACGATCCTCGGTCCACCACCGGGAACCGTCAATGGTCTGGACCACGGGTCGGCAATCGTGGCCGGATCCGCCCCTTCGGGCGGCCGCTCCAGCAGTGGCGATGTCTCCCCGTCATGGCTCGATGGCCGGATCCCGACGCCCCGCGCCAAACCGACCGATCGTCAGAAAGCATGATCAGTACGGCGGTTGAGTAGATCACCGGACGCACCGGGCGACCCGGCGGATCGGTGGGCGGACCGGACGAACCGTGACAGGATCGGCTGGAACGGACCGGAGAACGGAGGCACGGGTGGGCGACGACCGGCGGTGGGACGACACGCTGTTCGCGGGAGCGGCCCCGTACTACGCCCGCGGCCGCCTCCCGTACGCGCCCGGTCTGGCCGAGGTGCTGGCCCGGGCGCTGCGGCTCGACGGCACCGGCCGCCTGCTGGACGTCGGCTGCGGGCCCGGCACCCTCGCGCTGGAGCTCGCCGACCGCTTCGCCGAGACGGTCGGCCTCGACGCGGACGCCGACATGGTCGCCGAGGCCGCCCGGGCCGCCGACCGGGCCGGCCTGGCCGGGCGCACCCGCTGGGTGCACGCCCGCGCCGAGCAACTCCCGCTCGGCCTCGGCGCCTTCGACGTCGTCGCGTTCGCCCAGTCCTTCCACTGGATGGACCGCGACCCGGTCGCCGCGACCGTCCGCGGCATGCTGCGCCCCGGCGGCGCGCTGGTGCACCTGTCCGACTGGAAGGACGAGCCCCGCCCGGTCGGGCCGCTGCCGCACCCGCCGGTGCCGCAGGACGGGATCGACGCCCTGGTCCGCCGCCACCTCGGCCCGGTCCGCCGGGCCGGCCGGGGGCTGCTGCCGAACGGCACCCCCGGCGGCGAGTCGCTGGTCTACGCCCGGGCCGGACTGCTCGGCCCCGAGCGACTGGTCGTCCCCGGCGGCCGCACGCTGGAGCGCGACGCGGACGAGGTGGTGTCCGGGGTGCTGTCGCTGTCCTCCTCCGCGCCGCACCTGTTCGGCGCCCGACTGCCGCTGTTCGAGGGCGAGTTGCGCGCCCTGCTGCGCGAGACCTCGCCGTCCGGGCGGTTCTCGGTGCGGCAGCCCGGCAGCGAGGCCGTGCTGTGGCGCAGGCCGGAGGAGTGAGCCCGGAGGGCCTGGAGGGTGCCGGGTCGGGGCGGTGGCGCGCCGTCAAAGCGTGAGAATCATCTGAAATCGGACATTGATCATTATCCTGGCGCGGGTGACCCCCACGCTCCGCGCCCCGCTCGCCGCCGCCCTCGCGCTCCTGCTCGGCCTGTCCGCCGCCGGAACCGCGCCCGCCCAGCCCGTCAAGGACTACCCGAGCGGCTGCGCCTCACCCGGCGCCACCGTCATCGACGGGCCCAGCACCGCGACCCTGGACCTGAGCGCCGGCAGCGTGGTGCGGATCACCGCCACCGGCGACTTCACCGGCGGCCTCGGCAACTTCCCGGCCGGCGCGCTGGTCTGCGTCGAGTCCGGCGGCCGCTTCGCCCCCGGCTGGGCCGGCACCCCGAACGGCACCGTCGCCGTCGCCCCCGGCGGCCGCGCGGTGTTCTCCTACCTGTCCGTCGGACCGACGTTCCTGCTGCTCAACGGGGGCACCACCACCCTCAACGGCTCCTTCAACGTCAACGGCTCCGGCTACCTGGACAACGCCGAGGGCGCCACCCTCCAGGGCAACGGCATCCTCAACCTCGGCAACGGCGCCGTCCTGGAGAACGACGGCACCGTCACCCAGCAGAACCTGACCCTCAACCAGGGCAGCCGGCTGCGCAACGGCGGCACCCTCACCGTCGAGGGCGCCATCGACTCCAACGGCGCCATCGCCAACACCGGCACCCTGAAATCCGCCGGGCTGCTCACCAACAGCGGCGCCCCGCTCGCCAACCAGTGCGTCATCGCGCTCACCGGCAACTGGGAGAACAGCTCCACCGCCACCAACTCCGGCCTGCTGCTGATGGACGGACACCGCTTCAGCAACAGCGGCGGCTACCGGCAGGACGTCGGCGGCCTGCTCGCCGCCGCCGAGTTCAGCAACGACGGCACCGTCACCGGCTTCGGCGGCTACCGCTTCACCGGACACACCTCCACCCAGGGCAGCTTCGTCGGCGACGAAGCGTCCTCCCCGATCCAGGTCGACACCGTCGCCCCCGCCGGGCAGATCTTCGACGCCGAGAGCGGCGCCCTCGCCAACACCGTCCGCGCCACCGTCCCCGTCGACCCGAACGCCCACCCCGCCGGCTGCACCGACCGCGACCCCACCACCGCCGACCTGGTCGCCACCAAGAACGGCCCCGCCACCGTCCCGCCCGGCGCCCCCGTCAGCTACACCCTCACCCTCCGCAACCTCGGGCCGGCCCCCGCCGCCGACACCGTCCTGACCGACGCCGTCCCGCCGGCCCTGACCGGCGTCCGGCTCTCCGACGGCGGACAGCTCGACGGCAGCACCGCCCGCTGGAGCATCGGCACCCTCCCCGCCGGCGCCACCCTCACCCGCACCATCACCGGCACCGCCCCCGCGAGCGGCAGCTTCACCGACACCGTCTCCGCCACCACCTCCACCCCGCAGACCGCCACCACCGACAGCGACGGCACCAGCGACGCCGCCAACGTCACCACCACCGTCCAGGACGGCCCGCCCCCCAACCGGCCCCCCACCACCGCCGACCAGCGCTGGAACACCCTGGTCGACACCCCGGTCAGCGGCGCCCTGGCCGCCTCCGACCCCGACGAGGGCCAGGAACTGCGCTGGTCCCTGATCACCGGACCCGCCCACGGCACCGTCGCACTGCGCCCCGACGGAACGTTCCTCTACCAGCCGCAACCCGGCCGGACCGGCCTGGACACCTTCGTCGGCCGGGTCTGCGACAACGGGCAGTCCTCGCTGTGCGCCGACGCCACCGCGACCGTCGCCGTCGCCCCGCTCGCCCAGGACGTCTCCGCCACCACCCGGCAGGGCGAGGCCGTCACCGTCCCGCTCACCGTCAACGACGTCGGCGCCGCCACCGACCCGGTCATCGCCGCCCCGCCCGCCCACGGCACCGTCACGCTCGGCCCCGGCGGCACCGCCACCTACACCCCGGACCCCGACTTCCTCGGCATCGACACCTTCCGCTACCGGGTCTGCAGCCCGAGCACCCCCCAGATCTGCTCCGCCGCCGACGCCACCATCACCGTCGAACCCCACCCCGTCGTCCCGCCCACCGCCCAGCCGCAGACCGTCGACACCACCGCCGGACGCCCCGCCACCGGACAGGCCCAAGCCGGCGGCCCCACCGCGCTCGCCTTCTCCCTCGGCACCGCCCCCACCCGCGGCACCGCCACCGTCGCCGCCGACGGCGCCTTCACCTACACCCCCGGCCCCGGCGTCACCGGCCGCGACACCTTCACCTTCCGCGCCTGCGACACCGCCGGCCGCTGCGCCACCGCCCAGGTCACCGTGCTGATCAGCCCCGACGTGGTCGGCGACGCCGCCACCGCGACCGTCGGCACCCCCGTCGACCTGGACGTCACCGCCAACGACACCGGCGCCGCCGGACCGCCCGAGATCACCACCGACCCCACCCTCGGCACCGCCACCGTGCTGCCCGACGGGCGCGTCCGCTACACCGCCACCGCCACCGGACGGGACACCTTCCAGTACCGGCGCTGCACCACCGACGGCACCCGACTGTGCGGCACCGCAACGGTGCTGGTCTCCGTCGAGGCCGGGCTCGCGGTGCACGCCGACGACCTGGCGGTGGACGGCGACGTCGACCAGCCGATCGGCGGACGGCTCACCGGCGTCACCACCGCCGGGACGCTCGCCTTCACCCCCGGCACCGCCCCCGCCCACGGCGCCGTCACCGTCGCCGCCGACGGCGCCTTCACCTACACCCCCGCCGCGGGCTTCACCGGCACCGACACCTTCACCGCCCGGGCCTGCTCCGGCCAGGTCTGCGCCGAGGCCACCGTCACCGCCACCGTCCGCCCGCTCGCCGCGCCCGGCCGGCTCGCCACCGTCAGCGGCACGGCCGTCTCCCTCGACCTCGCCCCGCTCACCACCGGCAGCGGACTCGTCCTCGGCATCACCACCCCGCCGGTGAACGGCACGGCCCAGCTGGACGGCACCCACCTCGAATACGTCCCCGCCACCGACTACGCGGGCACCGACACCGCCGTCTACCGGGCCTGCAGCCCGCAGGCGCCCACCGTCTGCGCGGAGGGCCGACTGCGGATCACCGTCAGCCCCGTGGCCGGCGGCGCCGCCGTCACCACCCCCGCGACCGTCCCCGTCACCGTCGACCTGTTCACCGGCACCATCGGCGCCCGCGGCCTCGGCACCGTCACCAGCATCGTCACCCCGCCCGCGCACGGACAGGCCGTCCTGCTCCCCGGCGGCCTGCTGCGCTACACCCCCGACGGCACCTGGACCGGCGTCGACACCCTGCTCTACCAGCTCGCCGTCCCCGGCTTCCCCGACGAGGGCCCGCTCGCCGCCCAGGCCGCCGTCACCGTCACCGTGGTGCCGAACCCCGGCGACGACCTCACCGAGACCGAGGAGAGCACCCCCGTCACCCTGGACGTCACCCCCAACGACATCGGCGACGCCGGACCTCCCCGTCTCCTGCTGCCGCCCACCCGGGGCACCGTCACCTTCCGCGGCCCCGAGGCCACCTACACCCCGCTGGCCGGCTTCACCGGCACCGACTCCTTCACCTACCTGGTCTGCAGCCCCCGCACCCCCACCGCCTGCGCCAGCGCCCTGGTCACCGTCGTGGTCCACCCCGGGCCCACCCCGACCCCGACCCCGACGCCCACTCCGACCCCGACCCCGACGCCCACGCCGACGCCCGCCCCGGAGCCCCCGCCCGGGCCCACCCCCGCGCCCAAGCCGCACGGCCACCTCCCGCACACCGGCACCTCCGGCGGCCCGCTGCTGCTGACCGGCCTGCTCGCCGCCGTGCTGGCCCTCGCGGGCGCGGTCCTCACCCGGGCCGGGCGGCACCGGCGCTGAGACCGCCCGGCACGACCCGCACAGGACGACCCGCACAGGACGACCCGCACAGGACGACCCGCTCAGGACGGCCGCCCCCGGAGGAGCACCCCGGTGGCGGCCGTCAGCGCGCCCGCCGCGACCAGCGCCCAGCCGCCCTGCCCGTGCAGCACCAGCACCGAGCCGGGGACGACCCCGGCGAGCATGGTCAGGGCGGCCAGCACCCGGCGCCGCCGCCGGGGCGAACGCGGCTCGGCGGCCAGGCCGGTGAGCGTCATGGTCAGCACGGTGGTGGTCAGGTCCGGCACGCCGAGGCTGCGCACCGTCGCGTTGCGCAGGCCCATCGCCAGCGCCAGCAGCGCGATCACCCCGTACTGGACCGCCCCGCCGGTGCCGGCGGCGAACACCACGGCCGCCGCCGCGAGGTGCAGCACGCACTCCGCGGCCAGCGCGGGCCGCAGCCGCCCCGCGGTCAGCCGCCCGGCCAGCGCCGCGCCGAGCAGGAACGCCGCCAGCGCGGTGGTCGACCCGAGGACGGAGAAGCCGGGCGCACCGGCCAGGCCGAAGCCGATCACGACCACGTTGCCGGTCATGTTGGCGGCGAAGACGTGCCCGAGCCCGAGGTAGCTGACGGCGTCGATCAGCCCGCTCACCACGGTCAGCCCGAACAGCGCCAGCGCCAGCGGATCGCCGTCCCCGGCGTCCGCCCCGACGGCCTCGCTCCTGCTCACGGTGCTCCTCCCGGACGGCGCTCGACGGCTGCTCAGCAGTGTGCCGGACCCGCCGCGGGGGCGGCGGATCCGGCGGGGCCGGGCGCGGCGGGGCCGGCGGTCAGCAGCAGTGGCGGGCCGGGGCGGCCGGGAGGCCGATGGCGTGGCGGACCTGGGTGAGCGCGGAGCCCCAGTCGCCGGTGAAGCGGATGGCGCGGTCGTCGATGTAGACGGCGGCGCCCAGCTTCTTGTTGGTCACCAGCAGGCAGTCGCCCTGCCAGTAGGCGCGCTCCGGGTCCTCGTCGACCAGCGTCTCCAGGCCGGAGTGCTCGCGCAGCCAGCCCGCCACGGCGGGATGGAAGCGGCGGGGGCGGGCGGTCATGATGAACACCGAGCGGACCCGCTTCAGCGCGTGCAGCGACTCGATCGCCCCCGGGACGGGTGCGCCGTAGATCCGGCCGTCCTGCCAGCCGTCGTGGTGGGCGACCAGGGTCTGGTCGAAGTCGATGCCGACGGCGTGCGAGGCGGGCGAGGCGGGGTCGAGCGGAACGACGGTCATGGGACCGGTTCTCCTTCTGGTGCGGTCGCGGCCGGTTCTCGGCCGGTTCGCAGGAGAGGAGTCACCCGGCCCGCCCCGCTTACCGGGTTCCGCCGCGTTCGGTGATCAATTAACTCCCAGGGGTGATTCCCGGCGGCGGCAGGACCGGCCGGCGGGCCTCACTCCGGGGTCAGCGCGATCAGCGCGATGTCGTCGGCCAGGTGGTGGCTCCAGTCGCGCACGTCCCGCTCCAGGAACAGCAGCACCTCCGCCGGGCCGACCCGGCCCGCGGGGGCCGACGGACCGAACGCCGCCGACAGCCGTTCCGCCGCCGGGTAGAACTCCCGGGAGGCGTTGCGCGCCTCGGTCAGCCCGTCCGTGTACAGCAGCAGCACCTCCCCGGCGGGCAGCGGCACCCGCCGGGGCTCCGGCGCGTCCCCGCCCAGCCCGCCGAAGCCCAGCGGCAGCAGGGCCGGCGCCGGCACCTCGCGCACCCCCGCCGCGTCCAGCGCCAGCGGCGCCAGGTGCCCGCAGTTCACCACCTCCACGTGGCCGTCCGGCGCCCGGTGCTGCAGCAGCAGCGCCGTCGCGAACAGCTCCTGGTCGCCGCGCGCCGCCGCGCTGCGCGCCGTGTGCCGGTCCAGCCGGGCCGCCAGCTCGCCCAGGTCCGCCGTCTCGTGCGCCTGCGAGCGGAAGCACCCCAGCAGGTCCGTCACCGTCTGCACCGCCTGCAGGCCCTTGCCCCGGACGTCCCCGATCAGCACCCGCGTCCCGTGCGGGGTCTGCACCGCCTCCAGGAAGTCCCCGCCGATGCCCGTCCCCGCCGTGGCCGGCTGGTACCGGGACGCCAACCGCAGACCGCCCAGGCACTCCGGGACCGGGTGCAGCACCGCCTCCTGCAGGGCCGCCTCACTGGCCAGGCTCGCCGCCAGCCGGTCGCTGCGCTGGCGCCGCCCCCACAGCGCCAGCCCCGTCACCACCCCCACCGCCAGCGCCGCCCCCTGCGCCAGCGGCCGCTGCGCCAGCTCCGGACCGGCCAGCGTCCGCATCAGCAGCCACTCCCCGGCCGCCGCCTCCACCACCGGCAGCACCAGCACCGGCAGCCCCGGGACCAGCGCACCCGCCGCGACCACCGCCGCCGCCACCCACAGCAGGTTCTCCGCCTGCCGCCCGCCGGGCCCGGCGCTCACCGCCGAGGTGTACGGCAGCGCCTGCGCCGCCGCCGTCCCCAGCAGCACCGACACCGGGTGGAACGCCGCCGCCGTCCCCAGCCGCCCGCGCGGCAGCGCCGACAGGAACCACGCCATCTGCGGCACCTGCGCCATCATCACGCCCACGCCCGTCAGCAGCGCCGCCAGCGTGCCCAGCACCATGCCGGTGACCGCCTGCGTCGGCAGCGCGTGGCACAGCGACAGCCCGACCACCGCCAGCGGCAGCCCCAGCGTGCAGCCCGTCACCGGCGAGATCCGCCGGCCCCGCACCAGCAGGCAGCCCGCCGCCCCGCCCGCCCCGTACGCCGAGACCATCAGCGCCGTCAGCCACACCCCGAGACCGGACGCCGCCGCCAGCACCGGCAGCGCCAGCAGCAGCGCGAGCTGGGTGAAGCCCACCGCGACGCCGGTGGCCAGCGCCATCGAGGTGATCCGCGGCGGCACCGAGAAGAAGCGCCGCCGCCAGCGCCGCCCCGCCAGCGCCGCCGCCAGCGGCAGCAGCGCCAGCAGCGCCACCGTCCGCGGATCCGCCCACCCCCACACCGGGCCGACCTGCAGCGCCGTCACCGCCGCGGCCAGCGCCACCGCCAGCGCCAGCAGGAACGGCCGGTCCAGCGGCACCGGCGGATCGCCCGCCTCCGGCAGCCGCCGCCGCGCCAGCAGCAGCAGGCCCACCGCGATCAGCGCGCCCAGGCCCGCGCTCACCCGCAGGCCCGGCATCGACGGGGCCCGCGGGATCAGGTTCGCCGCGACGAAGAACGCCACCGACATCACCGCCAGCCAGCCGCCCAGCGCCTCCCGCATCCGGCCCGGCGGGTTCAGTGCCGCCACCGAGGCCAGGCAGCCGGCGAAGGACGCCGACACCCCGACGATCACCACCGACCGGCCCAGCAGGTACGACCAGCCGGAGAACGCCGCCGTCTCCACCACCAGCCCCGCCGCCAGCACCCCCAGCGACCAGACCAGCACCCGGCGCCGCCCCCAGGCGTCCCCCGCCCGGCCCGCCGCGAACAGCGACAGCACCATCAGCGCGCCGCCGCCCACCTTCATCCCCACCACCTGCTGCGGGCCCAGCCCGAACCGGGCCCGCACCGCGGGCAGCGCCGCGCCCTGCAGCACCGGCGACACCACGTAGAAGACCGCGGCCGCCGCCAGCAGCACCCACACCGACCGCCCGACCCCCACCCGTCCCAGCACGGACGGAGCGCTCACGGGCACGGGCGCGGGGGAGGCCGTGGGGGTCGCGGCCATCGGGGACCTCGTTCTGTTCGGCGAGCGGAAGGACCACCCCACTGTGCCAGGTCGAATCGGCCGAACCCGGACGAAATGGACAGAAACCCTGGTTCGGGGGCGCCCGGGTGAACAGCGCCCGCCGCCTCATCCGTGACGGGACGAACTGCTTCTCGGACGCCTGCACGACTGACGAGTCCACATGTCGACTTGACCGGTGCGCGGGTCGTCCATCGCGGCACGCGTCAGCCAACGGGCCGGCCTGTCGGCGGCTCAACCGGTGATGATCCGCTCCGCTCCCTCCCGGTAGCTCGTGACCTGGAATCCGGGAAAGCGGGCCGCGAACTTCGAGCTGTCGAAGACGTTGTCGTCGCGGTAGCGGGGAAGCAGTTCGTACATTTCGTCGAGCGGCTTGACGAAGCGGCGCCCGAGGCCGAAGGCGAGCATCGGCAGCACCGTGTAGCCGATCCTGCGGCCGGTGATCTTGCCGGCGATCTCGATGAGCTGGGCGTAGGACTGCCGGTCCGGGTCGATGGGCAGGTGCCAGGTCTGGCCGTAGGCGTCCGGGGTGTTGCCGAGCAGGGCGAGAGCGCGGCTCGCGTCGGGGGTCCAGATCAGGGAACGCTTCGCGTGGGCGTCGACCGGGACGAACGGCCGCTTGTCCGCCTTGATCCGGTCGAACACCAACGAGTTGGTGTAGCTCTTCGTCCGGCCGAGGCCGTAGAACTCGGGTGCGCGGCCGATCAGGGCGTCGACCCGTCCGGCCCGCACGGCATCGAGCAGCATGGTGGCGATCTGTGCGCGGACCCGTCCTTTGCGTCCGCCCGGTGCGAATGCCGTCGACTCGGTCTGGGGGGCGGCTGTTCCGGGATACATGTAGGTGTTGTCGAAGAAGACGAGCTTCGTTCCGTGGTCGGCGCAGGCGTCGAGGACGTTGCGCATGATGACGGGGAACCGTCGCTCCCACAGCTGCGAGTCCAGGGGGAGGCCGACGGTGAGGTAGGCGATGTCGCTGCCCGCGACGGCACGGCTGGTGGCGTCGGCGTCGGTGAGGTCCGCGGCCACGAGCTCGTCGGTGTCGTTCACCCTTGCCGGCTTGCGGCTGACGAGGCGGATGTCCTTGGTGTGGTTGCGGTGGAGCTCGTTCGCGAGCTCGTCGGCGATCGGCCCGCCCGCGCCGAGAACGGTCTGCATGGGGTCCATACCTTTCTTCGTGGGTTCGTTCGGATCATTCGTAAGATCGGGACACCCGGGGGCGTCCGGTGTGGCTGTCATGTGGTCGCCGCAGTCGT
>NZ_BAAANS010000081.1:0-31683 GCF_039529925.1 Kitasatospora saccharophila | reverse complement strand
TTCAGCCACGTGATCATTCTGACGGTCCGGTGCCGCCCAGCACAGCAATCGGGCGACACGTCACAACGGGGCAAACGTTGCCTGATGCGGCACTAGTGGCCGAGCGTGGTGCCGGGGGCGAGGGTGAAGTGCAGCCGCACCCCGTCCGGCTCCGGGACGGCCTCGGAGAGCGAGAGGCCGGTCGGCAGGCCGGTCAGCGCGAACCGCCGGGGCTTCAGCAGGTCCCCGGCCACGCCGTTCAACTTGGCCGCCACGCCGTCGAGTTCGAAGCCGTCCACGACCACCTCGCTGCCCTCGCTGCGCAGGTTGCCCTCGACCGCGAAGCCGGCCACCGAGGTCTTCACCTTGCCCGGCCCGGCGTACTGCAGGGAGACCTGCCCGCCGGCCACGAACTTCGACAGGTCCTGGTACGAGATCACGCCCTGGCCGTCGCCGCGCCCCACCGTGACGCCCTTGTAGGAGTCGGTGAACTTCACGTCGGACATGTTCGCCTTGAAGGAGTGCACCGTCACGGTCTGCTTCCCGTCGGTCACCGTCATGCCGTCCGAGCTCATCCTGACCTTGTCCAGCTCCCCGGACAGCGCGCTGGTCAGGAACGGGAAGTCGTCGATCTCGATGTCCGGCCGGCTGGTCATCCACCCGGAGGAGACGGCCGCGTCCGCCGCCTGGTCCTCCGCGACCCCGACGGCGATCCGGTCGGCGCCGACCAGCAGGCCGCCCACCACCCCGAGACCGATCAACAGCTTGACCGAGCCGTGCATCGCACTCCCCCTGAGACGTTCGAACCGGAGCCCGTTCGGAGACGAACGGGCTCCGGGGTGCGGACATAGGGACGATCGCACGCGTGCCCCAGTTCCGGAACGGCAGTCGGGAAACCGTTGATCAGCCTCCGGCGAACGGCGGCAGCACCTCCACCGTCCAGCCCTCGGACAGCGGCACCCCGGCGGGCTCCCGGCCGCCCGTCTGCTCGCCGTCCAGCAGGAACGAACACACCGCCAGCAGCCGCAGCAGCTCCGGCCGCCCGGCGTGCGCGGCGCGCACCGCCTCCAGCACCCCGGCCAGCGTGGCGGCCTCGAACGGCTCCTCGGCCCGGCCCGCCGCGGACTTGGCGGCGGCCCAGTAGCGGACCGTCCCGCTCACCCGCGCGGGTGATCCGGCGGAACTGCGGACTTCGGTGCTCGCGGTCACGGCAAACCCTCTCGACGCTCCTCGCCCGGTACGGCGGCCGGCCCGGTGCCGGCCGGCCCACCCGTGGATCGGGGTACACGTACGGTGCGGCCGGTGCGGCCCCCATCATCGCCCGCACCCCCCGCCCCGGGGCAAGCACCCCGGGCCGCGCCGCCCCCGCCGCCCCGCCCGGCCCGCCGCCCGGAGCGCACATCCGCCCCGCGCGCTCCGCTCGCGCCTCTCCCCAGGCCGCAGGCGGTCGGCTATTCTCGTTCCAGTGAGGGATCCGGGCAGAGTCGCCCCCGGGTCCTTTTGTGCTTTCAGGACGCCATGCGGACGTTCTTGCGAAAAGGTGCCCCACCCGCACCCGGCCGCCGGAGCGCCCCCGCCGCCGGCCGCACGACGAGGTGCGCAACCGGCGGGACAGACCGGAGGGTACGCCGATGGACGAGGCACCAGCGGGACGCCGGGGGTTGCGGGACCCCGGGCGAGCCACCGCCGCCCCGGCCCCCGGCGCGCCCGTCGGCGCGTCGGCGCTCCCCCCACCCCTGTACCGCGGCCGCCCTCCCCGGGCGACCGCGACCGCGACGACCCGGAAAGGGGACTAACCGGGTATGAGTTCACTGCTCCTGCTGACCAACGCCCTGCAACCCTCCGCCGAGGTACTGCCCGCCCTCGGGCTGCTCCTGCACAGCGTCCGGGTGGCCCCCGCCGAGGGGTCCGCCCTGGTCGACACCCCGAGCGCCGACGTGATCCTGGTCGACGGCCGGCGCGACCTGCCGCAGATCCGCAGCCTGTGCCAACTGCTGCGCTCCACCGGCATCGGCAGCCCGCTGATCCTGGTGGTCACCGAGGGCGGCCTGGCCGCCGTCACCGCCGACTGGGGCGTCGACGACGTGCTGCTCGACACCGCCGGACCGGCCGAGGTCGAGGCCCGGCTGCGGCTCGCCCTCGGGCGCCTCAACGCCACCGCCGACGACTCCCCGATGGAGATCCGCAACGGCGACCTCTCGGTCGACGAGGCCACCTACTCCGCCAAGCTCAAGGGCCGCGTCCTCGACCTCACCTTCAAGGAGTTCGAGCTGCTCAAGTACCTGGCCCAGCACCCCGGCCGGGTCTTCACCCGGGCCCAGCTGCTCCAGGAGGTGTGGGGCTACGACTACTTCGGCGGCACCCGCACCGTGGACGTCCACGTCCGCCGGCTGCGTGCCAAACTCGGCGTCGAGAACGAGCAGTTGATCGGCACCGTGCGCAACGTCGGCTACCGCTTCGTGGTGCCCGAGCGCCCCGACAAGGCCCCCGAGCGGGTCGAGCAGAGCCGCACCGGCGCGGCCCGGGAGCACTGACGGAGGGCCGGGCGGGCCGCAACTCCGCGCGCACTCGCCCGGCCCCGCGGGGACACTCGCCCGGCTTTGCCCGGATCGGTCCCGAAACCGCCGTCCCACCAGGTGTCACCCCGGCCCGGAGCGCCGAACCACCCGCGTAGACTCCCCCCGTGGCCAAGGTGACGCGCGACGACGTAGCCCGACTGGCTGGCACCTCGACGGCGGTCGTCAGCTATGTGATCAACAACGGTCCCCGGCCGGTCGCCCCGGCCACCCGGGAGAAGGTGCTCGCCGCGATCGAGCAGCTCGGGTACCGACCCAACTCGGTCGCCCAGGCGATGGCCTCCCGGCGCACCAACCTGATCGGCATGGTCGTCCCCGACGCCCGGCAGCCGTTCTTCGCCGAGATGGCGCACGCCGTGGAACGCGCCGCCTCCGAGCGCGGCAAGCTCGTCCTGATCGGCAACTCCGACTACGTGGACGACCGCGAGGTGCACTACGTCCGCGCCTTCCTCGGCATGCGGGTCTCCGGCCTGATCCTGGTCAGCCAGGGCCCCTCGCAGCGCGCCGCCGAGGAGTTCGCCGCCATGGAGGGCGCCAAGGTGGTGCTGCTGCACCGCCGTCCCGAGGCGATCGACGACGTCGCCGTGGTCACCGACGACATCGGCGGCTCCGAACTGATCGTCCGTCACCTCCTCGAAGTGCACGGTCACCCGTACGTGGCCTGTTTCGGCGGGCCGGTCGAGTCCCCCGCCCCCGGCGACCCGGTGATCGACCACGTGGCCGGCTGGGAGCTCGCGATGGCCGCGCACGGCCTGCCCACCGAACCGCACCTGGTCGACGCGCCGTTCCACCGCTACGGCGCCTACCAGGTCGCCCTGGAACTGCTCGGCTCCGACCGGCGGCCGCCCGCGCTCTTCTGCTCCACCGACGACCAGGCGATCGGCGTGCTCCGGGCCGCCCGGGAACTCGGCCTGCGCGTCCCCGAGGACCTCGCGGTGGTCGGCTTCGACGACATCCCCGAGGCCGCCTTCGCCTCCCCGCCGCTGACCACCGTCGCCTCCGACCGGGACGCGATGGCCCGGGCCGCCGTCGACCTGGTCCTCGACGACTCGCTGATGGTGCCCGGCAGCGACACCGAGCGGGTCCGCAAGTTCCCGTCCCGGCTGGTCGTCCGGCGCTCCTGCGGCTGCGGCTGACGGCCCTGACCTGCGGGTCCTCGCTCCGCCCCGATCACCTGCCTGACCAGGCTTTATGAGAAGCTGACGCGCTTCTCGGGGAACCTGTAGCACGCTCTCATCCGCTCTTCATGAAACGGGCGGAGCTTGGTCGTCATGAGCGACCAGCACCGCAGCACCCACGAGCCCCACCCCCAGGACGGCGGCGCGGGCTGGCTCCCGCCGCAGCCGCCCGCCGCCCCCGCGTACCCGCCGCACCCGAGCGCCCCGTACCCGGCCGACCCCTACCGGGAGGCCGCCTACCCGGCGCTGCCGCCCGCCGGACCCGACCCGGCGCCGCTGCCCGCGACCTTCGCGCTCGCCGCCGAGCCCGGGGCCGCCGCCGGGGCCGACCACCAGCCGCCCGCCGGGCACCGCGCCCGCCGCGGCCTGCTGCGCGGCCGGCTCGCCCTGGTCACCGCCGTCGCCGCGATCGCCGCCCTGGTCGGCGGCGTCACCGGCGGCGCGCTCGCCGACGACCGCACCGGCTCCACCAGCGCGAGCAGCACCCTGGTGCGGCCCGTCTCGGCCAACGCCGACGGCAGCGCGAACGTCTCGGCGATCGCCGCCGCGGTCTCCCCCGCCGTCGTGCAGATCACCGTCAAGACCAGCGGCGGCACCGCCACCGGCACCGGCGTGGTGCTCACCGCCGACGGCCAGATCCTCACCAACTACCACGTGGTCTCCGGCGCGGTCAGCGGCGGCGGCCAGCTGACCGTCGCCTTCCAGGACGGCTCCACCGCCTCCGCGAGCGTCACCGGCACCAACAAGTCCCTGGACACCGCCGTCATCACCGCCTCCGGCGTCAGCGGCCTCACCACCGCCGTCCTCGGCGACTCCGACAGCACGGCCGTCGGCGACTCGGTGGTCGCCATCGGCAACCCCGAGGGCCTCACCGGCACCGTCACCTCCGGCATCGTCTCCGCCAAGGACCGGCAGGTCTCCGTCCAGGTCGACGAGAGCACCACCAGCAACAACGGCGGCTTCGGCTTCCCGAACCTGCCCGGCCAGCGCGGCTCCTCGGGCTCCGGCTCCTCGGGCTCGTCCTCGTCCGACACCGCCACCTACCAGGCGCTGCAGACCGACGCCGCGCTGAACCCCGGCAACTCCGGCGGCCCGCTGATCAACTCCGCCGGGCAGGTGATCGGCCTCAACTCCGCGATGTACTCCGCCTCCGGCTCCAGCTCCACCGGCAGCTCCGACGCCGGCAGCGTCGGCCTCGGCTTCGCCATCCCGATCAACAGCGTCAAGCAGGTCCTGTCCCAGATGCAGGCCGGCAAGACGCTCTGACAACCGCCCGTTCCGCCGCACCCGGCGGACAATGGCCAGGACCGCACCGGACTCAGAAAGGGCCCGCGCCGATGACTCCCCCCGCCGACGACCGCACTCCCACCGAGGCCGCGGGCGGCGCCCGCGTCCTCGTGGTCGACGACGAGCCCGCGCTGCGCGACGCGCTGGAATCCAGCCTCGCCTTCGAGGGCTACCAGGTCACCACCGCCACCGACGGCTACGAGGCCCTGGCCGCCGTCGAGCGCGACCACCCCGACCTGGTGCTGCTGGACATCATGATGCCCCGGATGGACGGCCTCACCGCCGTCCGCCGGATGCGCTCCCGCGGCGACACCGTGCCCGTGCTGATGCTCACCGCCCGCGACGCCGTCGGCGACCGCGTCACCGGCCTCGACGTCGGCGCCGACGACTACCTCGCCAAGCCGTTCGAGCTCGACGAACTCCTCGCCCGGGTCCGCGCCCTGCTCCGCCGCAACGCGCTGGCCGCCGAGGCCGCCGCCCGCACCGCCGCCGACGAGGACGGCGGCGAGGTGCTGGCCTTCGCCGACCTGCGGATGAACACCGCCACCCGCGAGGTCACCCGCGACGGCACGCCCATCGAACTCACCCGCACCGAGTTCATGCTGCTGGAGATGTTCCTCTCCCACCCGCGCCAGGTCCTCACCCGCGAGCAGATCCTCAAGGCCGTCTGGGGCTTCGACTTCGAGCCCTCCTCCAACTCCCTCGACGTCTACGTCATGTACCTGCGCCGCAAGACCGAGCAGCACGGCATGCCCCGCATCATCCAGACCGTCCGCGGCGTCGGCTACGCCCTGCGCGCCGCGACCGGCGCCGCGGCGTGAAGCGGATCGGCCGGCTCACGGGGTGGTTCCGCAGCAGGTCGCTGCGGAGCAGGCTGGCCATGCTCACGGCCGCTGCGGTGGCGGTGGCGATCGCGGTGGTGTCGGTGGCCAGTTGGCTGCTGGTGCGCGAGAAGCTCTACCAGGAGGTGCACGACAGCCTCTCCACGGCGGTCCAGGAGGGCCCCGGCCTCAGCCGCAACCAGATCCTGTACTGCGGCAAGACCCCCCAGGAAGCCCTGGCCGCGGTGCCCTCGGCGCCCGCCGACGGCCGCTTCGGCCCGCCGAAGTACGACTTCCAGTTCGTGACGGCCGACGGCACCGTGTGCTTCCCACTCGGCGCCACCAAGGCGGTCGAGGTGAAGTCGAGCGACCTGCCGAGCGGCGCGTCGGGCCACCAGGCCGCCACCTACCGCGAGGGCAGCTACCTCAACGGCGACTCGGCGCTGGTCCGCCGCACCGCCACCAGCGTCCAGAGCGAGTCCGGGGAGCGGCAGCCCGCGACGCTGCTGACCGCGCTGCCCACCAACGGCGTGCAGGACTCCCTCAAGAGCCTCGCCCTGCTGATGGCCGGAGTCGCCGGCCTGGGCGTGATCGGGGCGGGCATCACCGGGCGGATCGTCGCCCGGTCCGCGCTCAAGCCCGTGGACCAACTCACCGACATGGTCGAGCACATCGCCCGCACCGAGGAGGTCGGCACCACCATCCCGGTCAACGGGAAGGACGAGATCGCCCGGCTGTCCACCTCGTTCAACTCGATGTCGACCGCGCTCGCCAACTCGCGGGAGCGGCAGACCCGGCTGATCGCCGACGCCGGGCACGAGCTGCGCACCCCGCTCACCTCGCTGCGCACCAACGTCGACCTGCTGATCCGCTCGGACGCGCAGGGGCGGGCGCTGCCGCCGGAGACCCGGGCCCGGATGCTGGGGAACATGAAGGCGCAGATGCAGGAGCTGACGCTGCTGATCGGGGACCTGCTGCAACTGTCCCGGCCGGACACGCCGGCCCCGGAGGCGGTGCGGGCGGTGGTGCCGTTCCACGAGACGGTGGGGCGGGCGCTGGAGCGGGGTCGGCTGCGCGGGCCGTCGCTGGTCTTCGACACCGACGTGCGGCCCTGGTACGTGCACGGGGATCCGGCGGCGCTGGAGCGGGCGGTGATCAACCTGCTGGACAACGCGGTGAAGTACTCGCCGCCCGCCGGGACGATCGACGTGCGGCTGCAGGGCGGCCGGCTGACGGTCCGGGACCACGGGCCGGGCATCCCGGCGGAGGAACTGCCGTACGTCTTCGACCGGTTCTGGCGCTCGCCGTCCTCGCGGCAGCTGCCCGGCTCGGGCCTGGGGCTGTCGATCGTGGCGCAGACCGTGCAGGACACCGGCGGGCAGGTCTCGCTGGGCCCGGCGCCGGACGGCGGGCCGGGGACGCAGGCGGTGATCGTGCTGCCGGGCCAGCCGGAGGAGCCGCGCTGAAACGGGGGGAGGGCGGGACACCCGGGGTGTCCCGCCCTCCGTCGCGACGGTGCGTCAGCCGGTCTGGCCGACCGCGATGACCTTGATCCGGTCGGCGGCGGGCGGCGCGATCGGGGCGCTCGCCGAGCTGTTGCCGGTCAGGTAGGCGTTGAACAGGTCGAGGTCGGAGGCGCCGACCAGCTTGTCGGTGCCGGCCGCGAAGGCCGGGAAGCCGTCGCCGCCGCCGGCCAGGAACTCGTTCGCGGCGACCCGGTAGCCGGCGGCCGGGTCGATCGGCGCGCCGTTCAGCCGGATCGAGTCGACCAGCACGCGGGCCGCGCCGGCCCGGTTCAGGTCGAGGGTGTAGTGCAGGTTCGAGGAGATCTGCAGCACCTTCGGGGAGGCGTCGTTGACGCCGGAGACCTGCTGCTGCAGGACCTGCACCAGCTGGGCGCCGGTCAGCGTCTTGACCTGCATCATGTTGGTGAACGGCTGGACGGCGAACGCCTCGCCGTAGGTCACCACGCCGTCGCCCTCGGCGCCGCTCGCCTTGTAGACCAGGTCGGCGCGGATGCCGCCGGGGTTCATGAAGGCCACCTGCGCGCCGCCCTTGTCGGCGGGCGACAGCCCGGCCAGCTGGGCGTCGGCGATCAGGTCGCCGAGCGGCTTCTCCAGCGCGGTGGAGCCGCGGCCGTTGACGTCGGCGCTGATGTAGCCGGTGGCCCGGTTGGCGATCGGCGCGGCCAGCTTGGTGTACCGCTCCAGCAGCGCGGTCAGGTCCGGCGCCTTGGGCAGGTCGCGGCGCACGACGTGGTTGGCGGCGCTGACCGTCGGGCGGACGATGCCGCCGGTGCGCTTGTCCAGCTTGAGGTCGATCTCGGTGTACAGCCGGCCGAAGGAGGCGGCGCTGGTGACCGAGCGGGGCACGCCGTCCGGGTCCGGGATCATGCAGGCGTACGAGTTGTGGGTGTGGCCGGTGACGATCGCCCCGACGGCCGGGTCGATCTTCTTGGCGATGTCGACGATCGGGCCGGAGACGCCCGCGCCGGCCGCGCCGCAGTCGTAGTTGTACACGCCGCTGGCGGGCAGGCCGCCCTCGTGGATCAGCGCCACGATCGAGTTGACGCCCTGCTTCTTCAGCTCGGCCGCGTACTTGTTGATGGTGGTGACCTCGTTGCCGAACCCGAGGCCCTGCACGCCGGCGGCGGTGACGATGTTCGGGGTGCCCTCCAGGGTCACGCCGATGAAGCCGACCTTGACGCCGCGCACGTTGGTCACCCAGTACGGCTTGAGCAGCGGCTTGCCGGTCTTCTCGTCGGTGACGTTCGCCGCCAGGTACGGGAAGTCCGCGCCCTTGAACTTGCGGCCCTTCTCGTAGCAGCCGTCGGTGGGGTGGCAGCCGCCGTTCTGCATCCGCAGCAGCTCGGCCGAGCCCTCGTCGAACTCGTGGTTGCCCACCGAGGTGACGTCGAGGCCGATCTCGTTCATCGCCTCGATGGTCGGCTCGTCGTGGAACAGGCCGGAGACCAGCGGGCTGGCGCCGATGATGTCGCCGGCCGCGACGGTCAGGCTGTTGGCGTGGCCCTTGCGGGCGTCGCGCAGCGCGGTGGCCAGGTACTCGACGCCGCCGGCCGGGGTGGCGACGGTCTTCCCGGTGGCCGGGTCGATCTCGGTGACCGTGCCCGAGGAGCCCGCCGGGGGCTCCAGGTTGCCGTGGAAGTCGTTGATGGCGAGGAGCTGCAGGTCCTCGTACTTGGGCTTGTCGTGGCCCCGGCCGTGGGCCTCGGCGGTGGCCGGCAGGACCATCGAGGCGAACAGGGCGGCGGCCGCGGCGACCGCGAGGGCGGTCGTGCGGCGGCCGGTGGAACCGGAAATGGGCATGGCTGTCCCCTGGACCGTCGGGGCCGCGGCAGCGCGGCCTGGCGTTGTCTGGTGCAGCCTAGGGTCAACGCGCGTAGCTGTCAGGAACCTACGAGTAACGAGCTGGTATCCGCGGTCTGACGAAACGTCCGCCGACCCCCGGTCAGGACCCTCCCGCCGGGGTCAGATCCGCGGCTGCGCCGCCAGCTGCTGGTCCGCCCGGTCCCGCTCGGCCACCGCGTCCTCGGTCATCGCCCGGTCGGTGTACACCAGCGGCTTCTCGGCCTCGGTGATGATGTGCTTCACCACCTGCACGTTGCCGTTGACGTCCCACACCGCGATGCCCGGCGACAGCGTCGGAATGATCTCCACCGCCCAGCGCGGCAGGCCCAGCACCCGGCCGGTGGACCGCGCCTCGTCCGCCTTCTGCATGTAGATCGTCCGGGTCGAGGCCATCTTCAGGATCGCCGACGCCTCCTTGGCCGCCGCCCCGTCCACCACGTCCGACAGGTGGTGCACCACCGCGACGAAGGACAGGCCCAGCCGGCGGCCGAACTTCAGCAGCCGCTGGAACAGCTGCGCCACGAACGGGCTGTTGATGATGTGCCAGGCCTCTTCCACCAGGAAGATCCGCTTCACCCGGTCCGGGCGCAGCCAGGTGTGCTCCAGCCACACCCCGACGATCGCCATCAGGATCGGCATCGCGATCGAGTTCCGGTCGATGTGCGACAGGTCGAAGACGATCAGCGGCGCGTCCAGGTCGATGCCCGCCGAGGTCGGGCCGTCGAACATGCCGCGCAGGTCGCCGTCGACCAGCCGGTCCAGCACCAGCGCCACGTCCAGGCCCCAGGCCTGCACCTCGCCGACCTGCACGCCCAGCGACTCCACCGCCGACAGGTCGGGGCTGCGCAGCGTGTCGATGATGTCGTTCAGCACCGGCTGACGGTCCTTCACCGTCGCCAGCACGTGGGCGTGCGCGGCCTTCAGCGCGAAGCCGGCCCGCTCCTCCAGGCCGCGGCCCATCGCCACCTCGATGATGGTGCGCAGCAGCGACAGCTGGCCGGTGGTGGTGATCGCCGGGTCCAGCGGGTTCAGCTTCACCCCGCCGTCCAGGGCCGCCATCGGGTCCAGCCGGATGGACTTTATCCCCAGCGCGTTCGCGATCAGGTTCCACTCGCCGACGCCGTCCTCGCCCTGCGCGTCCAGCACCACCACCTGGCGGTCCCGGAACCTCAACTGCCGCAGCACGTACGTCTTCTCCAGTGCCGACTTGCCGTTGCCGGACTCCCCCAGCACCAGCCAGTGCGGGGCCGGCAGCTGCTGGCCGTACAGCTGGAACGGGTCGTAGACGTAGCCCTTGCCGCTGTACACCTCGCGGCCGATGATCACCCCGGAGTCGCCCAGGCCGGGCGCCGCCGTCGGCAGGTACACCGCCTGCGCCTGGCCGCTGGAGGTGCGCACCGGCAGCCGGGTGGTCTCCACCCGGCCGAACAGGGTGCTGGTGAAGGAATCGGTGAGCTTTCCGAGCATCGACGGGCCTCCGGGGGTCAGCGGCGTCAGCGGCGGATGCCGGTGGCGAACGGCAGGGTGTTGGCGAACGCCCGGTGGTGCTCGCGGTCGCACCACTCCAGCTTCAGGTAGCTCTTGCCCGCCGACGCCCGGATGGTGCGCTTGTCCCGGGCCAGCGCCTCGGGGCTGCGCGAGGACACCGTCAGGTACCCGACCAGGTTCACCCCGGCCGCGCCGGACGCCAGGTCGTCGCCGCGCTGGTCCACCCGGCCGGTGTGCGCCAGGTCGCGCGGGTCGACCGTGCGGTTCATCTTCGCCGCCCGGCTGGCCTCCGCCTCGTCGTTGGTCTTCTCGGTCAGCATCCGCTCGATCGCGACGTCGGTCGGCTCCAGGTCCATGGTCACCGCGACCGTCCGGATCACGTCCGGCGTGTGCACCAGCAGCGGCGCCAGGAAGTTCACCCCGACCGGGGTCAGCGGCCACTCCTTGATCCACGCGGTGGCGTGGCACCACGGCTCCCGGGTCGCCGCCTCGCGGGTCTTCGCCTGCAGGAACTGCGGGTGCGTGGCGTCCAGTTCGGCCGGCCAGGCGTTGCGCCGGCTCATCGCCTGGATGTGGTCGATCGGGTGGTCCGGGTCGTACATCGAGTGGATCAGCGAGGCCAGCCGGGCCTGCCCCAGCGGCTGCCGCACCCGGATGTCCGCCTCCGCCAACCGCGCGCAGATGTCGGTCAGTTCGCGCGCCATCACGGTCGCCAGGCCGTCGTCGCTGCGGTCCCGCTTCTCGCCCCGCCCGTACGCGGTGCGGCCCATCGCGTGCGCCTCGGCCGCCAGGTCCCGGGTGTAGTGCATGCACGCCACCAGGTACGCCCGGTGCTGCTCCGAGGAGGTCGACACCATCGACTGCAGCTGGTCGTAGCTGTCCTGCAGCCAGCGCGGCGCCGTGTGGTCACCGCGCCGCTCCACGTCCTTCGCGTGCGCGTCCGGGTCGGCCGGCAGGGTGCGGGCCAGGATCTGCAGCCGGGTCACGAAGCCGTCGCCGTTGGCCACGTGCTTGAGCAGCGTGCCGAACCGGTCGACCAGCGTCTCCTGGTCCTCCGAGTCGCGCAGGCCCACGCCCGGGCCCTCGATCTCGATCGCCGCGGTCACCGTCCGGCGCTCCAGGTGCATCAGCACCGCGACCTCGTCCGGCCCGAACGGCGCGGCCAGCCAGCGCAGCCGCCCCACCCCCGGCGGCGGGCCGACCTCCACCTCGCGGCCGTCCAGCCGCGTGCCCGCCTCGTGCACGTCCGGCTTCCACACCGCCCGGCCGCTGCGCACCGTCCGCCGGAACGTCCGGTTGATCTCCACCCACTTGTAGAACGTCCGCCGCCGGTACGGCACGTACACCGCCATGATCGCCAGCAGCGGGAAGCCCACCAGGCCCGCGATGCGCAGCGGCAACAGGCTCGGGATCAGCCCCCACACCATGCCCAGGCCGGCGCCGGCGATGATCAGCACGATCTCGCCGTTCTCCCGGTTGCGCCCGATCGGCGCGTTCGGCCGCGCCTTGCCGATCAGGTAGCTGCGGCGCTGGTGGGCATACGGCTGGGCGTACTGGGTGCCGTACTGGCCGAGCTGTTCGCTGCTCATCTACCCGTCACCCTCCCTTCGGGTTGTTGACCGGAGACTGGACCTGGGCCTGCGCGGGCGGCGCCGCCGGACGGGCCGGGTTCGCGGGCCGGGAGGCGTGCGCCGCGATGCCCGCGCCCGCCCCGCCGCCCCCGGCCGGGGCGCCGCCGCCCCCGCCGCCCTCCGCGCCACCGCGCGAACCGTGCGTCGAGATGCCCTGCTTCACGAAGTTCGCCGGGCCGTTGATCATCGCGCTGCCGGCCTGCACCGCGCTCGCCCTGGCGTTGCGCATCGACATCAGCTCGTCGCCGAAGCCCGGCACGAACCGGTACACCGCCGCGCTCGCGAAGATCGACAGGAACAGGATCGCCAGCCCCGCCAGCACCCGGCCGAAGTCGTCGTCCGCCCCCGCGCCGGTCGCCACGGCGCTCGCGAGCCCCAGGATGATCACCACGATCGGCTTCGCCAGGTCCACTGCCAGCATCATCGCGGCCCACCGGCGGACGTGCTTCCACATCTGCTTGTCCACCAGCCCCGCGTACACCGCCGTCCCCAGCAGCGCGCCCACGTACAGCATCGCCGCCCGGATCACCAGCTCCACCCAGAGCACCGCCGCGGCCAGCACCGCCACCAGCGACACCAGGATCAGGATCAGCGGGCCGCCGCCCATGCTGCCCTTCTCCAGGGTGTCCGCGAACCCGCCCAGGTACGTGCCGGTGTCCGACTTCGTCCCCGACGCGATCGCGTCCGTCATCCCGTCGGTGACCGTCACCACCGTGTACAGGATCAGCGGCGTGAACGCCGAGGCGATCACCGTCAGCCACAGGTACCCGACCGCCTCGCCGAACGCCTGCCCCAGCGCCGCGCCGCGCACCGCGCGCTTGGTCACCGCCAGCAGCCACAGCACCAGCGTGATCACCGTCGAGACCGCGAACACCACCGCGTACTGCTGCAGGAACGCCGCGTTCGTGAAGTCGACCTTCGTCGTCCCGTCGATCGCCCCCGACAACTGCCGCACCACCCAGGCCGCCGCCTGCGCGCACCCCTTCGCCAACGACCCCAGCGGATCGGTGACCCCGGAGACGGTGTCCGTCCCGGGCACGACCAGCGCCCCGTCGGGGGCGCACAGCTTGTCGGCGCCCGGCACCGGCACGTCCACCGTGCAGGAGGGCTGGGGGCTGGGCGAGGGGGTCGCGGCGGTGGCCGCCCGGACCACCACGAGGAGTGCCAACTGGAGCGAAGCGGTCGCTCCGGCCAGGACCACGACGCGACGGCCGAAGCCTCTGCCCGCTCCGTCAGCGCGCATAGCGGAATCCTCCGAACTGCTGGACGGCACCCGTGATCTCCTCCGAGGTCGCGGCCTGTTGGTCAGCGGGCAGCGGAGCCGGGCCTGCCTTCCGGCTGTAATCGATGATCTTCCAGTCGCTCCCGGTCCAGCGCATCGTGACGCCGAGCGTGTACCAGTTCTCGGTGACCGGGACCTGGGAACCCTCGCCGGTCAGTCCGACCAGCGAGTTGCACCACACGTTCACCTTCGTCCCGGTGTCCGAGTAGTTCGCCAGCTCGGTGCCGATCGGGACGGTGCGGCTGATGAACGTCAGTTTCTTCGGCGCCCTGCCCTCCGCGTCGAGCCCGTAGCGCGCGTTCGTCTCCGGGGTGAACGCCTGGTCCAGGCGGGTCTGGAGGGGTTGGACGGCGGTGGGGTCGGCGATGGTGGCGAGGACGGTGTGGCGGCCGGCGGTGCGGAACATGTCGGCGGAGCCGAGGGCCACGGCGTAGTTGGCGGCGGCGGACTGCGCGCCCTGGTCGGTGTGCGGGTAGCCGGTGCCGATGCCGTTGGAGGTGGTGGTGACGGGCTGCTGGCCGCTGGCGGCGGTGCGGTCGGGGGAGGCCGCGGCGGCGCTCGCGCGGTCGCCGGAGGTGCCGGTGCCGCCGTGGCCGACCGCGGGCTTGTCGCGGTTGGCGATGGAGACGGCGACGACCAGCAGGGTGACGATGCCGAGGATGGTCAGGAGGGTGCGCAGCGGCCTGGCCTGACGTCCGGTCACGTGGACGGTCTGTTCGGCGACCGGTAGCCGCGTACGGGTGTGCGGCTGGTCGTCGGACAACGGCACGGGGGCCCTCCTGGTGGGGCGCCGCCGCGCGGGGCGCGCGCGGCGGCGTGACGGGTGCTCGGCGTGGGGACGTGGTGCGGGATGCGGGGTGCGGTGCGGGCGTGCGGATCAACCGCACCGGGGCGCGAGTTGTCCGATCGTCAGATGGCCATGCCGTACACAATGGTGAACAGGGTGCCGAGCGAACCGATGATGAACACGCCGGTCAGGCCGGCGACGATCAGCCCCTTGCCCTGTTCGGCGCTGAAGGTGTCGCGCATCGCGGTGGCGCCGATCCGCTGCTTGGCGGCGCCCCAGATCGCGATGCCCAGGCAGATCAGGATGGCGACGGCCATCACGACCTGGACCATCACCCGGGCCGAGGAGCCGAGGGAGGCGAACGGGCCCCAGTCGGGGGCGATCCCACCGATGATGGTGTCGATGTTGGCCTTCTTCGGCGGGTCCTCCGCCAGGTACCGGATCACTGTGCTGTCCACGTTCAGGTCCATCCCATCTCACCGCCGATCAGGAAAATTCAAGGCCCCGGACCACGGTCGAGCGAAGGGGCAGGACCTATTCTTGGCCAGATCTGATGTCGACTTGGCTGCTTCTCGCGGATTGCTCGTGGCTGGCCGAACGCCTCCGCCAGGATGTCCGGTGCTTCAAGGATACTTCCCGCCCGTGGTATCTGTGATGATTGCACCGGGCAATTGCGCAACAGGACATGGCCGCTGACGTTCCGTCGGGATGGTGCTTGATGGTGCTCCGGAAGGCTCGGACGGCGGGCGCCGCGGCCGTGGTGCTCGGGATCGGTTTCGTGGGCGTCGTGACGCTCGGGACGTACGCGGCCAGTGGGGTGCCGGAGGGCTCCTCGGCCGCCCCCGGGCTCTCCGGCGGGACGGTGCCGGCCGCCTACCGGTCGCACATCCAGCAGTGGGGCGGGCTCTGCCGGGAGATCTCCGCGCCGATGCTGGCCGCGCAGCTCTACCAGGAGAGCGGGTTCGACCCGCAGGCGAAGAGTCCGGCGCAGGCGTACGGGATGGCCCAGTTCCTGGAGGCGACCTGGGCCACCTACGGCACGGACGGCGACGGCGACGGCAAGCGGGACATCTGGAACGCCTACGACGCGATCGCCTCGGCCGCCACCTACGACTGCGCGCTGGCCCGGGACGTGGCCAAGGTCCCCGGCGACAAGCAGGCCAACATGCTGGCGGCGTACAACGCCGGTCCGTACGCGGTGATCGAGCACAACGGGATCCCGCCGTACAAGGAGACCCAGGGGTACGTGCGCAGCATCCAGGCGCTGGCGAAGTCCTTCACCGCACCGGCCGCCCAGGGCGGGCAGTTGGCGCTGTCCAAGCAGGCGGCCGGGGCGATCTGGTTCGCGCAGGGCAAGTTGGGCACCGACTACCTGTGGGGCGGCACCGGGCAGAGCTGGGAGGACGGGCGGTTCGACTGCTCGGGCCTGACCAAGGCCGCGTACGAGAGCGTCGGCATCGTGCTGCCCCGGGTGGCCAACGACCAGTGGTACGCCGGGCCGCACCCGTCCCGGGACCAACTGCGGCCCGGGGACCTGGTGTTCTTCGCCAACGACCTGGAGGACCCGCGCACCATCCACCACGTCGGCATCTACGTCGGCGGCGGGTACATGATCGACGCGCCGCACACCGGGGCCAAGGTCCGCTACGACACCATCGAGCAGAAGGACTACATCGGGGCGACCCGGGTCACCCCGGACGGCGCCGCCGCGCTGCCCAACCGGAACCCGAACGACGGCACCATCACGAAGGGCGAGGCCCCGAGGACGAGCTGACCGCCCGGCCCGGCATGTGCGCGCCCGGTGGACGGTGAGTCAATTTTGCATAACGGTGTGTTTCGACGGAAACCGCGGCGGCCTTGATCGCGTTGACTCAGGAGGCTGCCGGTCGTCCGCACCCGGAAGCACCACGTTCTGGGACCACTGCGGAGAGCCGACAGGGAGGTGCGGCGTGCCGACGCTGCTCGCCGACGCCGGGACCGGTTCGGGCGACCCCGATCTCGGCCTGCTCAAGGCCGTCAACGGCCTGGCCGCCGACGCCCCCGGCTGGCTGGACTCGTTGGTCGCCTGGACCGCCGAGTACGGCATCCTGTTCGGCCTGGCCGCGCTCGGCCTGGTCGCCTGGCTGGTCGCCCGCCGCCGCCCGGACGCCCCGGTCGCGGTGGCCGGCGTGCTGTGGGCGCCGCTGGCGGTCGCCGTCGCCGAGCTCGCCAACCTGCCGATCTCCCAACTGGTCAACCGGCCGCGGCCGTTCGTCAGCCACCCCGAACTGGACGTCCTGGTGCCCGGCAAGGAGGACACGCTCTCCTTCGTCAGCGACCACTCGGCGATGTCCATGGGCATCGCCGTCGCGCTGTTCCTGGTCAACCGCAAGCTCGGCCTGGCCGCCGGCGCGCTCGCCCTGCTGCAGGGCTTCTGCCGGCTGTTCGTCGGCGTGCACTACCCGACCGACGTGATCGGCGGCTACGCGCTGGCCACCGCCGTGGTGCTGCTGCTCGCCCCGATCGCGATGGCCGTCCTGGTGCCGCTGTGCCACGCGCTGTCGCGCACCGCGCTGCGCCCGCTGGTGGTGGCCCGCTCCGCCGCCGGTCCGGCCGCCGGCCGGTCGTCCGCGCCCGCCGCCCGCCGCTCCGGGCGCCGCCGGGGCCAGGACGGGCCGCACCGGGACCGGGACCGCGAGTCGGACCTGGCGGCCTGAGCCGGGTCCGCCGCACCGGGCGGGCTCAGGCGACCTCGGTGCCGCCGCCCGCGCCGGTCTCCGCGAGGTGCTCCGCGGCGTCCCGCCGGGACTTGTCCCGGGAGCGCCGCCCGGGGGCGGACCAGCCGCAGCCGCACTGCGCGAAGCTGAAGGAGCCGCGCTCCACCACCTCCGCCCGGTGCTCGTCCGGGTGGTCGGTCCGTAATGCCCCGCCGGGTGCCCCGGGGCGCTGATCTGCCACGTCCTTCACCGTATCCCGGCCCGGCGGGGCCCCGGTCCCGTCCGGCCGGTGAACATCCGCGTAACCTTCCCGCCCCCGACTCGTTCACCTGGCGAGCGCTCCGCCCATCCGGGGCGGTCGCCTGCCGGGTCGTCCGGGGCCCGAGGGGGTTGTCGAAGAAGTGAAGATGCTCAACCGCGCCGCCGCCGCCGCGGCCCTGCTCGTCGCCGCGCTGTCGGCCTGCACCGGCGGCAACGGCCCGTCGGTCTCCGCCGACCAGCTGTCCGCGGACCCGCTGACGGCGGTCCGCTCGGCCGCCGACATCACCGGCCGGACGGGCTCGGTGCGGGCGGTCACCGAGTTGATCACCGAGTCCGCCGACAAGAAGGCGGTCTTCAACGGCACCGGCGGCTACGACTACGTGAAGCGGATCGGCCGCCTGGAGATCGACGTCCCGCCCGGCGCCGCGACCACCGGGAAGATCACCGAGGTGGTGCTGCCCGGCACGGTCTACCTGCAGAACAGCGGCGCGAAGATCCCCGAGGGCAAGTGGGTCAAGCTGGACGTGCGCCAGCTCCCGGACGGCAACCTGGTGAGTTCCGGGGCCACCGACCCGGCCACCGCCGCGGGCGCGCTGCGCGGGGCGCAGAGCGCCGAGCTGGTCGGCACCGAGCCGGTGGGCGGCGTGGAGCTCAAGCACTACCGGGGCACCCTGGATCTGGCGAAGGCCGCCGACGCGACCGGCGGCCGCGGGGCGGACGGGCTGCGGATGGCCGCCCAGACCTTCACCGTCAAGGAGGTCCCGTACGAGGTCTGGCTGGACGGCCAGGGCCGGCTGCACAAGGTGGTGGAGGACTTCGCTTTCGCCGGGGTGGCCGGGTCCACCGCGGCGAAGGACCAGGTCAAGGTGGTCTCCACGCTGTCGCTCGCCGACTTCGGCAAGCCGGTGGAGGCCGCCGAGCCCGCCGCCGCCGACATCTACTCGATGAAGGCCGACCCCTCGCCGAAGTGACCCGCGGCGCCGGGCCCACCCGTTTCGGGCGGCAGAGATGGCCCGTCCGTGCCATGTGGCCCGGCCCGCCGCTCCCTACGCTGGTACGGGGCGGGCAAGCGGGGCGGCGGACGGGGCGCGGAAGGGGTGGAGGCCATGGCATCCGGGGAGAGCGGCACCGGCGGCCACGACAGAACCGCGCTGGACGAGATCGACCTGACCGGCGAGCTGATGATCGCCGCCTCGGCCAGCCGCGCGGAGCGGCTGGCCGCCGAGCAGATCGACGAGGTGCTGCTGGCCCGCCGCGAACCGGACCCGCCGGAGGGCTGAGGCGCCGTCAGCGGGCCGGGCCGGGCGGGCCCGTCGGCTCAGGTGCGCAGCAGCCGGGCGATCGCGGCGCTGGCCTCGGCGACCTTGGCGTTCAGCTCCTCGCCGCCGTCCTCCGCGGCGGCCGCGGCGGCGACGCAGTGCCGCAGGTGCTCCTCCAGCAGGGAGAGCGCGAAGGACTGCAGGGCCTTGGTGGAGGCGGACACCTGGGTGAGGATGTCGATGCAGTAGACGTCCTCGTCGACCATCCGCTGGAGGCCGCGGATCTGCCCCTCGATGCGGCGCAGCCGCTTGAGGTGCGCCTCCTTCTCGCCGCTGTAGCCGTGCGGCCCGGTGGCCGGGGCCGTGCCGTGGCAGGCCGCGGGGGCCGTCGGCGCGGTGTCGGTGCTCGGGGTGTCGATGGTGGTCATCCGGTCCGCCCTCTTGGTCTCGGTGCTCGGCCCGCCCCCGGGCTCCGGCCCGGGAGGTACCCCCAGATTCCAACACGCGGCACCGGTCCGGTGTTCCGCCGTCCGGGCGTCAGGACAGAGATCCCCGTGCAGAGCGGGAGCAAACCGGCGTGTCGTGGGACACACTTAGGGCGCGCGTCGGCAACCCCGTGCTCACGAGCGGTGGGTGTGCGCCTAGCATCGTCAAGTACCGACCCCGCACATCGGAGATTTCCGTGCGTTTTAGCCTGACCCCGAAGGAGACGAGCTTCTACGACATGTTCGCCGCTGCGGCGGAGAACCTGGTCGTCGGATCGAAGCTCCTGCTGGAACTACTGGGCTCGGACGTGTCAGCCCGCGCGGAGATCGTCGAGCGCATGCGCGCCGCCGAGCACGCCGGGGACGACACCACCCATGCGATCTTCCACCAGTTGAACTCCTCGTTCATCACCCCGTTCGACCGGGAGGACATCTACAACCTGGCCTCCTCGCTGGACGACATCATGGACTTCATGGAGGAGGCCGTCGACCTGGTCGTGCTGTACGACATCGAGACCCTCCCGAAGGGCATCGAGCAGCAGATCGAGGTGCTGGCCCGGGCGGCCGAGCTGACCGCGGAGGCGATGCCCAACCTGCGGTCGATGTCGAACCTCACCGAGTACTGGATCGAGGTCAACCGGCTGGAGAACCAGGCGGACCAGATCCACCGCAAGCTGCTGGCCCACCTGTTCTCCGGCCAGTACGAGGCGATCGAGGTGCTGAAGCTCAAGCAGGTCGTGGACGTCCTCGAAGAGGCCGCCGACGCGTTCGAGCACGTGGCCAACACGGTGGAGACCATCGCCGTCAAGGAGTCCTGACCTCCGTGGACATGGCAGCACTGATCGTCGTCATCGGCGTCGCTTTCTTCTTCACGTACACCAACGGCTTCCACGACTCCGCCAACGCGATCGCCACCTCGGTCTCCACCCGGGCGCTGACCCCCCGGGCGGCGCTGGCGATGGCCGCGGTGATGAACCTGGCGGGCGCCTTCCTCGGCAGCGGGGTGGCGAAGACCGTCTCCGAGGGGATCATCGAGACCCCGACCGGCAGCAAGGGCATGGCGATCATGTTCGCCGCCCTGGTCGGTGCCATCACCTGGAACCTGGTGACCTGGTACTTCGGCCTGCCGTCCTCCTCCTCGCACGCGCTGTTCGGCGGCATGGTGGGCGCGGCGCTGGCGGGCGGCATCGGGGTGGTCTGGCACGGCGTGGTCGAGAAGATCATCATTCCGATGATCGTCTCGCCGGTGGTCGGCCTGATCGGCGGCTTCCTGGTGATGCTGGCGATCCTGTGGATCTTCCGGCGGGCCAACCCGCACCGGGCCAAGCGCAACTTCCGGGTGGCGCAGACCGCTTCGGCGGCCGCGATGGCGCTGGCGCACGGCCTGCAGGACGCGCAGAAGACCATGGGCATCGTGGTGATGGCGCTGACCATCTCCGGCCACCAGACCGGCAACGGGATCCCGATCTGGGTGAAGATCTCCTGCGCCACGATGCTCTCGCTGGGCACCTACGCGGGCGGCTGGCGGATCATGCGCACCCTCGGCCGGAAGATCATCGAGCTGGACCCGCCGCAGGGCTTCGCCGCCGAGGCCACCGCCTCCGCGGTCATGTACGTCACCTCGTTCGTCTACGCGGCGCCGATCTCCACCACCCACGTGATCACCTCGGCGATCATGGGCGTGGGCGCCACCAAGCGGGTCCGCGCGGTCCGCTGGGGGGTGGCGAAGAACATCGTGATGGGCTGGTTCATCACCATGCCGGCGGCGGCGATCGTGGCCGCCGCGATGTACGGGATCGTGAACCTGCTGTTCCTCTAGCGCCCGCGCGGCCGGAGCCGGACGCGCGACCGAAGGCGGAAGGGCCCGCCCCCACAGCACGGGGGCGGGCCCTTCCTCTCGTACTCCGCGGCGGCACCGCCATGCAGCGCCGCGGAGCAGCTCGTTGCGGCCCCGGGACGGGCGGGCCGGTCAGCCGAAGCGGCCGGAGATGTAGTCCTCGGTGGCCTGGACCGACGGGTTGGAGAAGATCCGCTGGGTGTCGTCCAGCTCGACCAGCTTGCCCGGCTGGCCGACGCCCGCCAGGTTGAAGAAGGCGGTGCGGTCGGAGACGCGGGCCGCCTGCTGCATGTTGTGGGTCACGATCACGATGGTGAACTGCGACTTCAGCTCGCCGATCAGGTCCTCGATGGCGAGGGTGGAGATCGGGTCGAGGGCCGAGCAGGGCTCGTCCATCAGCAGCACCTCGGGCTCGACCGCGATCGCCCGGGCGATGCACAGCCGCTGCTGCTGGCCGCCGGACAGGCCCGCGCCGGGCTTGCCCAGGCGGTCCTTGACCTCGTTCCACAGGTTGGCGCCCTGCAGGGACTTCTCCACCACGCCGTCCAGCACGGACTTCTTCTTCACCCCGGCCAGCTTGAGGCCGGCCACCACGTTGTCGTAGATCGACATGGTGGGGAACGGGTTGGGACGCTGGAACACCATGCCGACCGAGCGGCGGACGGCGACCGGGTCGACGTTCGCGCCGTACAGGTTCTCGTCGTCCAGCAGCACCTTGCCCTCGACCCGGGCGCCGGGGATCACCTCGTGCATCCGGTTCAGGGTGCGCAGGAAGGTGGACTTGCCGCAGCCCGAGGGGCCGATGAAGGCGGTCACCGAGCGGGGCTCGATGGTCATCGAGATGTCCTCGATGGCGCGGGTGGAGCCGTAGTAGGCGGACAGTCCGCTGACGTCGATGCGCTTGGCCATGATCTTTCGTCTTCTCTCGTCTGTTCGTACGTCAGTCGGTGTCAGTGCCCGCCCTTGGGCGAGCGCCAGCGCGCGACGCCCCGGGCGATGAGGTTGAGACCCATCACGAAGGCGATCAGGACCAGGGCCGCGCCCCACGCGCGCTGGTAGCCGTAGTCGTTGTTGATCTGCGAGTACTGCTGCCAGATGTAGAGCGGCAGCGACTGCTGCGGTCCGTTGAACGGGTCGCTGTTGATGAAGTCGGCACCGAAGACCAGCATCATCACGGGGGCGGTCTCACCGGTGATGCGGGCGACCGCCAGCATCACGCCGGTGGTGATCCCGCCCACGGCGGTGGGGAGGACGATCCGCAGGATGGTCTTCCAGCGCGGCACACCGAGCGCGTACGAGGCTTCGCGCAGCTCGTTCGGGACGAGCTTGAGCATCTCCTCGGTGGAGCGGACCACGACCGGCATCATCAGGATCGCCAGCGCGAGGCTGCCCGAGAAGCCGGAGTACTCGAAGCCCAGCATGATGTTCCAGAGCGACAGGACGAACAGGCCGGCGACGACCGACGGGATGCCGGTCATGACGTCGACGAAGAAGGTGACCGCCTTGGCGAGCCGGCCGCGGCCGTACTCCACCAGGTAGACGGCGGTGAGCAGGCCGATCGGCGCGGCGATCAGGGTGGCCAGCAGGACCTGCTCGATGGTGCCGATGATGGCGTGGTAGATGCCGCCGTCCGGGCTGAGGGTGGCGACGACGCCCTTCATCGAGTGGGTCAGGAAGTCGCCGTTGATCGCGCCGATGCCCTGCTGGACGGTGTAGAAGGTCAGGGCGACCAGCGGCACCACGGCGCAGATGAAGGAGACCCAGATCAGCGAGGTGGCGAACCGGTCCCTGGCCTGGCGGCGGCCCTCGACCGAGGCCGAGACGGCGTAGCTGACCACCAGGAACAGCAGGGCGGAGATCAGGCCCCACTGCAGGTGGCTCTCCAGCCCGGCGACGGCGCCGAGGCCGCAGCCGACCGCGATCGAGACGGCCGCGATGCCGGCCGGCGCCCAGCGGGGCAGCCGGGCCGCGGTCAGCCGGTGGGCCAGCTGCGGCGGCGTGGCGTCGGTGATGGTTGCAGTGGTCACGCGGCGGCCCCCGAGTACTCCTTGCGACGGGCGATGATCATGCGGGCCGCGCCGTTCACCAGCAGGGTGATGACGAACAGCACCAGGCCGGAGGCCATCAGCGCGTCCCGGCCGAGCGGCTGGGCCTCGTTGAACTTCAGCGCGATGTTCTCCGCGAAGGTGCCGCCGCCCGGGTCGAGCAGGTGCAGCGTCAACTCGCTGTTGGTGGACAGCACGGTGGCGACCGCGATGGTCTCGCCGAGCGCGCGGCCCAGGCCGAGCATGGAGGCGGAGATGATGCCCGGGCGGCCGAAGGGCAGCACCGCGGTGCGGATCATCTCCCAGCGGGTCGCGCCGAGCGCGAGCGCCGCCTCCTCGTGCATCCGCGGGACCTGCCGGAACACCTCGCGGGTGACCGCGGTGATGATCGGCAGCACCATGATGGCGAGCAGGATGCCGACGGTGAACAGGTTGCGCGGGGCGACGCCGGTGCTGGACTGGTCGAAGACGTACGTCCAGCCGAGGTACTGGTCCATCCAGCTGGTCAGGCCGTCCATGTGCGGGACGAGGAACAGCACGCCCCACAGGCCGTAGACGATGGACGGGACGGCGGCCAGCAGGTCCACCAGGTAGGCGAACGGCTGGGCGATCCGGCGCGGCGCGTAGTGCGAGATGAACAGCGCGATGCCGACCGCGACCGGCACCGCGATGAGCATCGCGATCAGCGCGCTGACCAGGGTGCCGAAGGTGAGGACGGCGACGCCGAACACCGGCTTGGCGGCGTCCGGGGTCCACTCGAAGGTGGTGAGGAAGTTGCCCTCGTTCTTGCCCAGCGCGAGGGCGGAACGGTAGGCGAGGAAGCCTGCGATGGCGGCCATGATGACCAGCAGCAGGACGCCCGAGCCCCGGGAGAGGTTGAAGAACACGCTGTCACCGCGGCGGCTGTCGCCCCGGCTCCGTCGAGTCCGTCCCCGCGTGTCGGCGGGGGGTGCAGAAGTCATGGTCGTTACTCCGGTCTGGCGGCGCTGCCCCGCGGAGGGCGGCACCTTGGCGGCGGTGCCCCGGACGTTCGTGGTGGTGGTGCGTGGTGCGCGACGCGCGGCGCGCTCGGACGAGTGCCCGGCCGGGCGGCCCCTCCCCCTCCTTCGGGGGCCGCCCGGCCGGTCGTCGCTCAGCCTCAGGCCAGGGCGTCGATCTGGGTCTTGACCTTGGCCGCGAGCTCGGCCGGCAGCGGCACGTAGCCGACCGCGCCGATGGCCTGCTGGCCGGTTTCGCTGACGGTGTAGTTCAGGAAGGACTTGAGGACCGGCAGGGTCTCGGCCTTGTTGCCCTTGTCGCAGACGATCTCGTAGGTGACCAGGGTGATCGGGTAGTTGCCCTCGGCCTTGGTCGCGTAGTCGATGTCCAGCGCCAGGTCGGCGCCGGTGCCGACGACCTTGGCGGAGGCCAGGGTGGCGGCGGCGTTGGCGGCGGTGGCCTCGACCGGCTTGGAGGCGCCGGTGTTGATCGAGGCGCTGTTCAGCTTGTTGGTCTGGGCGTAGGAGAGCTCGACGTAGGAGATCGAGTTCTTGGTCTGCTTGACCAGGGCCGCGACACCGGCCGAGCCGTTCGCGGACTGGCCGCCCTGGCCCGCCCACGCCTTGGCGGCCGGGTACTTCCAGTTGCCGCCGCCGGCCTTGGCCAGGTAGCCGGTCAGGTTGGCGGTGGTGCCGGAGTCCTCCGAGCGGTGGATCGCCTGGATGTCGGCGGCCGGGAGGGTGACGCCCGGGTTCAGGGCGGCGATCGCCGGGTCGTTCCACTTGGTGATCTGCGAGTCGAAGATCTTCGCCAGGGTCGGGCCGTCCACGACGAGCTTGTCGACGCCCTCGACGTTGAAGACGATCGAGACCAGGCCGCCGACCATCGGGAGGTCGATCGCCTGGCCGCCGGTGCAGACGCTCTTGGAGGCGTCGACCTCGGCGGGCTTCAGGGCCGAGTCGGAACCCGCGAAGGCGATCTTGCCCTGGTTGAACTGGGTGACACCGGCACCGGAGCCGCCGCCGGAGTAGGTCAGGGTCGCGCTGGAGCAGGCGGCGCTGTAGGCGGCCTTCCAGACGTCGATCGCCGGAGTCTGCGCGGTCGAACCGGCGCCCAGCAGCTGGCCGCCCTTGTCGGCACAGGCGATCTTGGCGGCGGTGGTCGCGCCGCCCGAGGCCGCGGTGCTCGAAGAGGACTTGTCGGTGTTGTCGTCCGTGCCGCAAGCCGACAGCGACAGCGTGGAGACGAGCGCGACGGCACCGATGGCGAGGGCCTTGGAGCGGCCGTTCCGCAGGTTCACTGGGTGTCCCTTTCTGAGGCAATGCCGGTCTCGGAACGACCGGTTTTGCTGTGGTCCGGGGCCCTTTCGGCCCTCCGGTAACCCAGAAGTTAGGCAGGACAGGTGACGCGTCAGCCGGTCACAAATGAACGGGGAGTGAACCTCGAAGGGACGTCAGGAAACTGCGGCCGGTAGTAACGGTTGCGTCACGGTGGGGGCGCGGTGAGATCACCCGTGCGACCTGTGCGAACCACCCGGGCGGCCGATCAGTCGAACAGCAGCTCCAGCAGCGCGTCCACCAGCACCCGGTCCCGCGGGTGGGTCAGCCGCTCCCTGGCGCGCTTCGGCGGCAGCCACTCCAGGCGGTCCACCTCCCGGTTGGGCCGGAACGCGCCACCCGTCGGCACCGCCGACCAGTACCGGACCTCCTTCGGCCGGCCGTGCGCCAGGTAGTGCTGCGCCGGCAGCTCCGGCCCCAGCACGCAGCGCATCCCGGTCTCCTCCAGCACCTCGCGCAGCGCCGCCGCCCGCCAGCCCTCGCCCGGGTCGAGCTTCCCCTTCGGCAGGCTCCAGTCGTCGTACTTGGGCCGGTGCACCAGCGCGATCCGCGGCTTCTTGCGGCCCTTGCCGCCCTTCTTCGGCGGCCCCGGCACCCACAGCACCGCCCCCGCCGCCAGCACCGTCGAACGGGAGCCCGCCGCCGGACGGCGGCTCTGAAGGGCGCCGCCCGACCGGGCGGGGGCGCGGTCGGGCGGGGAGGAACGATCGGGCATCAGCGGTACGCGGTCCGTCCGGGCGGGGGCGACGAGGGCTCAGCCCGGCAGCGCCGCCACCGGGCCCACCAGCCCCGGGACCACCCCCGGCCACTGGCGCCCGAAAGCGTACCGGGCCGACTCGACCTCCAAACGCTGGTCCGCGTGCACCACGCCCAGCACGTACGCCGTCGCCGGGGTGATCCGCGGCGTGCGGGCCGCCGTCGCCACCGTCACCGCCGCGTCGGACGCCTCCTGGTGGCGCGCCAGCACGCCGTCCAGCTCCGCCAGCCCCTCGCCGGTCCCGCCGCACACCTCCAGCGCGTACCTGGCCCGCTTCAGCAGGATCCGGGCCCGCAGCCACGGCGCGTCGTCCGCCGCCAGCGCCGCGTCGGCGTCCGCCGGGGTGCGCGACGCCGGCACCCCGCCCGGCTCCGCGTCCGCCGCGACCAGCCGGTGCAGGCCCGCCCCGCCGTACGCCTGGGCCGCCCGCTGCCACGGCAGCCGCTCGCCCGCGCCCAGCAGCGCGCCCAGCGCCGCCGCGGTCTGCGGCAGCAGCGCCGCCACCGGTTCGGCGGCGGTCGGCGCCACCAGCGGCACGTCCCCGGCCAGCAGCGTCATCCGGTCCGCCAGCGCGTGCAGCCGGGCCGAGCGCAGCTCCTGCAGCAGCGCGGTGTGCGCCCTGGTCCTGGCCAGCGTCAGCTGCCGCTCCAGCAGCGCCCGGGCCTTGGGCGCGCCCGCGTGCCCGGCCAGCATGCCCGCCGCGTCCGGGGAGGTGTCGGCCAGCGAGTCCAGCGCGCCCAGCAGCCGCACCGCCCGCCGCTGGTAGCCGGGCTCCTGGCCGAGCAGGTTGAGCAGCCAGCGCAGCTCGGTGCGCGACTCCTGCGCCCACTGGGGGTCGAACGCCGCCGCGAAGGTGTGCAGCACCCCGCCGACCCGGCGCACCGCGCGCAGCAGGTCGTCCGCGGCCCGCGCCGACGCCGGGAGCGCCCCCGGTCTGGACCCCGCCTCGCCGACCGCCTGCGGCAGGGCGCGCAGGAACGCGCCCGCCTGGACGGTCAGGTAGCCGGCAAGGACCTCCCCGGTGGTCGCGGCGCGCGCCACCGGGGCCGTCGTCGGCGCATCGGTCATGGCTGTGGCTCTCCCCGATCTCCTCCCTGGGCCTGCCCCAGGGGTGCAGTCCGCCCGCGCCGGGCGACTTCCCGGCGCGGGCGGGGTGCCGCTCAGCGCGCGGCGGCGGAGCCGCGGTTGCGGCGGCGCGAGTCGATCAGCAGGTCCTGGACGTGGCGCAGCGGCCGGCCCTCGGCGTCCTGCGCGTGCCGGGTCCAGGTGCCGTCGGCGCCCAGGTGCCAGGAGTCGGTCTCGTCCGAGACGCCGAGCTCCAGCAGCCCGTTCAGCTCGGCCCGGTGCGCCGGGTCGGTGACCCGCACCAGCGCCTCGATCCGGCGGTCCAGGTTGCGGTGCATCATGTCGGCGCTGCCGATCCACACCTCGGGGTCGCCCCCGTTGCCGAACACGAACACCCGCGAGTGCTCCAGGAACCGCCCGAGTATCGACCGCACCCGGACGTTCTCGCTCAGCCCCGGCACGCCCGGCCGGATCGCGCAGATGCCGCGCACCCACACGTCCACCGGCACGCCGGCCTGCGAGGCCCGGTACAGCGCGTCGATCACCACCTCGTCGACGATCGAGTTGACCTTGATCTTGACGCAGGCGGGCCGCCCGGCCCGGTGGTGCGCGATCTCCCCGTTGATCCGCGCCACCAGCCCGTCGCGCAGCCCGCGCGGCGCGGTCAGCAGCCGCCGGTAGGACTCGCGGCGCGAGTACCCCGACAGCCGGTTGAACAGGTCCGACAGGTCCGCGCCGACCTGCGGGTCGGCGGTCAGCAGGCCCAGGTCCTCGTACAGCCGGGCCGTCTTCGGGTGGTAGTTGCCGGTGCCGACGTGCGAGTACCGGCGCAGCGTGTCGCCCTCCTGGCGGACCACCAGCGACAGCTTGCAGTGCGTCTTCAGCCCGACCAGGCCGTACACCACGTGGCAGCCGGACTCCTCCAGCTTGCGGGCCCACTTGATGTTCGCCTGCTCGTCGAACCTGGCCTTGATCTCCACCAGCACCAGCACCTGCTTGCCGGACTCCGCCGCGTCGATCAGCGCGTCCACGATCGGCGAGTCGCCGGAGGTGCGGTACAGCGTCTGCTTGATCGCCAGCACGTGCGGGTCGGCGGCGGCCTGTTCCAGGAACGCCTGCACCGAGGTGGAGAACGAGTCGTACGGGTGGTGCAGCAGCACGTCCCGCTCGCGCATCGCGGCGAAGATGTCCGGCAGCGTCGCCGACTCCACGTCGGTCAGCCCGCGCGCCGTGCCCGCCACGAACTTCGGGTAGCGCAGCTCCGGCCGGTCCAGGTCGGCGATCCCGAACAGCCCGGTCAGGTCCAGCGGCCCGGGCAGCGGGAAGACCTCCGCCTCGGTGATGTTCAGCTCCCGCACCAGCAGGTCCAGGATGTACGGGTCGATCGACTCCTCGACCTCCAGCCGCACCGGCGGGCCGAAGCGGCGCCGCATCAGCTCCTTCTCCAGCGCCTTCAGGATGTTCTCGGTGTCGTCCTCCTCCACCTCCAGGTCCTCGTTGCGGGTGACCCGGAACGCGTGGTGGGCGAGCACCTCCATCCCCGGGAACAGCTCCTCCAGGTGCGCCCCCATCACGTCCTCCAGCGGCACGTACCGCTGCGGCGACGCCTCCAGGAACCTCGACAGCGACTGCGGGACCTTCACCCGGGCGAAGTGCTTGTGCCCCGACACCGGGTTGCGCACCACCACCGCCAGGTTCAGCGACAGGCCCGATATGTACGGGAACGGGTGCGCCGGGTCGACCGCCAGCGGCGTCAGCACCGGGAAGATCTGCTGCCGGAACAGCGTGTGCAGCCGCGCCTGCTCGGTCTCCGCCAGGTCCGGCCAGCGCACCAGCTCGATGCCCTCGGCCGCCAGGTCCGGCAGCACCTCCTGCTGGAAGGTCGCCGCGTGACGCGCCATCAGCTCGCGCGAACGCCGCCAGATCAGGTCCAGCACCTCGCGCGGCTGCAGGCCGGACGCCGAGCGCTGCGCCACGCCGGTGGCGATCCGGCGCTTGAGACCGGCCACCCGCACCATGAAGAACTCGTCCAGGTTGGACGCGAAGATCGCCAGGAACTTGGCCCGCTCCAGCAGCGGGATGTCCGGGTCCTCCGCGAGCTCCAGCACCCGCTCGTTGAACGCCAGCCAGCTGCGCTCGCGGTCCAGGAACCGGCCCTGCGGCAGCTCCGCCTCCTCCGCGCCCCCGGCACCCGGGCCGCCCGCCGGGAAGGCCGCCGAGACCGCCGCGGGCAGCGCCGTCGCCACCCGCACCGGCTCGGCCGCCCTGCCCTCGACCGCCTTGCCGTCGGCCGTCCCCGGCTCGGCGGACCCGGACCCGGCGGCGGCCTTCGGTCCGGCCGCCCTGCTCTTGCCGCGGGCCGGCGCCGGACGCGGCCGCGCCTCCTTGCCGGACTCCTTGCCCGCGTCCTTGCCGACGGCGACCCTGCCGCCGGCACCGGACCCGGACCTGACTCCCGACCGCACGGCCGGCTTCTGCTCACTGCTGCGCTCGGCCGGATCGGCCGAGTCGGAGACGGGGCGGGGGATGCTCATCGGTTCCAGCTCCTCCTGCAGGACGCGGCCCCGGTGGGGCGAAGGGCATGACTCCGCAAGCTGCTCGTCCTCGTCGACCCAGGTCCATCCGCCCGGGGACGCCGGGATCCGCCCGGGCGGACGGTGGGTGGAGCGGTGACGCGGACGCGGCAATACGGACGACATTCTGTGATCTTCGCGGCGCCAATTGAATCCACGGTAAACACCGCATGGCCAGGAGGAAAGCTGAGTCCGTCACCCCTGTGGCTGCTAGCGGACGCTCCCTTCCGACCGGGTCCGACCGGCTCAGCGCGGACCGGACGGCTCCCAGCGGTACATCAGGTCGACCTCGTGGACGGTGAAACCCAGCCGCTCGTACACCCGGACGGCCGCCGCGTTGTCCGCGTCCACGTACAGCATCACCGTCGGCAGGCCGCGCTCCAGGACCAGGTGTCGCAGGCCCACCGCCGTCAACGCCTTACCCAGGCCATTACCCTGTTCCGCCGGATCCACCCCCACCACGTAGACCTCGCCGAGCCCGTCCGGCTGGGTCTTCGTCCAGTGGAAGCCCACCAGCCGCCCCTCCCGCTCCGCCAGGAAGAAGCCCTTCGGGTCGAACCACGGCTCGGCGATCCGCTCCGCCAGGTCCCGCTCCGTCCACGAGCCCTGCTCGGGGTGGTGCGCGAACGCCAGCGCGTTCAGCGCCAGCCAGGCCGCCTCGTCCCGGCCCGGCTCGAACGTCCGCAGCACCACGCCCGCGGGCAGCGGCACCGCCTCCGGCGCCGGCGCGGTGCGCCGCATCTGCCGCAGCTCGCGCACCAGCACCGCGCCGTGCCGCTCGGCCAGGTGCCGGGCCGCCGGGAGGCCGCCGTGCGCCCAGAAGTCCAGCCCGCCCGCGCCCTGCGCCAGCACCGCGTCCACCAGCTCGCCGCCCAGGCCGCGACCGCGCTCGGCCGGGGCCACCGTCAGCTCCACCGTCCCCGGCCGCTCCCCCTCCAACTGCGCGTAACCGACCACCGCGCCGTCCACCGACTGCACCAGGTGCCGCACGCCCTCGCGCGGGCTGTCCGGCCGGATCCGCAGTCGACCGGCCTCCGACACCGCCTCCCGGCCGTCCGCCCCGGCCGCCGCCGCGAGCAGCTCGCGCACCGCCCCGACCTGCCCCGGCGTCAGCACCTCGACCCGCTCGACGTGACCCGCACCTGACGTGTTCTCAGAAGTCCGCATACCGGCGAGCCTACGTTCTCCGCCCCGCTTCCAGCAGGGCTCCCCAGCGGGGACCGGACGCCGGCAGCCGCCCGGCCACTCAGCAGACCGGGGCCGCCCCCAGGACGCCCCACCCCCGGGCCGCGGCCCACCGCACCACCCGCAGCGGACCGTCCAGCAGTTCCTCGGCCGGGTGGTCCGGCTCGTCCCCGAGCCCCGTCAACCAGGCCCGCACCCGGCCGAGGACCCGCTCCCGCTCCTCCCCCGACCACCCCAGGGCCGCCTCGAACTCCGGCAGCCGCTCCCGCAGCTGATCCGCGTTCAGCACGAACTCCCCGAACCACCCCGGCAGCCCGAGCACCGCCCCCGGTCCCACCCCGTACGCCAGCGCCCCGAACGGGAACGCCTTCCGCATCGCCACGGCGAAGAACTGCTCCGGCCGCCGCTCGTCCACCCGCTCCAGCGCCGCTCCGCGGAACTCCTCCAGCGCGTCCGCCCCCTCGTACCACCCGCCGATCAGCTCCCCGAGCCGAACAGCGTCCTCGTCCTCCCACAGCCCGTGGACGACCCGGCCCGCGCCGCCCCGCTCGTGCACCGCCTCCCACCAGGCCCGCTCGCCCCCGACCTCGCCCGGCGGCACGAACCACCCCTCGTCCGGTGCCGGCAGTTGCCCCAGCTCGCCGTCGGGCAGCGCCACGACCACCCACACCCCGGTGAACCCCACCGCTCTCCCCCTCCGTCCGAATGGATCCGGAAATGCAGAAAGGGCCCCAGCCTGACGGCTGGAGCCCTTTCTTTGAATGATTGTTCGGCGGCGTCCTACTCTCCCACAGGGTCCCCCCTGCAG